>JACKMK010000002.1:600000-900000 GCA_024235395.1 Chromatiaceae bacterium
CCCGTGGGCGATCTACGCCGTCGTCGCGTTGTCTCTGGCGTTCTTCACCTACAACAAGGGTCTGCCGCTGACGATTCGTTCGGCATTCTTTCCGTTCATCAAGGATCGTTCCTGGGGTTGGTTCGGGCACGTCGTCGACGTCGTTGCCGTGATGGCGACGATCTTCGGCCTCGCGACGTCACTCGGCTTTGGCGCGCAACAGGCGGCTGGGGGTCTCAATTATCTTTTTGGTGTGCAGAACACCATCAATACGCAGATCGGGATCATCATCGCCGTGACAGGCGTCGCCATCGTGTCGGTCGTGCGTGGTCTCGACGGCGGGGTCAAGATCCTGAGCAACATCAACATGAGCCTGGCGTTGTTGCTCCTGCTGTTCGTCATCATCGTTGGCCACGGTTTCGGCATCTTCTCCGGCCTGTATGGAACCGCTGCGGCCTATCTGAACAACGTAATCCCGTTGAGCAACTGGATCGGCCGTGAAGACCAGACCTTCTACCATGGTTGGACGGTGTTCTACTGGGCGTGGTGGATATCGTGGTCGCCTTTCGTCGGCATGTTCATCGCGCGGGTCTCGAAGGGCAGGACGGTGCGCGAGTTCATCATCGCGGTGTTGTTGATCCCGACGCTGGTAACGGCCGTGTGGATGACGGCGTTCGGAGGCGGGGGCCTCGAACAGGTCATGGCCGGTATCGGCCAGCTGGCCAACGGCATCTCGGACGTGGAACTGGCCCTGTTCCAGATGCTGGAGAATCTCCCGTTGGCGACCCTGACCTCATTTCTCGGGATTGTGCTGGTGCTTGTGTTCTTCATCACGTCGTCGGACTCGGGATCGCTGGTGATCGACAGCATTACGGCCGGGGGCAAGCTCGACGCGCCGGTGCCGCAGCGAATCTTCTGGGCGACGATGGAGGGCCTGATTGCGGGTGCCTTGCTGTTCGGTGGTGGCGCCGATGCGCTGGGTGCATTGCAGGCGGCTGCGATCAGCGTGGGTCTGCCGTTCACCCTGGTCCTTCTGGCGATGTGCATCGCGCTGTATATGGGCTTGAGTCACGAGCGTCGATATGTGCTCCAAGCGACTGACTGATGGCGGGTTGCCGTTGGCGGTGCGGACAGTCGCAGGATCGGTGCCCTCCGGTGCGCATTGGCCAATCGGCGACGTTTTTATCGAAGAATGTCGCCCTTTGCCCGGTGCTGTTCGGGAAAACCGGGGGCGGGACGCAGCGGCGTCGCGGTGCTGAGATACAACGAGCGGGGCACCGCACCGGGGAACCCAGGCACAGTCGTTCGCGCTGTCTTGTAGCGGAGCGGGTTGGGTAGTCAATCCGCCGGGTTGATCTGGTCGAGCACGGCATCGGCCAGGTCGTCGGGACTGTACTTCTGAATGAAGCGGTTGGCTCCCGTTTTGGCAACCATGTCGCGGTTGAACTCGCCGCTGATCGACGAGTGCAGCAGGATATAGATGTCGCCCATTCCCGGCGTCGCTCGGATCGCCGACGTCAATTGGTAGCCGTCCATCTCCGGCATTTCGATGTCCGAGATGATCATCGAAAAGTGGTTCGGCAGATCGACGCCACGTGCCTGCAGTTCGTTGAGCAGTCGCGACGCGT
This sequence comes from Chromatiaceae bacterium, assembly GCA_024235395.1. Classification (NCBI taxonomy): domain Bacteria; kingdom Pseudomonadati; phylum Pseudomonadota; class Gammaproteobacteria; order Chromatiales; family Chromatiaceae; species Chromatiaceae bacterium. The sequence goes on from JACKMK010000002.1 coordinate 601,608, forward strand.
CCTTGCCGTCGTGGCTGAGTACGCATTCGACGCCGATCTGCTCCAGTGCCCGCCGGATCTGGTTGCGCGCCACGCTGGAGTCGTCGACCACGAGCACCCGCTGGCCATGTCCGTCGCCGCGCGCCGAGACCCTATCCGACACCTGGGTCTTGGTTTTGACCACCTCATCGAACACCCGCTCGACATCGAGTATCGCGATCATGGTGTCGTCGATGGTCGTCACCGAGGTCACATAGGTGTTGCGCCCGGTGGCCCTGGGTGGCGGCAGCACCTTGTCCCAACCGGTATGCACGATGCGCTTGACGCTCCCTACCAGGAAGCTGTGCACCGAGCGGTTGTGTTCGGTGACGACGATGTTGGTCGCCGCCAGGTCGGGGTAAGGCGGTTTGCCGATCGCCATGGCGAGATCGATGACCGGCATGTTGCGGCCGCGCAGGTGGGCGATGCCGCGCACCAGGCGGTGCGCACCGGGCACCTGGGTCAGTCGCTGGTAGGGGATGATTTCCTGGACTTTGAAGACGTTGATGCCGAACGTCTGGCTGTCGCTGGTGGTGAAAAGCAGGAGTTCGAGACGCGTACCGGCGACCTCGTTGCTGTGGAGGACCGAATCACTGCTCTGCTTGTCCCGAAAAGCCGGCATCGGATACTCCGGAGGGCTGGTGGCGATGTACGGGCACCCAGTTAGGTCGGTGGGCCGTGCCGCATCTCCCAGCTAGTCGGTGGCACGGACGATAACTTTAATGGCATTTTCGTCTCCCCCGTCGGTCGGGGCGACAGTTTATACTCCCCGGTTTCACCGTTTCCCTGGAGCGACAGATGGCGCAATCGGCAATAAAAAAGGTGGTGTTGGCCTATTCCGGCGGACTCGACACCTCGATCATTCTCAAGTGGCTGAAGGATGTCTATGACTGCGAGGTGGTCACCTTCACCGCCGATATTGGCCAGGGTGAGGAGGTCGAGCCGGCGCGCGCCAAGGCACAGGCGGCCGGGATCAAAGAGATCTACATCGACGACCTGCGCGAGGAATTCGCGCGCGACTTCGTGTTCCCGATGTTCCGGGCCAATGCCATCTACGAGGGCGAGTATCTGCTGGGTACCTCGATCGCGCGCCCGTTGATCGCCAAGCGCCTGATCGAGATCTGCAATGAGACGGGTGCCGACGCGATCTCACACGGCGCGACCGGCAAGGGCAACGACCAGGTGCGCTTCGAACTCGGTGCCTATGCGCTGAAGCCGGACGTCAAGGTGATAGCGCCCTGGCGTGAGTGGGACCTGCTGTCGCGCGAAAAGCTGATGAAATATGCCGAGGAGCACGGCATCGCGGTGGATTTTGCAAAAAAGGGCAAGAAGTCGCCGTACTCGATGGACGCCAACCTGCTGCACATCTCCTACGAGGGCGGCGTCCTCGAAGACCCCTGGGCCGAACCCGAAGAAGACATGTGGCGCTGGAGCGTGTCGCCCGAGAAGGCGCCCGACGAGCCCACCTACGTCGAGTTGACCTACGAAAAGGGCGATATCGTCGCGGTCAATGGCGAGGCCATGAGCCCCGCCTCGGTGATGGAGTACCTGAACAAGGTCGGCGGTGCGAACGGCATCGGCCGTGACGACATCGTGGAGAACCGCTATGTCGGCATGAAGTCGCGCGGCTGCTACGAGACGCCCGCCGGCACCATCATGCTCAAGGCACATCGCGCGATGGAGTCGCTGACGCTCGACCGTGAGGCCGCGCACCTCAAAGACGAACTGATGCCGAAATACGCCAGCATGATCTACAACGGTTATTGGTGGAGCCCGGAGCGTGAGGCGCTGCAGGCATTGATCGATCAGACCCAGCGGGTGGTCAACGGCAGCGTGCGCGTCAAGCTGTACAAGGGCAACGTGATCGTCGCCGGACGCAAGTCGCCGAGCCACAGCCTGTTCGACGAGTCGATCGCGACCTTCGAGGATGACGCCGGCGCCTACAATCAAAAGGACGCCGAGGGTTTCATCAAGCTGAATGCCTTGCGTCTGCGTGTCGGTGCGCGGCGCAGGTCCTGACGGAGTCCGTATCATGCACAAGCGACTCTGGCTGATTGCGCTGCTGTCGTTCGCCGGGGTGGCCCTGGCCTTGACCAGAGCGGCACCGATCCGTGGCGAATGGGTCCCCGAGCAGGTCGCGCCGGGGGTATACGTGATTCACGGCCCGACCGAACTGCCGTCACCGTCCAATCAGGGTTTCATGAACAACCCGGCATTCCTGGTCACCGATGATGGTGTCGTGGTGATCGATCCGGGCAGCAGCGTGCAGGTCGGCGAGATGGTGCTCGCGCGGATCGAGCAGGTTACCGACCGGCCGGTGCTGGCCGTGTTCAACACCCATATCCACGGAGACCACTGGCTGGGCAACCAGGCCATCCGTGCCAAGTACCCGGCGGTCCCGATCTATGGTCACGAACGGGTCGCGCCCAAGGTGCGAGCCGGGGCCGGAGCGGAGTGGGTGCAGATGTTGTTGCGCATGACCGAACAGGCGATCGCGGGTACCGAGGTGGTCGGTCCCGATCACCCGGTGAACGATGGCGATGAACTGGCGATCGGGGGTCAGACCTACCGGGTGATGCACAACGACAAGGCGCACACCGATACCGACATCATGCTGTACGTGCAGGAGAAAGGCGTGGTTTTTCTCGGCGACAACGCCGGTCACCAACGCATCCTGCGCCTCGAGGGCGGCAGTTTCACCGGCAACATCGAGGCCCTCGGGCAGGCCCTGGCCACCGGTGCCACGGTCTTCGTCCCCGGGCATGGCCCGAGTGGCGGCGCCGAGGTCGCGGAGCGTTACCGTGACTACCTGGATACGCTGTATGGCACCGTCCAACAGGGATTCGATGACGGCCTCGCCGATTTCGAGATCCGTCCGTTGCTGTTGCCCAGGCTCGAACCCTGGCAGCAATGGGCGGGATTCGATATCGAACTCGGACGGCATATCAGCGGCGCCTACCTGGAAGCCGAGCGGGCCGCATTTTGAAGTCGGGGGCCGGACAACCCGCCCCGGTAGAGACGACACGGGTCACCGCTTGTGCGCTACGCTGAACGTCCATTGATCGGCATCAGCAGTTGCCTGCTCGGCCAGAAGGTGCGTTACGACGGGACCGCCAAGCGCGACCGCTGGCTGGTCGAGCGGCTGGGCAGGTATGTCGACTACGAGCCGGTGTGTCCGGAGATGGCCATCGGCCTGGGCGCGCCGCGTCCGCCGATCCGCCTGGTCGGCAGCGTCGATGCCGTACGCGTCGTGGGTATCGCGGACCCGAGCATCGACGTCACCGAGGCCCTGGAGGATTTCGCACTGGCGACGGCCAGCCGGTTGCGCGCGATAAGCGGTTACGTGTTCATGAGCAAGTCGCCCAGCTGCGGCATGGAGCGCGTCAAGCTGTATGGCCCACACGGCCAGGCCGAGAAGAAAGGGGTCGGTGCCTATGCGCGCGTGCTGATGGCAAGCCTCCCGCACCTGCCGTGCGAAGAGGAGGGGCGGCTCAACGATCCGGTATTGCGCGAGAACTTCGTCAACCGGGTGTTCGCCTACCGCCGCTGGCAGAGTCTGCGCCAGGCACCGCTCACCGCAAAGGCATTGATCGAGTTTCACGCGCGCCACAAATACATGGTGATGGCGCACTCGCAGGCTGCCTATCAGCGCCTCGGAAAACTCCTGTCGCATCTCAAGGGTGTCGACCTGGGACAGGTCGCCGATGCCTACGAGGCGGAATTCATGAGCGCGCTCAAACGTCGCGTCGGGCGCAAACGCCATGTCAACGCGTTGCAGCATATCCAGGGTTATCTGAAGGAACGCATCGATGCGGATGACAAGCGCGAGCTCGCCGAGAGCATCGACGCCTATCGCAACGAAGAGGTGCCCCTGGTGGTGCCGATGAAACTGCTGCGCCACTACTTCCGCCGAAATCCGGATCACTACATCGATCGGCAGTGGTATCTCGATCCCTACCCGGAGGCGCTCGGGCTGCGCAACGCGATATGAACGCACCGGTACAGACCGACAGCTTCGGCATCATCGTGATCGGAGACGAGATCCTCAGCGGTCGGCGACGTGACCGGCACTTCGATGCGCTGGGCGGCATGCTGCGCGAGCGCGGATTCGGCGTAGCCTGGTTGCGCATCCTGCCCGACGATCCCGAGTACCTGGCCAGCGAATTCACGCGCACCATGGCCGCGCCCAATCCGGTGTTTTGCTGTGGTGGGATAGGCGCCACGCCGGACGATCACACGCGCGCCTGCGCGGCACGCGCCGCGGCTGTGCCGTTGACGCTCCACCCCGGCGCGGTCGCCGAGATCGAGGCCCGTTTCGGTGCCGATGCCTACCCCAACCGGATCCACATGGCGGAGCTGCCGAATGGCTGTGAGCTGATTCCGAACCCCTACAACCGTATCCCCGGTTTCAGCATCAACCGGCACTACTTCCTCCCGGGATTCCCGGACATGGCGCATCCGATGGCGGGCTGGGTCCTGGACACCCACTACCGGGAGGGCGGCATCGCTGAACGGCAACGCGCGGTACGGGTCCGCGGGGTCACCGAGAGCAGCCTGATGGACCTGATGCAACAGCTGGTCGTGCAGTTTCCCGATGCGCGCCTTTTCAGCCTGCCGCGGCTCGGGCCGGAGTTCCAGATCGAACTCGGTTTCCGCGGGCGCGGCGACCTCGAGGCCCCGTTCGCTGCCCTGGTCGCGGCGCTCGAGGCGCGTGGCGTCACGTTCGACCCTGTGCAGGATTGATCCAACGGCATCCCGCCAAGTGCATTGCACAGGGCAAAACCGCTAGACTCGATGTATCCGGCAATGGACGAAGCAGGCCAAGGTGGAATCCGGTCACGACAAGCAGAAGTCCCCTCCGGGTGAGCGCCAGGAACCGCTTCCGTGGCAGCACCCGGCGATCCCGGTCGACGACCCGGACGCGGCCGAACGTGTCCGCCAGATCATGGCGAGTGCCAGTTATCGGCAGGCCGACCAGGATCCGGACTTCCTGCAGCATGCCGGTATGCGCGGCATGCGTCTGCAGGCCGACTACAGCAAGGCCGAATCCATCCTGCGCAACTACCGCATCGAGCGGACGATCATCGTGTTCGGCAGCACACGAATCCCCGATCCGCAGGTCGCCCGCGAGCGGGTCGAGCGGCTGCGGCGGTCATCTGCGACGCGGCCCGACGACGTCGGACTGGCCCGTCAGCTGGCGGTAGCCGAGCGGATCCACGACAAGAGCCGCTACTACGAAGTCGCGCGCGAGCTGGGCAGTCTGGTGGGTCGGGCGCAGCATGGCATAGGCAGGGATCGCCTCGCGGTCATGACCGGCGGGGGTCCGGGCATCATGGAGGCCGCCAATCGCGGCGCGTTCGACGTCGGAGCGCATTCGGTCGGACTGAATATCTCGCTGCCGCACGAGCAGCACCCGAACCCCTACGTGACGCCGGATCTGTGTTTCAGCTTTCACTACTTCGCACTGCGCAAGCTGCACTTCCTGCTGCGTGCCACCGCGCTGGTCGCATGCCCCGGCGGCTACGGCACGCTCGACGAGCTGTTCGAGGCGTTGACGTTGATCCAGACACGCAAGATTGAGCCGCTGCCGGTCGTGTTGATCGGCAGGGCCTTCTGGGAACGCGCGTTCGACGTCGATTTCCTCGTCGATGAGGGCGTCATCGATGCCGAGGACCGTGACCTGTTCTGGTTCGCGGAAACAGCGCAGGAAGCCTGGGAAGGCATCCTGCAGTGGCATATCAACGCCGGGCAGCCGTTGCTCGGGGGTAGGGTGGAATGAGCATGCGATTGTCGCTGCACGGTGCCGCACACGGTGTGACCGGGTCCTGTCACCTGGTCGAATGTGCCGGCGTCAAATTGCTGATCGATTGTGGCCTCTATCAGGGCGGGCGCGCGATCGAGGAAGAGAATCGCGGCGATTTCGGTTTCGAGCCCGGCGACATCGACTACCTGCTGCTCACACATGCCCACCTCGATCACTGCGGGCGCATTCCGCTGCTCGTGGCCCGCGGTTTCCGCGGCGAGATCATCACCACCGCCGCCAGCCGCGAGCTCGCACGACTGGTCATGCTGGACGCCGCCGATCTGCAGGAGGAAGAGGCTGCCTGGCAGGCAAAGAAGGCCAAGCGGCGGCATACCCGGGAGCCCGAACCACAGCCGCTGTACACGGTGCTCGATGCCCTCAACAGCATGGAACAGTTTGGCCGCACCGCGCTATACGACCAGCCGCTGCAGATCGCGCCGGGGATCCGGGCGACCTTCATCGACGCCGGCCATATACTGGGTTCGGCCAGCATCCTGCTCGAACTCGAGGAACAGGGCGAGCGCCGGCGGGTGCTGTTTTCCGGCGATCTCGGGGCGAACGGACGGCCGCTGCTGCGCGATCCGGCCACCCCGCCGCACGCCGACGTGGTCGTGATGGAGACCACTTACGGCGATCGCATGCACAAGCGTCTGCAACCCTCGATCGCCGAGCTGTACGCCGCGATTCAGGACAGCTTCAAACGCGGCGGCAACGTCATCATCCCGACCTTCGCACTGGAGCGCGCCCAGGAACTGCTGTATTGCCTGCGCGAGGGCGTGGAGCAGGGGCAGCTGCCGGCGTCGATGCAGGTCTTCCTGGATTCGCCGATGGCGATCTCGGCGACCGAGATATTTCGTCGCCATCCGGACTGCTATGAGCCGGAGATCCGCGAGCTGTTCGGCAATGGCGGGGACCCGTTCGCGCTGCCGGGGCTGCACTTCACGCGCGAGACGGCCGCCTCCATGGCACTCAACCGGATCGGCGGCGGTGCGGTGATTCTCGCGGGTTCCGGCATGTGTACCGGCGGCAGGGTCGTCCATCATCTCAAGCACAATCTCTGGCGCACGGACTGCAGCGTCATTTTCGTCGGTTTCGCGGCGCACGGGACCCTGGCGAGACGGATCATCGACGGCGCAACGAGCGTCCGGATCTTTCGCGAGGAGATCCCGGTGCGCGCCCGCATCCACACGATCGGCGGTTTCTCCGCACATGCCGACCAGGCGGAGCTGCTGGCCTGGTGGAAGGCGAGCGGCACGGACAAGCGGACGGTCCTGGTGCACGGCGACGAAGAGGCGATGCAGGCGTTTGCCGCGCTGCTCGACGATCCGCGCGTCATCATGCCGCGTCTGCACGAGTCAATCGTCCTGTAGGCCTAAGGCACGCGCATGGATGGCCGCTATCGGAAACTTGAACGATCAATCGATCTGGGCAGCCTATGATCATGCAGCCTGGCGTCATGGAGACCTTCGGTCGCAGCGTGGGCGGCGAATCGCAGGTCGGGCGCATCTACGCAGGGACCGTTGGCCTGCTCACGGTCGCTTTCGTCCTGTTCGCATTCAACGCCTGGTATGCCACGCAGCGGGTGTTCGGCAATGAACTGGAGCACGCCAACCGCCTGCTGCGGCAATCCAGCGAAGCGGTACTGGCGCACGAGGAATCCGTGCTGCGCGTCCTCGGCCGGCGGCTCGAGGAGGTAGACGCGCTGTTGTACCCCGAACGCAGTCGCCACCTGATCGACCAGATGCTGGAGATCAACACCGCGATGGCCGGGTTCGGCCTGGTGCGCCCGGACGGGCAGCTGGTACTGGTGTCCGGTGTTCCGGCGGGGCGTAACCTGCCAAGCCTGCTCGACCGGGCCGAGTCGCGCGAAGGATTCCTCAGTGCCCTGCAGAGCGATCAGATGGTTATCGGTCGCACCTATTTCTTCCCGCTGCTGCAGAAATGGTTGATCCCGGTGCGCCTGGCGATGCGCAACGCGGCCGGCGAGGTCGTTCTCGTGATGGCCGCCGGCATCAATATCGACTCGAAGGAAGCGCTCTGGCAGGCGATAGAGGTGAAGCCGGGGATGCAGCTCGCATTGTTGCGCGATGACGGCTATCCGCAGCTGGTGCTGCCGACTTCGCCGGATCAACGCGAAGCGGTGTACGCCGCGCCACTCACCGCGCATGACGGTGCGCCACTCATGGGATCCGAAGATGAAACGGCCCTGGTGCGCACCGAACGGCTTGGTCGTTATCCATTGACGGTGGTGACCCGCTACGAACGTCAGACACTCGTCGATACCTATCTTCGCGACATGACGATGCCAGCGCTGCTCTATCTGATCGCCCTCGCGATGGGCTGGCTGCTGTTCCAGTACCTGCAGCAGAAACAACGCGAGTTCGAGGGCAACCTGATCTACCAGGCATCCCACGACGCGCTGACCGGTCTGCCGAACCGCATGCTGCTCGAGGACCGCGTAATGCACGACATCGCGCGTGCCCGGCGCAACAAGCGGCGTGTCGCGATCATGTATCTGGATCTCGATCAGTTCAAACGGGTCAACGACGGTTTCGGCCACAAGACCGGTGACCTGATGCTGCGTGTCTGTGCCGATCGCCTGTTGAGCAATCTGCGCGATGCCGACACGGTGGGCCGCTTGGGGGGCGACGAATTCCTGGTGGTGCTACCCGATCTGAGCGACGCGACCGCGGTGCGCACCCTGGCGTATCGGTTGCTCGAAGACTTTCGTCGCCCACTGCGGGTCCAGGGGCGTGATCTGTTCAGTACCGTCAGCATCGGCGTTGCGGTCTTCCCGGATGACGGGGAACGCGCAGAGATCCTGCTGCAGAATGCCGATACCGCTTTGTACCGCGCCAAAGACGGAGGGCGCGACAATGTCTGCTTCTTTCAACCCCAGCACAGTCAGGCCGCTGCGCGGCGCACCGAGGTCGAGAGCGCCCTGCGCGATGCGCTGGTACACGACGAGTTGTCGGTGGTCTACCAGCCAAAGGCCAACGGCCGGACACTGCAGTGGGACGGCGCCGAGGCGCTGCTGCGATGGCACAGCGGTCAACTCGGCGACGTCTCGCCGGCGGAGTTCATCCCGGTCGCCGAGGACAGCGGCCTGATCGACGCGATCGGCTGGTTCGTGATCGATTCCGCGCTGCGTGATCTGCACCGTATCCGCGAGCGGGTGCCGGATTTCGGTATGGCGGTCAACGTGTCGGTCAGGCAGTTCCGCGACCCGACGTTCATTCGGCATCTGCTCGATCGTCTGCACAAGGCGGACGTGCCGTGCCACGCGCTGGAACTCGAAGTCACCGAGAGCATCATGGCCGAGGGCGTGCCGGAGCTCGAGGCACTGCGCGAGGCGGGCCTGCGCCTGGCGATCGATGATTTCGGCACCGGTTTTTCGAGTCTCAGCTACCTGAAGCGCCTGCCCGTGACCACCCTCAAGCTGGATCGCGCCTTCGTCAGCGATCTGGAGACCGATAACGCCGATCGTGCGCTGATCACGGCGATCATGGCGGTCGCGCGCGAACTCGATCTGGACACCGTTGCCGAGGGCGTCGAGACACAGGGTCAGTTGGCGTTCCTGCAGGCGCGCCACTGTTCGCACCTGCAGGGCTACCTGCTCGGTCGGCCGATGCCACTCGCCGATCTCTTGGACCGCCTCCCGACCTAGCCGTCCCACATCGGAACTGCGCGACATTTTCGTTCGCCCGGGCTGGTCCGCCGCACACCCGCCGGGTTATCGTATGTGGGATGTCGCGGCACCGTGCGCCAGCGGCATCGATCCCCTGTCACCGTCACTCAGTGTGCGCTGTTCCGATGTATATAGACGCCCGCAGCCTGCCCGACCGGCATCGTCTGGATGTCGACCTCGCGATCATTGGCGGGGGCCCGGCCGGTATCACGCTGGCGCGCGCCTTTGCCGGAACGCGGTACCGGGTCTGCCTGATCGAGGCTGGCGGTCTGCAGTTCGACCAGGCCACGCAGGCGCTCTACGCGGGCGAGAGCGTCGGCATCGAGTACTCGTTGACCGGCAACCGCCTGCGCTACTTCGGCGGTAGCTCGAATCACTGGGGTGGATATTGCCGGCCGCTGGACCCGATCGACTTCGAGGCGCGCGACTGGGTGCCGCACAGCGGCTGGCCGTTCGCGATCGACGAACTGCAACCGTACTATCCGACGGCGACGCAGATTGTCGAGGTCGCGCCCGCCCGCTTCGACGACCCTGGATACTGGGCCGAGCGGACCGGCGAATCGCAGCCGCTGCCGGTCACCGGACGGATGCAGCTGCGCTATGTGCAGTTCAGCCCGCCGACCGCATTCGGTCGTCGTTATGGCGACGAGCTCAAGCAGGCCGGGAACATCGACGTGCTTCTGAACGCCAACGTCACGGACATCGCATCGACCGAAGGCGGGCGGGCGGTGACCCACCTGGCCATCCGAACGCTGAACGGGTTGTCGCACAGTGTCCATGCACGGCAATACGTACTCGCCACCGGTGGCCTGGAGAATGCGCGCACCTTGTTGCTTTCGAACCGCTCGATCCCCGCGGGTCTCGGCAATCAGCACGGTCTGGTCGGCCGTTACTTCATGGAGCATCCCCACTTGCCGGCGTTTGGCGAGATCGTGGTGGCTGCGCTGCAGAAACTGCCGACGACCTTCTATGGTCGGGTGAAGGTCGACGGAAGGCACGCGACAGCGGCGTTCAATCCCTCGGACCGTTTTCTGCGCGAGCGGCGCCTGTTGAACGCGACATTCTCGGCCGGCGATGCGGGCGTGTACCGCGTCGGTGAGTCGTCGAATCTGCCTGCGGCACCGCAACACATCGACATGCTGCGCGCCGCCAGGCCGTTCCTGGGCAGCGGCGAGGGCCCGCCCGACCCCCGGCAACCGGATCTTCTCGGGCATTGGCTGGGGCTGGGCTGTGCCTGCGAACAGGTGCCGAATCCCGACAGCCGCGTCAGCCTCTCGAGCGAACGCGACGTGTTGGGGCTTCCCAGGATCCGGCTCGACTGGCGCCTGACCGAGCAGGACCGGCGCAGCGTGTTCGAACACATGCGCTCCTTTGCGATGGAATTCGGTGCCCTCGGATTCGGCCGATTGCGGCTGGACATCGAAGACGAGGCCAACTGGCCCGCGTTGGTGGCGGGCGGCAGTCACCATATGGGTACCACGCGCATGCACGACGACCCACGCAAGGGGGTCGTCGACCGCAACTGCCGGGTGCACGGCGTTGCCAACCTGCACGTGGCCGGCAGTTCGGTGTTCCCGACTTCCGGCGCAGCCAATCCGACCCTGACCCTGGTGGCCCTGGCGCTGCGTCTGGCGGATCATCTGCGCGAACGGATGGGAGCAGACAGTGATTGATCGTGATCGATTCAGCGACGTGCCGGCAACGGCGCGTCCCGCCGATACGGCGCTGCCGGCCCCGAAACACAGCGTCGTCGACGCCTGCGACAGCACCCGGCGTACACTGTTGCGTGGTCTGGTCGGCCTGATGGCCGCTGCCGGTCTGGCCGGGTGCGGCGGCCTGCGCAGCGCGGGCAGTGGGCGCTCGATCGCCCGGCAACCGTTGCTTGCGTTCCTGTTCGACCGCGATGCGGCCGCCCGCTTCGGGGCCGCCTATCTGCGTGAGCACCCGGACGAACGGGATCCCGACCGTTTGCTCGCCGAGATCGCGCGGGCCGTCGGCACGGTACCGCCGGGCGCATCGACCGTGGCGCTCGGCGAGGCCCTGCGCAGCGTCGTGAGCGCCGAGTTCCGGCGCGGCGAGGTCGTCGTCGTACAGCGGTGGATGCTGGGTCGCACCGAGGCCCGCGTTTACGCGGTCGCGGCACTGGCGGCACCCGACTGACCGCGACGGGCGGTATCGCGGGTGCCCTGCTTCGGTGACAGCCAGGGGGCTGTGCCGGTCCCGTCATGGCCTGGATCCGGCGCCTTTGTGTAGCGCCTGCCCGGCGCATGGATCGACCGCATTTTTGCCGCTTTTGCCAGGTGCAGGTGGCTCGCACTGAATTCAAGCTGCTGTTTTTACGGCCGATGTCGTGATCAGATGACGCACATCTGCCGACCGAGGGGATGTCGGTGTGTCGTGCCAGACCCCAGGCGGTAAGCAATGACCGAATTCGACGATCTCGACAGTCACGTCGTGCGTGAGGCGGCTAGCAAGTCGCTCGTCGAGCACATCTTTTTCCAAGCGGACAAGCAGATCTCGCACGAGCAGGGGCAGGCCCTCGCGCGCATCGTGATCGTATCGCTGATCTCGCTGTTCGCGATGCTGCATGCCGCGTTCGATCCGCACGACGGACTGTCGACTGCCGAGCTGACCCTCGGTCCGGCCTACGCCTTGTTCAGCATCGTGCATTACCGTTGGATCTCGACCACTCCGTTCGCTCCGCATTGGCGGCGCTACATGGTGATCGTGCTGGACCTGGCGTTCACGGGATACGTCACGTATGCATTCGGCCTGGGCGGACTCGGTTTTTACCCGGTGTTTCTGTGGATCGTGATCGGTAACGGACTGCGCTTCGGGCCACGTTATCTGCGTCTGGCGACGCTGGTCGGTATTACATCGTTCGGCATCGCGACGCTGCTGAACGGTGTCCTGGTCGCGCACCCCGGAGTTGCGATCGGGTTGATGCTCGGCCTGGTGCTGATGCCACGCCTGTTCCTCGCGATGATCAACCGGCTGGCCGATGCCAACCAGCTGCTGGCGCACAAGAAGGAAGAGGCCGAGTATCAGGCCAGCCACGATGTACTCACCGGTCTGCCCAACCGGGCGATGCTCGAGGATATCCTGCATCGCGCGATCGCCCAGGCCGAGCGCGAGGGCACCCACCTCGCGGTGGTGTTCATCGACGTCGACGGCTTCAAATCGATCAACGACAACTTCGGCCACGCGGCCGGCGACCTGCTGTTGAAACAGGTCGCTCACTGCCTGAGCGGCAGCATCCGCGGCTCCGACACGGTCGCACGACTCGGCGGCGACGAGTTCATCGTGCTGTTGGAGAGCTGCGGCGACGCGGCAACGGTCGCGGCGATCGTCGGCCAACTGTTCGCCTGCGTGGGCCGGTACTACCGCATCGGACACCAGGAGACCTATGTGACCTGGAGCTGTGGCGTCGCGGTGTTCCCCGGTGACGGGCGCAGCGCCAGTACCTTGATCAAGAACGCGGACACCGCGATGTACCAAGCCAAGGCCGCCGGACCCAATCAGTACCGGCTGTATGACCGGGCCATGTCCGCCGAGGTGGCCAAGCAGCTGGAGTTGCGCGAGTCGCTGCGACGCGGGATCGACCATGCCCAGTTCGAGGTCCATTACCAGCCGCAGGTGCCGCTGGTGGATGGCCGCCTCCGCGACGTCGAGGCCCTGGTACGCTGGCGGCATCCCGAACGCGGCCTGTTGTACCCCGGCGAGTTCATCGGTACCGCCGAACAGACGGGGCTGATCGTGCCGATCGGTTACCAGGTCCTGGAGCAGGCGCTGGCCGATGCGCGGCGCTGGCGCGACCGCGGACTGGGCGAGATCCGCGTGCACGTCAACATCTCGCCCCACCAACTCGCCGACGCCGGGTTCACCGATCAGCTCGGTGCCCTGTGCGGAAAATACGACTGGTCACCGGCACGACTCGGGCTGGAGATCACCGAAAGCATGTTGATCGCCGACATGGACTCGGTCGGGCATGTCCTGGCCCGCTTGCGCAGCCAGGGTTTCATCATATCGCTGGACGATTTCGGGACCGGGTTCTCGTCGCTCGCGTATCTCAAGTCGCTGCCGATCGACCGACTGAAGATCGATCGTTCGTTCGTCCGCGACATCCCGGAAGACGCCTACGACTGCACCCTGGTGGAGGCCACCTTGATGATCGGCAAACAGCTCGGCCTGGGCCTGATCGCCGAAGGGGTGGAAAACAACGTACAGATGGACTGGCTCAGGGAGCGCGGCTGCGACCAGATGCAGGGTTTCCTGTTCGCCCCCGGCCTGCCGGTCGACGAGCTCGAACGGGTGATCGGTTCGCCCAACGATTGGCCGCATGCCTGACTGCAGTGCCTACTCAGTCGGCTCCCTGTTCGGCGGCCTGCGCACATGTCCTGCCTCGGCGAGGCGTTGCAGGTACTGGTTCCAGTACAGGTCCTGTTTGCGTCCGAGGTCGTACAGATAGGCCCAGTCGTATAAACCGGAATCGTGGCCGTCGTCGAACACGATCTTGAGCGCATAGGCGCCGACCGGGCGCATCTCGGTGATGTTCACGTCCTGCTTGTCGAGCTGCAGCTTGGCATGCTGTCCCCAATGACCGCGCACCTCGGCCGAAGGCGAGTACACGCGCAACAACTCGCAAGGAAGATCGAATCGGGCCCCGTCGTCGAACGCGATCTCGAGCGAGTGCGATTGACGGTGCAGCACGATATCGGTCGGTTTGGGCGTATCGCTCATGTTGCTCAGTAGATGCCCGGTATCAGACGGTGAGTGCGTTTGACATACGCCGAGTAGTCTTCGAACTTCAGGTGCAGATGGGCCTCTTCCCGATGCATCTTGCCGAATATCGCGACCACCAGCAGTGCGAAACCGACATAGTTCGGCCACGCGTGGCGGTAGAGTGCGATGCCGAGCATGAACAGCAACAGGCTGGTGTACATGGGGTGGCGGATCCACCGATAAGGTCCGGTCGTCACCAGGCAGGCATCCGGGATCGGCTCGGGATAGATGCCGAAGTTGCCGAGTTTGTTGTGCGCGAGAGTATACAGGCCGACGATCAGGCCGAGTGCGCTGAGCGACAGCCATTGTCCGCGACCTGCCAGCTGCGCGACGAACGGCCATGCGACGATCACGATCGCGCCGAACTGCAATGCGACCAGCAGGTGACTGATTGTCGATTTGCTACGCATGCGCCGGCCGTCAATGGGGAGCGCCGAGCGCCATCGCACGTTGCACCGTCCCGTCCTCCACGTCATCGCGCAGCTTCCAGCCCTGTGTGTGGCGTTCGACGATGTCGGCCAGTACCGCCATGTGTTCGGCGTCGTCGTTCAGGCAGGGGATGTATTCGTAGCGCTCGCCGCCGGCGTGCAGGAACAGTTCCTTGTTTTCCATCGCCACCTCTTCCAGTGTCTCGAGGCAGTCGGCCGAGAAACCCGGACAGATGACCTGTACCGACTTGACGCCGTCGTGTGCCATGCGCTCCAGGGTATGGTCGGTATACGGCTGCAGCCACTGTTTTGGGCCGAGGCGCGATTGGAAGCTGAGCATCCAGGCTTGCTGGTCGAGTCCCAGCGACTCGGCCAGCAGGCGTGCGCTCTTCTGGCATTCGCAAAAATACGGATCTCCCTTATGGAAATACTCCTCGGGGATGCCGTGGAAGGACATCAGCAGCCGATCCGCATCGCCGGCGAGCGCGCGATGCCGACGCACGCTTGCGGCGAGGGCGGCGATGTATCCCGGGTCGTCGTGATAGTGGTTGACGAAACGCAGTTCCGGGATCCAGCGCCAACGCCGCAGCTCGTCGGTCACGGCGTCGAAGATCGACGCGGTGGTGGTCGCCGAGTACTGCGGATACAAAGGCAGCACCAGCACCCGCCGGACCTGCTGATCACGCAGCTCCTCGAGCGCGCTGCGGATCGACGGTCTGCCGTAGCGCATGCCCAACGCGACCGGCACCGCGGTGCCGAGGCGTTCCGCGAGCAGGGCCCCGAGGGCATCGCGTTGCCGGTACGATATCGTCAACAGCGGCGAGCCCTCGGCGGTCCACACCTTGCGGTACGCCGCGGCCGAGCGCGCCGGCCGGGTATTGAGGATGATGCCGTTGAGCACCAGCCACCAAAGCGGCCGCGAGGCCTCGACGACCCGCGGGTCCCACAGGAATTCCTTGAGATAGCGCCGGACCGCACCGCGTTCGGGTGCGTCCGGGGTGCCGAGGTTGACCAGCAGCACGCCGGTGCGGGCCGCTGTGTCATGACGGAAGGTCTGCAGATTCGGTTCGGTCAATGTCCTGTCATCCGTTGTTGCGGAGTTTTCCCCGTCGATTGTCCGACGATCGACAGTCTAGGGTCGATGCCGGGCAGTTCTGCGTCACAATTTGCACGGGATCTGCGCTCGGCGCAGTTTACCAGCGAGCGGGCTGCACAAGCGGCGCGTCTGCCACTCGGTCCCCTGCGCGCGGTAAAACCGGTGGACTGACAGGCCACACGGCCACGCCGACGACCTGACAATGCAAAGCCGCTCCCGCAACCGGCGCAGCTTGGGCTAGGCTTCCGATGTCGGGCGTGCGGACAACTGCGGTGCGCCTGGCGCGGCCGGAAAATTTGCATCTATCGATGGAGAACATCATGAAGTCAATCGAGCTGTTTGCCACCGCCGTGATCGCGGCGGTGTTGTCGCTGGGCGTCCATGCCGGAACCGATCCGGCCGCTGCGGAACCGGCCGCCGCCGAACCGGCCGCTGCGGGCGCGCCCGGGCCGGCGCCGGCAATGCCGCCGGCGATGGTACAGAAGATGGAGCAGATGCAGGAGATGCGGCGCCAGCAGATGGAGCGTATGCGGGCATCGGGGCAGATGCCGATGATGGGACCGCGCGGGGCGATGATGGATCCCGAGATGCAGCAGCAGATGATGGAGATGCGCCAGCAGCGCATGCAGATGATGTCACCTGGCGGCGGAGGCATGCCGATGATGGGGCCGCGCGGGGCGATGATGGATCCCGAGATGCGTCAGCAGATCCAGGAGATGCGCCAGCAGCATCGCCAGATGATGCAGCAGGCACAGGTGGAAGAACCGGTGGCAGCCGAAGCCGAAGCCGCAGCCGATGACGCGCCGCCGGCGCCCCAGGCCGCGGCACCCGCGGAGCCGCCGTTCGGTATGGGGCCGTGCCGCAAGATGCACGCCGCGATGGGTGGCAAATGCGGCGGCGGCAAGTGCGGCGGAGGGAAATGCGGAGGAGGCATGGGGGCCGGCCGCGGCAAGCAGCAGATGATGCAGATGCGCAAGGAGCACATGCAGACCATGGAACAGCGGCTGGCGAACATCGAGGCCCTGCTGCGCGAAATGGTCGAGATGCAGAAAGCACGCTGAGGGCACTTCGCGGTCGCCGGCTCAGGCGACCGCAGACGGGACGGGGATCTGCGCCACATCTGCAGATCCCCGTGGCATCGGTAGATCGTGGTTGTCGGCCGCTGTGGTCAGGCGCACCGGCAGGCTGCGCGTCGGAACCGACGGCGACAGCCGCCACGCCAGCACTTCGAACCGTGCGCCGGGTCCCTGCCGACTCGGTGTCAGCCTGTGGCTCGGGTGCGAAACGATGGCCTGGCGTCGGTCAAAACAGCCGTGGCCAGAGAAAACCGGTGCGCCGCCGAAAGTCGGCGTAGGCCGGCACCGTTGCGAGGAACTTGCGTTCCTCGATCTTGGCGCGGATCACCTGCAGGATCACCGCGACCAGGTACAGGTACATAGCGGCAGGCGTGGCGGCGAGGATCGCGACACCGAAGATATGGATCATCTCGCCGAAGTACAGCGGGTGGCGGATGCGGCTGTAGGGGCCGGTGGTGATCAACTCGCGTACCGCGGTGCGCAGGCCGAACGAGGCCCGCAGGTGGGCGATCGCCCAGATGCTGAACGCTGCGCCGAACAGGCCGATCAACAGGCCGGCGAGGTTCATGTAGAACGGAAACGCCGGGGTAAGCTCCGCCAACCAGCGCAGGAAGGGTTCCGGATAGCCGGGTAACACGGCGCGCACCTGCGGCATGAACATCGCCGCAAAGCCGAACACTGGCACGAACACCGTGATCAACGGAAACACGTTTTCCCAGAATCCCTTGGGGCGGTCCTTCGCGGCGCCGCGCACGACCAGACTGTAGAACACCAGTGCATCGAATGCCGTCGACACGATGTAGTAACCGATGTACGAAAACTGCCCGGTGAGGAAATAGGCCGCGCCGTTGCCGAGGCTCGCGCGCCGGCCATCGTCCTGCAGCAGTTCCCAGAGCTGTTCGTTGCCGGCGATATAGCCGATCAGGTAGTAGGTCTTCGCCGCGACCACGATCGCGAAGAAGATCAGCGGAAAGATATCGACGCGCCAGTCTTTCTGCGCTGTCATCGGATCGTGGCTCCTCGGTTGGGTTTCGGGCGCCTATGTGACCTCAGCGGCCCGACTTTCGCAACTGCGCCTCGACCCTCGCGGCCTCGATCCGCGCCTTGTCGAGCACCCGCGGGATCAGCCGGTGGACGGTGGCCAGTTCGGTCGCGTGGCGACACGCGCGTTCCTCCAGCCAGGCGCGCTGGACGTCGTCGATATGCTGCAACAGCAGCAACCGGGGTGCCGACCAGGCGAGGTAGTCCTCTGCGAGGGCGCGTGCCTGCGGGTCCTGCCAGTCGACGCTGAGTCCGAGCGGCGGAAAGGCCGACTCCGGCAGCGGGTCGGCCGCCGCGGGTCCGTCCAGGCGCTCGCCACCGACACCCCGTCGGCGGCGGAACCAGGCCTTGTGCTGTCCCAACCGGCGTACCTGGCGCTCGAGGTGTTCGGCGTGCTGGCGCGGTCCCAGCTCACCCCGGGCCGGTACGCCGCGGGCCAGCAGGCTCGGCGACACGAAGCTGTGGTCGGCGAGGCGGCTCGCCTGCCAGCGGCCGATGCGCAGTTCCGGGATCAGGTCCGGGTTTTCGGTCGTGGCGAGCAGGGCGACCGGGGTGCCCCGGTGATCCGTGGCCCAGCATTCGCAGTCATCGATCAGTGGGAAGGGCAGGTGTCCCCGGAGGCCGTGCAGTACATCGCACAGCCCGGCCGCGGCGGCGGACATCGCGCCGATGTCCATGACCGGATTCGCCGGGATGCGCTGCAGGCCATCCCCGGCGTCCCACAGGCCAAAGTTGAAGAACTGCGTGATCGGTGCGACCTGGCTGAAGCTGCGCCAGGTGTGGTCCGGGCGCTCGGCGAGTACCTGTACCTGCCAGACCTCGCCGTCCGGGCTGTAGGCGCGCGCGTCGTGCGTCTCGACGACCTGCAGCACGCCCTCGAACGGGTTGACCCGGCGCACCGCGAAGTGCCGGGTCACGCCCGGGGCGGGCCTCACCCGTCGGCCCGATCGAGCCGGCGGCGCAGGTCCTCGGCGAGTTGGTAGGCGGGACCCTGCAACTCGGGGTCGAGCGCGTCGATCAGGTACTCGACATCATCCAGCGCCTGCGTCAGCTCCGCGCGCGTGACCAGCCGGTCGAGGCGACCGGCCAGTTGCTGCATCCATGCGATGCTGTCGATGCCCGCCGGGATCACCGACGGCTGCCCCAGACCGCGTAGACGGGATCGCTGTCGGTCACGCGATCGGCGTACTTGTCGTCGCCCGGGCGTGGCAGGCCGCGGATCGACCAGGTCTCGAGGCCGTCGAACAGGTCGTCGCGCAGGAAGTACTCCAGCACCAGGCCGGGGCGCTCGAATTCGTGCATGCCCTCCCAGGCCCGGATGACCTTCGGCGGGAACCAGCGGTTGGAGAAGGTCACGATGAAGCGCCCGCCCGGGCGCAATACCCGCGCCACCTCGGCGAACACCTCGAACGGCTTGGTCAGGTACTCGACCGACAGACTGCAGATCACCGCATCGAACTCGGCGTCGGCATAGGGCAGTTGCGGGCGCAGGTTCAGGTCGTGGACCCGGTGTTCGGCAAACAGCGGATTCGCCGACAGCTCCTCGGCGTTCATGCCGAGCCCGACCAGGTCGCCGAGGCCGTGTTCCGCAGGCAGATGCGACTCCCAGCTCGCCATCAGGTCGAGCACCCGGCCGCCCGGCGGCAGCAGCCGGCGGTACAGCTTGGCGATCTGCGCCGAGGCGCTGCGGTCGACGTGCGAGACCATGCGCGGCATCGCGTAGAACGCCGTGTCCGGTTCGCCGGCGACGCGCGCGAACGGGATGTCCTGCCAGAAATCGGTCGGCTGACCGCGCCAGCGCGCCTGCATGCCGGGCCCGTTGTGGGTCACCATCTCGGCGACGTCGTTGCAGCTGCCGCCGTGCTCGTCGCGCGCTGCCCAGATGTCGAGGATCCGCACACTCAGATCCAGCGCCTTGTCGGCCAGCGGATTGTTCAGATCGCAGCACAACATGTCGTCGCTGGTCGAACAGACCCGGAACGGCAGCACCTCCTCGGGAAAGATGCCACGCGATCCGCCGATGAACGCGCGTGGATAGAAGCGGCCGGTACGCGGTTCGACGTACATGTGCTTGCGCAGGTTGCGGTGGAACGCGCGTTGCCGGAGGTTGAAGCACAGGTCGGACTGGTAGGGGACGATCAGTTCCCCCGGGGCGAATGCGTGGTGCGCGACATGGTCGACCGGCCGATCCATCAGGTCCGGTTCCAGCTCGTAGGGCAGGATATCGCGCCACAGGTTGAGTTTGCGTGCCACCAGCTGGTCGGTGTGCCGTGCATGCCGGCTCTGCCAGGCGAGACTGAACGCCATCGCACACATCGCATGACCGTCGGTGCGCTCGAGAGGCTGTATCTCAGCCCCGTCGTCATCGCCGAGGTCGAAACCGACCAGTGCCTCGTTGATATCGTTCATCGCTTCCCCCGGTCGTCCCCTTGACTCAACGCCGCAGTGTGCCGCGTTGCCCGGGATAATTCCCTAGGCATATTTCAGGGTGAATCCGGCTGCGGCGAGATATTCCGCCTCGCGCGCGATCTCGGCGTCGGTGAGTGGGTGTTCCGACAACCACTCGTCCGGAAACTCCACCCGGATATCGCGCTCGGCGACGACCAGCTTCATCGGCGGTTTGTGCGCCGCGCCGCGACCACGGTGCAACAGTGCCGACAGGCGCAACAGCACCGCGAGGCGCTTGGTCGGTTCCACGGTCTGCGGTGGCAGTCGCGCGAATTCAGTCTCCAGGAAACGGCGTCGGTGGACCCTTACCAGTGCCGCGAGCACCGCCTGTTGCGGCCGTGAGAAACCGGGCAAGTCGGCATTCGCAAGCAGGTAGGCACCGTGCTTGTGAAAACTGTTGTGCGACACGACCAGACCGATCTCGTGCAGGCGGCTCGCCCAGTTCAGCATCAGCGTGTGCTCCGGGTCGGTCAACGCCCAGCTGTCCTGGACCTGGCGCAACAACATGCGGGCGGTGGTCTCGACGCGACTGGCCTGCAACCTGTCGACGCCGAAACGCTGCATCACCGCCTGGATGGTCGAATCGCGGATGTCCATGTGCTGGATGTGACCGACGAGTTCGTACAGCAGACCTTCGCGCAAGGCCAGGTCGGAGACCTGCATCTGCTCGATGCCGAGCGACTTGAAGACCGCGCTCAGCACCGCGACGCCGCCGGCGAACACCGGGCGACGATCGTCGGTCAGGCCCTCGAGCTTGACGGCGTCGATGTGGCCTGCGCCGACCAGTGCGCGGCGCAGCTTTTTCAGCGCCGACCGGGTGATGCCCTCGCTGCTCCAGCCGTTGGCGATCGCGACCCGTTCGATCGACTTGATCGTGCCTGAACTGCCGACCGCGGACTGCCAGCGATCGGCCTCGAACATGCGACGCACCGGACGCAGTTCGACGCGGCCGGCGATCACCGCCTTGTTCATCGCCTCTTCGGTGATCTTGCCGTCGGCGAAGAACCGTCCGGTCATGCTGACGCAGCCCATGAACAGGCTCTCGCGTTCGTCCGCCTCGAGTCCCCGACCGAGGATCAGTTCGGTGCTGCCACCGCCGATATCGACCACCAGCCTGGCGTCGTCGCCAACCGCCAGCCCGTGTGCGACACCGAGATAGACCAGGCGGGCCTCCTCGCGCCCACCGATGATCTCAATCGGGTGTCCGAGGGCGTCCTCGGCGGCACGCAGAAAGGCGCCGCCGTCGCGGATCTGGCGCATCGTGTTGGTGCCGACCGCGCGCACCGCGTGGTGTGGCAGTGCGCGCAGCCGCTGGCCCATCTTCGACAGGCTTTCGACCGCGCGCTCCCAGGCATCGCCGCTGAGCGTCTTGTCCGGCAGCAGGCCGCCACCGAGCCGCACCGCGTCGCGCAAGCGGTCGACGATCACGAGCTGGCGGTTGTCGAGCTTGCCGACGATCATGTGGAAACTGTTGGAACCCAGATCGACCGCCGCCACGGTCTCGGGTGTCGGCGGGTTGCTGTCTACTACGTCCATACCCTCGACCGGGAGGCAATGCGGGAGCGCCAATGCTAACCTGCGCCGGGTGACGAGGCGAACAGCAATATGCCGTCCAAGGACGTCGCGGCGCATCCCCAAGCAACCCCCAGCGGCGACCCCTGCATGCCGAAATCACGCCTGTTCGGATCCATCTGCTGCGGCCTGACCTTGCTGTCGCTCGGCTGCGGTGCGGTAGCGGCGGCGACCGAGTTCGAGTGGGTCAACCGCCTGCGCGCGCAGGCCGGTCTGCCGGCGCTGGCCGAGGATGCCGGGCTGGCCACCGCGGCGGCGCGCCACGCGGCCTACCTCGATCGCCACCGTGAGCCCGGGCAGAGCGGCATCGGTCCTTCGGCACATACCGAACTGCCGGCGGACGAGGGTTTCAGCGGCGCCCTGCCGGCCGACCGCGCGGTCGCTGCCGGCTATCGACACCGCGACGTGCTGGAGAACGTCAGCATGGGGTACACCGATGCACACAGTGCGATCGACGGGCTCATGAGTGCCCTGTACCACCGTCTGACGTTTCTGGACCTGGAGGCCGACCAGCTCGGCGTCGCGGTCGGCAAAGGTTCGCGGGTGTTCGTACTGGGGCGTACCGACCTGGCGACGCTGTGCGTGGCACCACCGCCGGAGGCGCTGTCGCGCACACCGCTCGACTGCCTCGGGCAGCCGATGACACGTGACTTCTACGAGGCGTTGTGCGCCGATCTTCCGGCGGAGGCGATGTTCCGGCCTTCGCACCCGGTCGCGTGCGCCAACGGCGTGCGGCTGGATGCCTCGTACATGGCCGGGATCTGTGCGCAGCCGCCGCCGGGCGCGCGGTTTCGCGGTCATGGCCGTTACTACGAGCCGTGTGACAACGGTACCAGGATCGATGCGCGCTGGTTCAATGCGCTGTGTGAACGTCGCCCGGCCGACGCGGTCGCGCGGGGGAGCGGCAGTTACTTCGAGATCTGCGAGCCTTCGGTCCAGGTCGGCGCCGAATGGTTCGAGGCGCTGTGCGCCGCACTCCCTGAACACGCGCGATTCCGCGACTCGGGACGTTACCGCGTGCCCTGCGCCGACGACACCGCGGTGCGCGTCGAGTATCTCGACGTCCTCGATCGGCAACGCCGTGCGGATCTGCCCGAGGTCGTGCTATGGCCACCCGACGGAGCGACCGACATACCACCGGCATTCTTCATCGAACAGCCCGATCCGCTACCCGACCTCACAGTGGCCGGATACCCGGTGACGCTGCAGTTCAACCCGGCGCTGGTCGATGATGTCGAGCTGCGCGCTTGGCGGATATCCCGGGACGATCCGGCTGCCGACGACGCACCGCTCGAGGTGCGCCTGCTAGACCACGAGACCGACCCCAACCAGCTGCTCGGTCGCCACGAGTTCGCGTTGTTCCCGTTGCAGCGGCTGGCCTGGGGGACGCGTTACCAGGTCGAGGTGGAAGCCCTGCTCGACGGGGTCCAGCGCCGCTGGGCATGGCGGTTCACGACCCGCGGGTCCCGGGATACGCTGCTGACCGCGGCCGCCGCGTCGCAGCGTTTCGTGGTGCGCACCGGGGTCGATTACTTGCTTTACCTGCCCCCGCGCGACCAGGCGTCCACGGGCGTGTCGAGCAGTCGGATCCAGCACCGCCGTGGCAACCGGGTGACGCTGAAGGCGGTCGATCCCAACACCCTGCGCCTGCGTGTCGAGGCACGCCTGTGCGACGTGATCGAGTTGCATTTCGATGACGGGCGCCGGGTACAACTGGTCCCGTCGGGCTGCGCCGGATAGTGCAACCCCGGCTGCTATCATCGGCGGTTGGGAGGTGCGGGCCAAGTATGCACAATCAGCCGTCAGTCAAGATCCGGTACCTCGGTGCCGCCTTGTTGCAAACGCCCCTGGGGCGAATGGACAAGCGATGAAGTTCTGCAGTGTATGTGGGAATCTGGTGCGTGTGGGGGTTCCGCAGGGCGACAACCGCCCGCGGCACATCTGTGACCACTGCGGCACCGTGCACTATCACAATCCCAAGGTGGTCGCCGGGTGCATCGCGCACTGGGGGGACAAGGTCCTGATGTGCCGGCGTGCGATCGAGCCGCGACTCGGGCTGTGGACGGTGCCGGCCGGTTTCATGGAGAACGGCGAGACCACCTACGAGGCGGCGATGCGCGAGACCCTCGAAGAGGCGAACGCGCGGGTCGCCGTCGACGATCTGTTCGTCACGGTCAACCTGCCGCACATCAGCCAGGTCTATATGCTGTTTCGCGCACGGCTGCTGGACCTGGAATTCTCTCCCGGTGCCGAGAGCCTGGACGTCGAGCTCCTCGGCGAACACGAGATACCCTGGGCAGAGATGGCGTTTCCGACCGTCAGCGAGGCCCTCAAACTGTATTTCGCGGACCGCGCCCAGGGCACTTTTCGCGTGCGCATGCTCGATATCGTGCGCGAGGACGGGGTGCCGGGCCGCTACAGCGTGCGCGTGGTCGCCTGACGGGTTCAGGCCGCGGGCGCGCCGGCGACCCAGAGCAGCGAGGGTTCATCGCCCTGCTGGAGCTTCTTCTTCAAGACGATCTTGCCGTGCTCGAGTCCCCATTCGAGCACATCGGCGGCGTCCGGTCCCTCGCTGACCGCGGCCGCGACATTCGTCGGCTGGCCGAGTTGGTCGATCAGGTGGCCGAGGAGTTGCTCGTGATAGGGGCCGCGGTAGACCAGCTGCATCGCGCTGAGCTTGTCCGCCAGGAAGTACAGGGTCAGGGCACGTGCGGGATAGCCGTTGAACGCACCGACCTTGGCCACGCACAGTGCGTCGCCGAATGGTGAGTTCTTGGCGCCGCACTTCCAGTCGATATCGCCGAATACCTTCTCGATGTCCGCACGGCTGTATGCCGGGCTCAGCACTCTGAGGTTGAGTTTGATCTCGTCTTCGCCGACCAGCCACAGCAGCGCGCGGTCGGAGATGCGTGCGCCCTCATCGGTGAAGATCAGCCAGTAGGGCGGCACGAACACCAGGATCAGGATAAGGATCGTCTTGTGGATGTTCGGTGTCTTTTCCGCCATCGAGGTCCGCCGCTATCGTTTGCTGAGGAAATCGCCGAGCCGGCATGGCCGTCCGGGATACAGGTTGTCGGCCATCGCGAGGAACAACTCGGCGGTCGCGAGCGCGTCGCTCAATGCGTTGTGCGCCTTGTACTGCGGCAGATTGTAGCGCGGCCGCAGGTTGAACAGGCGAAGGTCGCCGGGCTGGATCGTGTGGTTGCGCCGCTCGAACACCCGCTGACCGATCTCCAGCGTGTCGATGATCGGGATCACGAACGGCGCACCGTACAGCCGGCGGCACACCGCATCGATGAAGTTCTGCTCGATCGGCGAATAGTGAACCAGCATCGGGCGTCCGGCGAGCCGCCGCAGCAGTTCGGGCATCAGTTCCTCGATCGGCGCACCGGCCGCCGATTGATCATCGGTGATCTGGTGGATCACCGCGGATTCGCCGGGGATATCGCGGTCGATGCGCACGATGCTGTGCCAGGCGGTTGAGAGCTTGACGCGGAAGCCCTCGATGTTGACCAGGCCGATGCTCAGGATGACGTCCTTGCGCGGATCGAGCCCGGTGGTCTCGAGGTCGATCGCGACGATCTCGATCTCACGGCAGTCGCTGTGCCTGTCCGGAAACGGCGTCGCGAGGTAATCGGCCAGCGGGCCCGGTGCCGCCTTGGCCAACGCCTGCCTGCGCCGGTAGTCCTTGCCGAGGAAACGGGTCAGCATCGCGGCCTATCCGAGCTTGTCCGCGCCGAAGCGCTTGACCATGGTTTCCTGCATGCTCTGGATCACCTTGAACGCATGTTTGAGGTGCTCGCGTTCCAGCTCGGACAGCTCGCTCGGCGGTACGTAGTTGTCCGGGGCCTTGCCCAACCGGATCTGCTGTGCCTGGTGCTGGATGCGCAGCGAGGCGATGAACTCCAACGCGTCCTCCAGGTTCTCGGCCATCTCGGTCGAGATGGCCGCGCTGCCCGCGCAGGCGCGCAGCCGCTCGACGGTATTCACCGGTTCCTTGCCGAGCGACAGTGCGAGCAGGCGCGCGATGTCGGTGATCGGCACGATGCCGCGGTGTTTCAGGTCGAGTGTGTCGTCGTGTTCGCCGCCGCGTTCCAGCACGAACTGGCGGAAGAACCCCAGTGGCGGCCGGTGCTGCATCGCGTTGGCCATCATATAGGCGAGGAAGATGCGGTTCTCCTGCGACTTCTTCAGAATCATGGTCTGCAGCGGCGGGAACAGCTCGAAGGTCCCGGTCACCGGGCGCAGGTCGAAGAAGATGCTCGACAGCATCATCGACATCGGGTCCGGACTCTCGATCCAGCGCGTGAAATAGCCCTGCCAGACCTTCAGCGGCTGGCGCCACTGTGGATTGGTGGCCATGGCGTTGCCCGGGCAATACATGAAGCCACAGGCGTCCAGCCCGTCGCTGACGAACTGTGCGAGCGCGCTGAAATAGCCGTCGTGCTGTTCGGCGACGAAGTCGTCGGACAGCAGCAGCGCATTGTCCTGGTCGGAGTGCGAGCTCTGCTCGTGGCGGGCCTGCGAACCACCGGCCATCCACAGGTAGGCCGTCGGCGGAGGACCGAGCTTGTCCTCGGCCATCTCCAGCAGGCGCGCGGTGATCGAGTCGGTCAGGCAAGACACCGCCTCGCCGATGTGGCGCGCCGTCACGCTCGCGTTGGCCAGGTGCAGATGCAGGTTCGGCAGGCGTTTGCTGACCTCGATCAGGTCTTCGACCGTCTTGGCCTTGCGCACGTCGGCCGCGAGGTAGGCGGAGTTCGCACTCTGGTGATTGGCCAGGTCGGTCGCGGTGATCATGCCGATCAGCGCGCCGTTTCGGGTTACCGGCAGGTGGTGGAAGTGCATGCGCGTCATGGTCATCAATGCCTGCACGGTCAGGGTGCTGGCATCGATGGTCTTGGGATCGGGCGTCATGATCTGGTCGATCGGCTCACTGCCGTTCAGGCCGATCGCAACGCACCGCTTGCGCAGGTCGCGATCGGTGACCAGGCCGATCAGCTGCTCGTCGCGCATCACCATCACCGACGAAACATCCTTGTTGCTCATCAGCGCCGCGGTCTCGCGGATGGTCATGCCGGAGTTCACGGAAATCGGCTTCTTGCGGACCAGGCTGCCGACCTCGACCATCATCGCGGCGACGCTGGGATCGTCGGATTCCTGCACCGTCGTGACCGCGGCCTTGAGGCGCTCCTTGACGGTGGCCGAAAAGTGCTCGCTGAACGCCGTCGACTCGCGGCACAGCGCCTTCAATCGCTCGCAGCTGAGCATGTACAGCAGGGTGTCTTCGACCGCCTCGCCGCGATCGCATTCCGACAGGTTCACCAGCTGGCAGGTCACGCTGTAGGTATCGCCCTCGGCGAGCTTCTCGCACAGCTCACCGTCGGTGTCGAAGATCTTGATCGCGCCGCTGCGCACGACGTACAGGAAGCCCTCGTCAGGCGGGAACTCGCCACCGCGGCGCAGATAGCGGATCTCGATGTCTCTCGGCAGTTCGTCGAGCAGTTCGGTGCTCAGGTAATTGAACGGATTGCGTCGTTCGAGAAACTGTCGGATCTCGATCAGTTCAACTTCCATCGTGCGGGCACCTTGTCGGACGGTGTTTATGTCAACCGACGAGCTTATCAAAACGCGCCGTTGCTGACCTTTTGAATGCGCAGGCAGCGACTATTGGCGGCCCGCATGGTCGGCGACGAGGGTCGCAACCGGGGATGTCGCGACATAAAAAACCCCGCCTCGAAGAGGCGGGGTGAAGGCTTCTACAGGGATCTTGTTATCAGTGGCCGGTCGCGACGCCTGCGCCCTTGGGCACGCGGATGTCTTCGACCAGGTGCTGGATGTGCTCCGGCGGCTCGGCGGTGACTTTCGACACCACGATGCCCACGACGAAGTTGACCAGCGCACCGACGGCACCGAAGGCCTCCGGCGTGATACCGAAGAACCAGTTCGCTTCCATGTCACCCAGATACGCGGTACCCGGGATGAAGAAGATGCCCTTGTGCTGGAACACGTACAGCAGCGTGATCCCGATACCGGAGATCATCCCCCAGATCGCGCCGGCGCGGTTCACCTTCTTGTTGAAGATGCCCATCATCAACGCCGGGAAGATCGACGACGCGGCCAGACCGAATGCCAGTGCCACGGTACCTGCCGCGAAGCCGGGTGGATGCAGACCGAGGTAACCGGCCAACGCGATCGCGCCGATCATCGACAGACGGCTCGCCAGCAGTTCCGACTTCTCCGAGATGTTGGGGTTCAACATGCCCTTGACGATGTCGTGCGATACCGCCGAGGCGATCGCCAGCAACAGACCGGCAGCGGTCGACAGCGCCGCGGCGAGACCGCCGGCGACGACGATCGCGATGACCCAGTTGGGCAGCCCGGCGATTTCCGGGTTGGCCAGCACCATGATGTCACGGTCGACCGTGGTCATCTCGTTGCCTTTCCAGCCCCAGGCCTCGGCCTTCTTGGCCATCTCCGGATCCTTGTCGTTGTAGTACTGGATACGACCGTCGCCGTTCTTGTCCTCGTGTGCCAGCAGACCGGTCTTCTCCCAGTTCTTGAACCACTGCGGGGCGTCGGCGACGAGCAGGTTGGCGCTCGGATCACCGATCGGCTTGGACGGATCCTGGATGGTGTTCATCAGGTTCAGGCGTGCCATCGAGGCCACTGCCGGAGCGGTGGTGTAGAGGATCGCGATGAACACCAGCGCCCAACCGGCCGAGCTGCGTGCGTCCTTGACCTTCGGCACGGTGAAGAAGCGGATGATGACGTGCGGCAGACCCGCGGTACCGATCATCAGCGACAGGGTGTAGACGAACATGTTCAGCTTCGATCCGTACACCTGTTCGGAATACTTCGCGAAGCCGAGGTCGGTCACCACCGAGTCGAGCTTCTCCATCATCGTCAGACCGGAACCGTCCGCCATCGAACCGATCAGGCCGAGCTGCGGGATCGGGTTGCCGGTCAGGTTCAACGAGATGAAGATCGCCGGGATGGTATAGGCGAGGATCAGCACGACGTACTGCGCGATCTGCGTGTAGGTGATGCCCTTCATGCCGCCCAACACCGCGTACACGAACACGATACCCATACCGATGTACAGTCCGGCCTCGTAGCTGGTCTCGAGGAAGCGCGAGAACGCGACACCGATACCCTTCATCTGGCCGATGACGTAGGTCACCGACGCCAGGATCAGGCAGATGACGGCCACCAGACGCGCGGTCTGCGAGTAGAAACGCTCGCCGATGAACTCCGGCACCGTGAACTTGCCGAACTTACGCAGGTAAGGGGCAAGCAGCAGTGCCAGCAGCACGTAACCGCCGGTCCAGCCCATCAGGAACACCGAACCGCCGTAGCCGGTGAACGCGATCAGGCCGGCCATCGAGATGAACGATGCCGCGGACATCCAGTCGGCCGCGGTGGCCATACCGTTGGCGACCGGGTGGATGCCTTTGCCGGCGACGTAGAACTCGCCGGTCGTCCCGGCACGGGCCCAGATCGCGATGCCGATGTACAGCGCGAAGGTCGCGCCGACGACAATGTAAGTGAGTGTAGAGAGATCCATTTAACGTAACCTCTTAGTCTTCGTGCACGTCGAACTCGCGATCAAGCGCGTTCATCCGGGCGGCATAAAAGAAGATCAGGACGATAAAGACGTAAATCGATCCCTGTTGGGCAAACCAGAAACCGAGCCCCACACCGCCGATTCGGATGGCGTTGAGGGCGTCGGCGAGGATGATCCCGAAGCCGTACGAGACGACAAACCAGACCACCAGCAGACTCACTACAAGGCGAATATTCGCCTTCCAGTACTGCGCAGCTTTTGTATCCATAACTCGATCACTCCGCGGTTTATGACAGTAAACTTCTGTTTTTTCCGATCCCCGGTCCCGGCTCGACCGCTCCCGCTGGCATGCTCGCCTTGTTGATGGATTCCGTTCCGTACTTGTCGTGGGGGCGATCCGGGCTTTTGTTACCTGCGTCACACGCAGGTCGCCGAGTGCGCCGATTGTCCCGGTGGCCTGAGGCTTTTGTCAAAGCAAATCAGTGACTTAAATCGCCCGATACGGGGCGTCGCGGGGCCGTTTTTGAGTGCAAAGGTAACGGATCGAGGGGTTGTTTGTTACCTAAGGTAACGTCAGTGTGTCGCGTGGTAAAAGGTCGAAAAAACCTGTGCCGCGGCTTTCCTCAACCACGCCGTTTCGGCCGTGGCAGGCCGAAGCGCTGTCGGCGTTCCCACAGCGCCTTGCGGCTGATGCCGAGCGCGTTGGCGAGTTCCGTCTCGGTCATCCGATCCTGATGTTCCAGTACGAACACCCGGAAATACTCCTCGAGCGACAGGCGGTCGTTGACGTCGGCAGCGGCCGCATTGCTGGTCACGCGGTGGTCGATCGCCAACAGGTCGGGGGTGATCACCTCGCCGTCGCACAGGATCACCGCGCGCTCGATCGCGTTCGACAGCTCGCGCACGTTGCCGGGCCAGTGATACCGGCGGATCGCATCGAGTGCCTCGCGACTGAGTTTCAACTGCGCGCGGCCCAGTTGCTTGCGGGTCTTGTCGAGCAGGTAGACCGCGAGTTCGATCACGTCGTCGCCGCGCTCGCGTAGCGGTGGCAACGCCAGTTCGACGACCCGCAGGCGGAAGTACAGGTCGCTGCGGAACGCATTCTCCTGGACCAGTTTGCGCAGGTCGCGATGGGTGGCCGCGAGGATGCGCACATTCGGTACATCGCTGCCGTGGCCGGTGCTGTCGTGACCACCGCCCTGCAGTACGCGCAACAGGCGGGCCTGGGCCGCCAGCGGCAGCTCGCCGATCTCGTCGAGAAACAGCGTGCCACCCTCGGCACTCTGCATCAGACCGGGGCGGAAGCGGTCCGCCTGGTGCTGGCCGAACAGCTCGGCCTCGATTGCCTGCTCCGGGACCGCCGCGCAATTGAACGCGACGAAGGGTGCGTCGCAGCGCCGGCTGTGCTTGTGCAGTGCGCGTGCGACCAGTTCCTTGCCAGTCCCCGACTCACCGGTGATCAGCACCGTCGCCTCGGTCGGCGCGACCTTGTGGATGCGGCCACAGACCTCGCTCATCGCGGCGCTCTTGCCGATCATGCCCGCGACCGGGTAGGCCTGGTCGACGTCGGTCTGGAGCGCAGCGGCGCGGCGTTCTTTCTGCTTTTCGCGCAACACCTTGTCGACCAGCATCACCAGTTCGTCGTGGTCGAACGGCTTGGCGATGTAGTCGGCGGCACCGCTCTTCATCGCGTCGACCGCCGAGGTCACGGTCGCGAAACTGGTCATGATGATCACCGGGACGTCCGGGACGCGCTTGAGCACCGCGTCCCCGGGCGCGCCGGGCAGTCGCAGATCGGTGATGATCAGCTGGTAGTCGTCGAGCCGGCCGGCGGCCTCGGCGGCCTCGACCGATTCGGCCTCGCTGACCTGGTGGCCGTGCCGTTCCAGCAGACGGCGCAGCGCGCCACGGATCACCGGTTCGTCTTCAATGATGAGCAAGCGGTTCATAGGGCTGTTCCACTTCGTGCAGCGGCAGGCTGACGACCACCCGGGTGCCGAAACCGGCCTGCGAGTCGATCGTCAGGGTACCGTTGTGGTCCTCGATGATCTTGTAGGCCAGCGACAGGCCGAGTCCGGTCCCCTGGCCGGTCGGTTTGGTCGTATAGAAGGGTTCGAAGATCGTCTCGCGCAGTTCCTCGGGGATGCCCTGGCCCTGGTCCATCACCTCGATCACCGCCTCGCCGGCCGCGCAACGCGCCAGCAGGTCCACCCGGTCACCGGTGCGCGAGGCGTCGGCGGCGTTGCTGAGCAGGTTGACCAGCACCTGCGACAGCTGCTGGCGGTTGCCGGTCAGTACGATGTCATCCGGACAGCTCGCCTCGAAGCGGATGCCGTCGTGCTTGTGGGTCAGGCGCAGCAGATGCACGGCATCATCGACCGCCTCGTGCAGCGCGAAGGTCTCGCGTTGCAGCAGGTGGCGGCTGCCGCGGCTGAACCCCTTCAGGGCGCGCAGGATGTCGCTGATGCGCCGGGTCTGCGCGATGATCTCCTCGATGCTCTGGCCGACCACCTGGGGGTCTTCCTCGTGACGCAGGTTCTGCGCCAGTGACGCGATCCCGGTCACCGGGTTGCCGATCTCGTGCGCCACGCCGGCGGCCAGGCGCCCGACCGAGGCGAGGCGGTCGTTGTGTGCGAGTTCGGCCTCGAGGTTGCCCAGGTCGGTCAGGTCCTCGATCAGCATCACCATGCCGGGACGCGACGGCCCGGCGCCCTCGATCACCGGGTCCGCATAGGCGGCCTTGTGCAGGTTGTACCAGCGCGGGCGACCGGAGACGGCCAGCTCCATGCGGTAGGTGTGGTCCTCGGCGGTGCGCGCGAACCCGGCCAGCAGGCCGTCCCACGGCCGCGGCAGCTTGTTCAACGGTGTGCCGATCAGCTGTCGTGCCGCGACCCCGGTCATGGTTTCCAGGGCCAGGTTCCACAGCACGATCTTGCCCTGGTTGTCGGTCGCGCAGACGCCGAGCGGCAGGTCCTGGAGGATCTGCCGGTGCAGACGGCGCAGGTTGTCCAGTTCGACGCTCAGACCCTGCAGCTGCGAGCGCGAGGTCTCGAGGCGGTCCTCGACATAACGCATCGAATCGGCCAGCGCGGTCTTCGCCTCGGGGTCGAGTTCGAGCCGCCGGTTGACGATGATGTGAGCGAGCTGCGGGCCGAGCAGACCGGAGAGGTTGCGCTCGATGCGTTCACGCAAACGGCGCAGTTCCGGGATGCGCCGCTCGTTGGTGCGCATGCCGAGATCGGCGAGCGCCTGGTCGACCTCGCGGTCGGCCATGTCCTTGCCGAGCGTGCCGGCGAGCAGGCTGCGGAACTCGGTCGGTGAGCCGGCGGCGACCACGCCCGCCAGCGGCACCGTGAAATCCGCGCAGCACGCGCGGGCCGCCTCCATCTCGCCGCTCGACTGGCGGGTGATCATCGAGACCAGCACGAAGAGCCCACCGTTCACGGTCAGGGTCGCGAAGGTCGCGAACGCCCATTTGTTCATGCCGCTCGATGCGACCAGCGCGGGCACGCCCATGTCGGTGATCAGGATGCCGGAGCCGTGCAGCAGTGGTGCCAACAGCAACACCGACCAGACGCTGACGCCGCCGAGCAGGCCGACGATGAACCCGGCGCGCGTCGCGCGTCGCCAGTACAGCAGGCCGCCGACCCCGGGAAGGAACTGGGCGACCGCGACGAACGAGATCAGGCCCAGCTCGACCAGGCCCTGGCTGTGCTTGAGTCCGGCGTAGAAACCATAGCCGGCCATGATGATCAGGCCGATCAAAAGACGCCGGCCCCACAGGATCCAGCGGTACAGGTTCATCGCCGGGTCCGGGTAGCTGGCCGGCAGCAACAGGTGGTTCAGGCTCATCGACGCCAGCGCGATGCTGGTCACGATGACCATCGCGCTGGCCGCGGACAGGCCACCGATGAACGCCAGCAGCGACAACCACGTCGGGCCCTGGGCGAGGGTGATGCCGAGCACGTAGTAGTCGGGATTGATGCCGAGTTGCAGACGCTGTCCGGCCCACAGGATCACCGGGATCGAGATGTTCAGCAGCAGCAGGAAGGCCGGCATCGCCCAGGTCACGGTGCGCAGGCCACGCGGATCGAGGTTTTCGGTGAACAGCATGTGGAACTGGCGCGGCAGCAGGAAGGCGGCGGCGAACGACAGGAAGATCAGCGCGTTCCACGGGCTTTCGTGTACCGGGCGGTACAACGCCTCGAGCGCCTCGGGATGGCGTTGCAGCCAGGTGTCCAGGCCGACCGGGCCGTCGAACACCGCGAGCAGCGCATAGCCGCCGATCAGCAGCAGCACCACCAGTTTGATCAGCGACTCGAACGCGATCGCGACCACCAGTCCGCGGTGTTTCTCGCGCGGCGAGATGTGCCGCGCGCCAAACAACACGCCGAACAGGATCAGCGTCGCGCAGAACACCAGCGCGACGGTGTTCGAAGGCACCTCGCTGCTCAGGACGCTCAGCGACTCGGTCACCGCGCGCACCTGCAGCGCGATGTACGGCAGGGTGCCGAGCAGCATGAACAGCGTCACCAGGACGCCGACCGCCTGGCTGCGGTAACGGAACGCGAGCAGGTCGGCCAGCGAGGTCAGCTGGTATTCGCGACTCAGCCGCAGGATCGGCCGCAGCAACAGCGGGCTGAGTACGAACGCCAGGGTCGCGCCAATGTAGATGGTCAGGTACAGCAGGCCGTTGTGCGCGGCATAGCCGACGCTGCCGTAGTAGGTCCAGGAGGTCGCATAGACGCCGATCGACAGCGTATAGGTCAGCGGGTGGGTGACCCAGGCGGTCGGCACCAGTCCGCGGTCGGTCGCGAACGCGACCAGGAACAGGATCAGCAGATAGACGAAACCCGCCGCGAACAGCGTCGCGAGTTCATGGCTCATCGGGATCGTTCCGGCGGTGGATTAGCAGCGCGCCGAGGATCACCAGCAACCACAGCCCGTAGGGTGTCAGCCAGCCGAAACGGGTGTGCGCCCACCAGTCCGCCACCGGGCTGGCG
This sequence comes from Chromatiaceae bacterium, assembly GCA_024235395.1. Classification (NCBI taxonomy): domain Bacteria; kingdom Pseudomonadati; phylum Pseudomonadota; class Gammaproteobacteria; order Chromatiales; family Chromatiaceae; species Chromatiaceae bacterium. The sequence continues at coordinate 636,130 of JACKMK010000002.1, forward strand.
AACAACAACAGCAGCAGGGCGCCGAGCACGACGGCGAGTTCTTTGCTGATCGGGAGGCGCGGCGGCAGCATGCGGTCAGCCTAGCACCGGATCGGTGTTACGAATAGTAACGACCGACCCGGGCGATCGCGGTGCCGCGCCGGCGACGCCTGCAGTGCGTCCGGGCGTGCTTTAATTGGGTCAATAACAATCGTTAATGGGCCGTCCGGCCCGCGCTCGCACTTGGGGAGCAGGCATGAACCCGGAAAAGGTCGTCTTCGGTTTCTTCATCGTATTGGCGCTGACCCTGAACTTCGGGTTCTTCGTCGGCGAGATCGAGAACCCCGATCATCACCACGTCTACGAGTTGTTCGCGGTGGTCGTCGTGAACCTGATCGCGACGGTGCTCAAATTCGGCGACCGCAGCCAGATGGGCGCGCTGTTGCTGGCGACCAGCCTGGTCGCGATCCTGCAGCTGATCGCCGCGACCATCCTGTGGACCTTCGCGGTGCATATCAGCGGCACCGGCCTGACACCGGTGGTGACCGCGAGCATCGTGTCGCTGTCCGGTGGTGCGATGCTGGCCAACGTGATCTCCGTGGTGCTGCTGATCATCGAGACCGTGATGCTGCGGCGCTGAGCGAACGTCCGGGCTGCGGGCGCATGGAAAACATCGTCTTTCTGATCCTGCGTCGCATGCGTCAACCGCTGTTGACGCTGCTGCTGGTGTACGCGATCGCGGTACTCGGGCTGACCCTGATCCCGGGTCGGGACCCCGACGGCAACCTGTGGCACATGAGCATCTTCCACGCGTTCTACTTCGTCAGCTACATGGCGACCACGATCGGCTTCGGCGAGATCCCGTACGCGTTCACCGATGCCCAGCGCCTGTGGGTCAGCCTGTCGCTGTACGCCTCGGTGATGGCGTGGATCTACGCGTTCGGCACCATCCTCGCGCTGGTCCAGGACCGCACCTTCCAGGAGGCGATCGCCGAGCACCGTTTCACACGGCGCATCCGCCGCATGCGCGAGCCGTTTCACCTGGTGTGCGGTTACGGCGAGACCGGCACCGCGCTGGTGAAGTCGCTGACCCAGCGCGGTCAGCACGCGGTGGTGATCGACATCGACGAGGCGCGCACCAGCATCATCCAGCTCCAGGATCTGCGCGAGGTGGTCCCGGCGCTGCACGGCGATGCCGCGGTGACCCGGCATCTCCAGGAGGCCGGGCTGCAGAATCCGGCGTGTGCCGGCGTGGTCGCGCTGACCGACGACAACGAGGTGAACCTGAAGATCGCGATCACCGCGAAACTGCTCAATCCGAAGGTCAAGGTGATCTGTCGCGCCGACTCGCACGACATCGAGGAGAACATGGCGTCGTTCGGCACCGACCACATCGTCGACCCGTTCGATACCTTCGCCGGTCACCTCGCGGTCGCGTTCCAGGCGCCCTGCATGTACCTGTTGCAGCGCTGGCTGACCGGCCGCGAGGGCAGCGAACTCAGCGAGCCGGTGTATCCGCCGCGCGACGGTCATTGGATCGTGTGCGGCTACGGCCGCTTCGGCAAGGCGATCTGCGCCCGCCTCAAGGGCGAGGGCGTGCGGGTCGTCGTGATCGAGGCCCGCCCCGAGGCGACCGGGCGGCCGGACGCCGATTTCGTCGAGGGGCGGGGTACCGAGGCCGACACCCTGCACGAGGCGGACGTCGAGGGGGCCGCGGGACTGGTCGCCGGGACCGACAACGACGCCAACAACCTGTCGATCGTGATGACCGCCCGCGAACTGAATCCGGACCTGTTCGTCGTGGTCCGGCAGAACCAGAACGACAACCGCGAGATCATCGCGGCGGTCAGCGCGGACATGGTGATGCATCCGAGCGCGATCATCGCCGACAAGATCCGCGTGCTGCTGGCGACACCGATGCTGTACGAGTTCATGTCGCTGGGGCTGTACCAGGAGGACAGCTGGGCCTGCGAGCTGGCCAGCCGGGTCAGCGCGCTGGTCAGTGACCAGGTACCGAACATCCGCGAATGGGTACTGCTCCCGGGCGAGGCCGGCGTGCTGCACGAATTTCTCAGCCAGGGCGGCAGCTTCACGATCCGCGATCTGCTGCGCGACGCCTGGCAGCGCGAGCGCACCCTGCCGGCGATCGTGCTGCTGATCCGGCGACGCAACGACCGGTTGCTGCTGCCGGAGGCGGGCACGCCGTTGAAGGTCGGCGACCGCCTGCTGCTGTGCGGCGACCGCGCCGCGTTCACGCGCATGCGCTGGACGGTCTCGCACCGCCACAGCCTCGACTACGTGCGGACCGGCGAGGACCGGCCGCACGGCTGGGTGTGGCGCCGCTGGTTCGGCGGGGCGCGCTGAGACGTGCGCGATTATCTGGTCATTAAAAAGTTTTATGGAAGCGATGGCGGCCGGCCACGTCTTTTGGCGGGTATTGGCACAGTGGGATCAGCCTTCCGCTAGAATCGACGTCCGCTGCCACCGCCTGCACAAAAAACGAGGAACCCGCGCATGAACCGATTGATTGTCTCCGTTGCACTGATCCTGACCCTGGCCCTGACCGGCCTCGCGCAAGCCGCCGAGAAGGCGCTCGACACGCCGCCGTTCGACAAGGCGATCGCGCGCGAGATGATCAGCAACAGCATCCAGCGCTTCGAACTCGCCGACGGCATCGGGGTCGACGACGCGGTACAGTCGATGCAGCTGCGCGCGAACATGCTGAACTTCAAAATGGTCGCGGATCTGCCGCTGTCCGAGCAGGTCAAGGCGATGGGCCAGGATGCCAATTACATGCGTATCCTGGCCTTCTGCGACGCGCTGATCGCCAAAAAGATGGTCGAGTACGACATCATCTTCGCCGGTTTCCTGCCATGCCGCATCGCGGTGCTGGAGGATTCCAACGGCAAGGGCTGGATCGTGACCACCAACATGGACATGATGCTGCACGCCGTCGATCTGCCCGAGGACCTGCAGCCGCTGGCGAAGAAGGTCCGCGACTCCATCTACAGCATCGTCGATGCCGGGGTGAACGGCGACCTCTGAGCCTGTTGCCCCACTGTTCGCGGACCGCCGGGGCCTGCACCGGCGGTCCGCGGTGACTTGATCTACCGCAGCAGGCAAGCAAAAAACCCTCCCGTACCGCTGGTTTCCTGTGCGATACTGCCCCCGCACTGTGCTGGCGACAAAATTACTCCAAACAACGCCGGCCGGCGGGTGACCCGTGGTTGCCCGAGTGCAGCAATAACTGCCCCGATGCAACGCAGCCCCAAGTGTCCCGAAGTGTGTGGGCGCCCGGTCGCTTCCGCGGCATCGATCCGCCTTCTTGAGGAGATACTAAATGGCACATATTGTCGTTCTTGGCGCCGGTACCGGCGGCATGCCCGCGGCCTACGAGCTGCGTGCCGAGCTTGGCAGCGAACACGAGATCACGATGGTCAACGAACGCGACTATTTCCAGTTCGTACCGTCGAACCCGTGGGTCGCGGTCGGCTGGCGCGATCGCAACAGCATCACCTTTGACATCCGCCCGCACCTGGAGCGCAAGGGCATCAATTTCATCGCCAAGCGCTGCGACAAGATCGACCCGCAGGGCAGTACGCTGACCTTCGAGGACGGCGAGACGCTCAAGTACGACTACCTGGTGATCGCAACCGGTCCGCGCCTGGCGTTCGAGGAGGTCGAGGGCGCCGGTCCGAACGGCGGCCACACGCACTCGGTTTGTACCGTCGACCATGCAGAGTCGGCCTATGAGGACTACAAGAAGCTGCTCGAAGAGCCCGGACACGTGGTGATCGGCGCGATGCCGTTCGCATCCTGCTTCGGTCCGGCCTACGAGTTCGCGTTCATCATGGACGCCGACCTGCGCAAGCGCAAAATGCGTGACCGCATCCCGATGACCTTCGTGACCTCGGAGCCGTACATCGGCCATCTCGGCCTCGGCGGCGTGGGGGATTCGCAGGGCATGCTCGAGAGCGAGATGCGCAACCACCACATGAAGTGGATCACCAATGCCAAGGTGACCAAGGTCGAGGCCGGCAAGATGTTCGTCGAGGAGTTCGACAATGCCGGGCACAAGGTCAAGGACCACGAGATCGCGTTCAAGTTCTCGATGATGCTGCCGGCGTTCAAGGGCGTCCAGGCGGTGATGTCGGTCGAGGGCCTGTGCAACCCGCGCGGCTTTGTGTTCGTCGACGAGTACCAGCGCAACCCGACCTACAAGAACATCTATTCGGCCGGTGTGTGCATCGCGATCCCGCCGGTCGAGGCGACCGCGGTACCGACCGGTGCGCCGAAGACCGGTTACATGATCGAGTCGATGGTGACCGCGATCGTGCACAACATCCACAACGAGCTCGACGGCAAGGAACCCGATCAGAAGGGTACCTGGAACGCGATCTGTCTGGCCGACATGGGCGACACCGGTGCGGCGTTCGTCGCGTTGCCGCAGATCCCGCCGCGCAATGTCGCGTGGTTCAAGAAAGGCAAGTGGGTGCACATGGCGAAGATCGCGTTCGAGAAGTACTTCATCCGCAAGATGAAGAAGGGTACCTCGGAGCCGATCTACGAGAAGTACATCCTGAAGATGCTGGGTATCAACCGACTGAAGTGACAGGCGGCGCCCGCTGATACGAACCCGGCCACGCGGCCGGGTTTTTTTTGCGCGGGTGTCGGGGTGGTGCAGCGCTCAAATGTTGTTGCGCTGCGCGCGGTTTGTGCTTGATGCGCTCGGCGGAGCGCGCCCGCGTTACTCTTCTTTGCGTGCCCAAAGAAGAGTAACCAGAAGAAAGGGCACCCGACGACTTGCCCCTCGCCGTTGGCGAGGGGTGCCCTGTGCTTCTCGCGTCGGGCGGCGCTCGGGAACTCGCTCCCTGGCGGTCGCTCAGACACCCCTCGCTTGGTCCCGCCCGCCGCTGCGATGCTCGGCGGCGTCCACGGGGCTCAGGGAGGCGATAGCCGGCTACGGAGCACCGGTTCCCCCTTGGTGCAGCCGAGCACCACAGGCGGAAAACGGATGAGCGCGAGGACTGTCTGACCGAGCGTAGCGAGGGAGTTCCGCAGCGCCCGTTTTGCGCCGAGGAGCGCAGGGTAGTCCGCGCGCAGCGCGGGCCAAGCCTTGGCGGTGCCTTTTTCTTTGCCTTCTTTCTTTTGGGCAAGCAAAAGAAAGAAGGGCGGGTGCGCTCCGCCGAGCGCTCTCCAAACCCACAGCGCATGGCCCTCCAACCACTGTCCGTACGCGGGTACCTGACGCCACGTCCGCGACGATCGACGGTGGCGCGGTTTGCTATGATCGCGCACTGATTCCACACCCGCGGCGAGAGCGCCCACCCAGATGAGCGGATCCCCGATCAATCGCCACAAAACGGTCGCGGTGCGCGTCGGCAGCGTCACCGTCGGTGGCAACGCGCCTGTGGTCGTGCAGTCGATGACCAACACCGACACCGCCGATATCAAGGCGACGGTAGACCAGGTCGCGGCACTGGCCCGCGCCGGGTCCGAGCTGGTGCGTATCACGGTCAACAGCGAGGATGCGGCACGCGCGGTGCCGGCGATTCGCGAAGGCCTGGACGCGCGCGGCGTCGAGGTGCCGCTGGTCGGTGACTTCCACTTCAATGGCCACCGGCTGCTCGCACAGTATCCGGAGTGTGCCCAGGCGTTGGCCAAGTACCGCATCAATCCGGGCAATGTCGGCAGCGGCGAGAAGCGCGATGCGCAGTTCGCGAGCATGATCGAGACCGCGATCGCGCTCGACAAGGCGGTGCGCATCGGCGTGAACTGGGGTTCGCTCGACAAGGGCCTGGTCGCGCAGATGATGGACGCGAACGCGCGTGCTGCGCAGCCGCTCGATGCCGACGCGATGATGCGCGAGGTGATGGTGGCCTCGGCGTTGCAGAGCGCCGCGAAGGCCGAGGAGATCGGCCTGCCGCGCGAGCGCATCGTGCTGTCGTGCAAGATGAGCGGCGTGCAGGACCTGATCGGCGTGTACCGTGCCCTGGCGTCGCGCTGCGACTATGCGCTGCACCTCGGGCTGACCGAGGCCGGCATGGGCTCGAAGGGCATCGTCGCGTCGACCGCGGCGCTCGCGGTCCTGCTGCAGGAGGGGATCGGCGACACCATCCGCATCTCGCTGACCCCGGAGCCCGGCGGCGACCGCACCCAGGAGGTGCGGGTCGCGCAGGAGATTCTGCAGTCGATGGGCCTGCGCGCCTTCATGCCGATGGTGATCGCCTGCCCGGGTTGCGGGCGGACCACCAGCACCTATTTCCAGCAGCTCGCGCAGGACATCCAGACCTATCTGCGCGAACAGATGCCACGCTGGCGCAACGAGTATCCGGGCGTCGAGGAGATGGACGTCGCGGTGATGGGTTGCGTGGTCAACGGGCCGGGCGAGAGCAAGCACGCCAACATCGGGATCAGCCTGCCGGGCACCGGCGAACAGCCGGCGGCCCCGGTGTTCGTCGACGGGCGCAAGACCGTGACCCTCAAGGGTGACAACATCGCCGCCGAGTTCCAGGCGATCGTCGACGACTACGTGCGCAGCCACTATGCGCCGGGCGTCGCGCCCGAGCGCAGCGCCTGACAATTCACCCAGTCGGCGTGGTGACGTTTCGCGCAACTTTGGCGAACCCGTGGCGTCTGTTGTTGAAGGCCCGCCGGACGCGTGCAAGCATTGGCGGCCCACGCAGCGGGCCGCGCTGCAACAATCATCAAGAACAACCCGATGGGAGGAGTGTTTCGTGAAAAAGACCAGTCTCGTGGCGATCGTCGCCGCTGCCCTCGCGAGTGTCCCCGCCGCCGCGGAGGACAACATGATCATCCAGGTGAAACGTATGTCGATGGACACCGCGAACACCATCGCCAAGGCCGCGGTCGAGGCCTGCCGCGAGAAGGGGATCCAGATCGGTGTCACGGTGGTCGATCGTGACGGCATACCGCAGGCGGTGCTGCGCGACACCATCGCGCCGGCGATCACGCTGCCGATCTCCAAGGGCAAGGCGTACGCCGCGGTGATGTTCAACGTGCCCACCTCGGCGCTGTCCGATCGCGCGAACACGCCGATCGGCCGGGTCCCGGGGGTGGTGATGTCGGCTGGCGGGGTGCCGATCCAGGTCGGCGGTGCGTTGCTCGGCGGGGTCGGGGTATCCGGTGCGCCGGCCGGCGAGACCGACGAGGAGTGTGCCAACGCCGGGGTCGAGGCGGTGCAGACCGATCTCGAGATGGCCGGCTGAGGTCACACCGCAGTCTGGCTGACCCCGCGAGGCCGCGGGGTCAGCCGCCGGCCTGTTTGCGCGCCAGGCGCGCATCGAACTTCTCGCGGTCGATGACGAAACGCTCGTGGGTGCCGCGCGAGATCGTGTCGACACCGTCGTGCGCCGCGACCTCGAACACCAGCCTGCGGCCTTCCACCGTGATCAACGCCACGTCCACGACGACCTCCAGCCCCGGCGGTGTCGCCGCCTCGTGACTGACATCGACATGGGTACCGACGGTCTGTTCGGTGGGCCAGTCGAGGTGCGGGTTGATCGCCCGGATGCAGGCCCATTCGAGCAGCCCGACCAGAAATCCGGTCGCGAACACCTCGGGCATAGCGCCGAACTCAGGGGATTCCGGATACAAGGCCGGTACCGTCTTGGAACCCGGCACGGTGAAGCGGTGGCTGTAGCGCAGGCCGGGCTGCAGGCTGTCCTTCATCGGTCTCTCGTCGGGATGCGTGCGGTGCCGTCGACTATGCCGCGCACGCGATAGCGCGGCAAGCCGGCAACCGTTCTCAGGCCTCGACCGAGACGCCGCGCGACCCGGGCTCCTCCCACAACGCGCGGACCACCGCCTGCAGCGCGGCGATCGCCGGTTCCGCGCTGCGCTGGCGCTGTACCGCGAAGCCCAGCGCGACGGTCGCCGGGTCGCCGTCCCACAGGCAGGCATCGCCCTGGCGCTGCAGCTGTTCCGCGTCGTCGGCGCGCAACAGCGACAGGCCGGCGCCGGCACGGATCAGCGCGCGCACCGCGTCCTCGCTGTCGACATACGCGACCTTGTGCGGCTGGTCGTCGAGGTCGGCGAACAACGACTGCATCAGCACATAGAACGGGCAGGTGTCGGAGGTGTAGACCCACGGCATCGCGGCGAGCGCGCGCCGGTCTGCGGCAGCGAGTCGCCCGGACCAGTCGGCCGGCCCGGTCACGCGCATCGACACGCTGGCGAGTTCCAGGGTCACGAGGTCGGCGCTCGTGCAAGGGCCGAAGAAGAAGCCACCGTCGAGCACTCCGCGGCGGATGTCCGGCAGGATCTGCGCACTCATGCTCTGCACGAAATGCGGACTGATGCGCGGATGGCGTTCCGCGAGCAGGCGGTGCAGTTCGCCGATGCGCATGAACTCGAAGTCGGTGTGTACGCCGACGCGCAGTTCGCCGACCAGCTCCTTCTGCAGCTGCTGGGCATCCGCCTTGAGCTGCGCCGCGGCGTTCAGCGTCGTCACCGCCTGGTCGTACAGCATCCGGCCTTTCGCGGTCAGCTGCATGCCGCGCGGCGTCCGTTCGAACAGGGTCACGCCGAGCTCCTCTTCGAGCGCCTTGAGCTGCGCACTGATCGCCGGCTGGCTGGTGAACAGCAGTTCCGCGGCGCGCGTCAGCGAACCCTCGTCGGCGATCTTCACGAAGGTGTTCAGTTGATACAGCTCCACCGGCGGCCTCTCCCATGTTGCAGCCCCTGTCAGGCATTGAAGCAGACCGGTGCCGGTTTGACCCATCGTGATTTCCGAAGGCCGCCTTCCAGACAAACGATTGGCCGTGCGCGCTGCACCCCTCTAGGGTTTCGGCAGGGTTCAGATGCGGGAGCAAGGCGATGGACGAGGGACACTGCAGCACGGTCGGGCACTACCGTCCGGCATTCCATCCGGGTCGGCTGTGGCGACGGCTGCGCGGGTTCGCGGCGCGCCTGGCGCAGATCGAGCAGCGCCGCCGCCAGCGCCAGGCGTTGGCCCGGCTCGATGCCCGGCTGTTGCGCGACGTCGGGATCAGCGTCGAGCAGGCCGCGCGCGAGGTACGCAAGCCGCTGTGGAGGGCCTGAGAAAACGATAGGCAAGCGCGCGCGGTGGGCGTATAAAGCGCCGTCCCCGATTTGCGGAGCCACGCGACCTGAACACACTGGCCACTACCTTCGAACCCGGCGACGGCGACGAGCTGGAACGCATTGCCGAGGCGGTCGGCCGGCACGGTTATGCGCTCAGCGACTGTGCACTGCCGCCGGCGCTGCTCGATGCCCTGTTCGTACACGTCAGCGGGTTGCCCGACCAGGCGCTGCAAAGGGCCGGCGTCGGTCGCGAGCAGGCCCACCAGATGAACCAGTTCGTGCGCACCGACGAGACCTGCTGGCTGGAGCCGGAGCAGCCGGCGAGTCGGCCTTTGCTCGACTGGATGGAACGCCTGCGCCTCGCGCTCAACCGGCGTCTGTTCCTCGGGCTGTTCGACTACGAGGCGCACTTTGCGCGCTACCTGCCCGGCGCCTTCTACCGCAGGCACCGCGATGCATTCGGTGACGGTACGACCAATCGCGTACTGTCGACCGTGCTGTACCTGAATCCAGCCTGGAGCAGCGGTGACGGCGGCGAGCTGGTGTTGTATGCCGACGACGACCGGCAGACGCTCGAGGTCGTGACGCCGAGCTATGGTCGGCTCGCGGTGTTTCTCAGCGAGCGCTTTCCGCACGAGGTGCTGGCGACGCGACGCACGCGCTACAGCATCGCCGGCTGGTTCCGGGTGAACGGCTCGCTCGGCGGGGTGATCGATCCGCCGCGCTGAGCCGCTCAGCCGTCGAGCAGCGCCTGCAACTTCGCGGTATCGACCCGGTAGCGGTTGCCGCCGAGCTCGCCGAGGATGCCCTGACGCTTGAACTCCGCGACCGTGCGGCTCGCGGTCTCGGTGGTGATGCCGAGCATGGCGCCGATGTCCTCGCGGCCGAACAGGGTGCACTCCGGCGTCTCGGTGCCGCGCACCAGGCGCAGCAACAGGCGCGCGACCCGCTCGCGAGCCGAACCGGTCGACAGCTCGGTGAGCCACAGGTCGGCCTCGCTGAGCGCGTTCTGCCACCGCTTCAGCAACTCCATGTGCAGCTTCGGGCTGTCCTTGCTCAGGGCCTGGACCGTCGTGACCGGCAGGCAGCAGACCTCGGTCGGCTGCATTGCGATCGCGTGATGCTGGTAGGGGTTGCCGAGCAGCGCCTCGAGCCCGGTCACGCAGGTCGCGCGGATCAGGCGCACGATGCGCTGCGAACCGTCGGGCAGGAACTGGACGAGCTTGAGCAGGCCGCTGCGGATCGTGAACAGATTGCCGCCGGCATCACCGGCGTTGTACAGCGCCTGCCCGGGGCTCAGCTCGAACTGCTGGATCGGCTGGTGGATCTTTTCGAAGTCGCCCTCTTCGAGCCCGGCGAACAATACCGACTCGCGCAACGAACACTTCTTGCAGTCGGCCTCGCCGGACCAGGCCTCTTTGAAGGGGACACGCACACTCATGGCAGAATCTTAACTTTTTCCCGGGTGTACGGATATTTGTGATTCCAGGGTTGAATCGCAGACCGGCCCGGACGGGGGAGGAAGCGGATGCCTGACAGTGGCGACCGACAGCGCGATTGGGAAGGACGCTACCAAGCGGGGCAGACCGGCTGGGACCGCGGCCAGGTCAGTCCGGCACTCATGCATTGGCTGGCGAGCGAGACGCCGCCGCGTGGCCGCGTGCTGGTGCCCGGATGCGGACATGGGCACGAGGTCGCCGAGCTGATCCGCAGTGGCTGCCAGGTGACGGCGGTCGACATCGCCGCATCACCCGTGCTGCGCCTGATGGGACAGCTGGCCGAACGCGGTCTGCATGCGAACGTGGTGCAGGCCGACCTGCTGCACTGGGAGCCGGCCGAGCCGTTCGACGCGATCTACGAACAGACCTGCCTGTGTGCGCTCGACCCTGCGCACTGGCGCGACTACGAGCGTCGCCTCGCCGGGTGGCTGCCGCCGGGCGGCATCCTGTATGCGTTGTTCATGCAGACCGGGCGCGCGGGCGGACCGCCGTTCGATTGCCCGTTGCCGGACATGCGCACCCTGTTCGCCGCAACACGCTGGCTGTGGCCGGATGCGGACCCGCTGCGGGTACCGCATCCGACGGGTCTGAACGAGATCGGCTACATGCTGGTGCGCCGCTGAAGGTGCGACCTGCGCCGGTGCGTGCGCCGGTGTAGACTGCGCGCTCGCAACGCCCGCCGCGGCGGCCCGCAGGGTCGCGAGCCCGGCCGCCGGGCGCAGAGAAACCCGATCCGATGGCACTCCTGACACTGCGCAATCTGCATCTGAGCTACGGCGATCCGCCGTTGATCGACGGCATCGACCTGGCGGTCGAGGCCGGTGAGCGCATCTGCCTGCTCGGCCGCAACGGCGAGGGCAAGTCGACGCTGCTGCGCCTGATCGCCGGTGAACTCCACGCCGACGACGGCGAGCGCGTGGTCGCGCAGGGTGTGCGTATCGCGCGACTGACGCAGGAGATCCCCGAGCAGCTGCATGGCAGCGTGTTCGAGGTCGTGGCCGATGGCGCCGGCGAGGTCGCCGGGCTGATCAAGCAGTATCACCTCGCCAGCCATGCGCTGGGTGAGGCCGCGGATGCCGCGGCGCTGGACCGCCTGGAGCATATCCAGCAGCAGCTCGAGGCCGTCGATGGCTGGCGCATGGAGCAGCAGGTCGAGCGCCTGATCTCGCGCATGCAACTCGCGCCCGACGACACCTTCGACGCCTTGTCCGGCGGTATGAAGCGGCGCGTGCTGCTGGCGCGCGCGCTGGCCGCGGATCCTCAGCTGCTGCTGCTCGACGAGCCGACCAACCACCTCGACGTCGAATCGATCACCTGGCTCGAGGAGTTCCTGCTCGACTGGCCCGGCACGCTGCTGTTCATCACCCACGACCGCGGCTTTCTGCAGCGTCTGGCGACACGCATCGTCGAGCTCGATCGCGGTCGCCTGAGCGACTTCCCGGGCGACTACCAGAACTATCTGCGTCGGCGCGCCGAGATGGACAACGCCGAGGCCCAGGCCAATGCACGCTTCGACAAGCTGCTGGCGCAGGAAGAGGTCTGGGTGCGTCAGGGCATCAAGGCCCGACGCACGCGCAACGAGGGCAGGGTGCGCCGACTGGAATCGATGCGCCGCGAGTACGGCGAACGGCGCGGCCGGGCCGGCAACGCAAAGATCGCGATGAACGCCGCCGAGCGCTCAGGCCGGCTGGTCTGCGAGGCGGTCGACGTCAGCTACGCCTGGGACGGCAGGCCGATCATCCGCGATTTCTCGACGACCATCATGCGTGGCGACCGGATCGGCATCATCGGACCGAACGGTTGCGGCAAGTCGACCCTGCTTAACCTGCTGCTCGGTCGTCTGCAGCCCGACAGCGGCCGCATCGAGCTGGGCACCCGGCTCGAGGTCGCCTACTTCGACCAGCTGCGCGACCAGCTGGAGCTCGACAAGACCGTGCTCGACAACGTCGCCGGCGGCAGCGACAAGGTCAGCGTGAACGGCAAGGACAAGCACGTGATCAGCTACCTGCAGGACTTCCTGTTCCCGCCCAGGCGCTGTCGCCAGCCGGTGCGCGCGCTGTCCGGTGGCGAGCGCAACCGACTGCTGCTGGCCAAACTGTTCACCAAACCGGCGAACGTGCTGGTGATGGACGAACCGACCAACGATCTCGATCTCGAAACCCTGGAGCTGCTCGAGGAACTGCTGCTCGATTTCGACGGCACCCTGCTGCTGGTCAGCCACGACCGCGCCTTCCTCGACAATGTCGTCACCAGCACCCTGGTGTTCGAGGGGGAGGGCAGGGTGAACGCCTATGTCGGCGGCTACCAGGACTGGTTGCGCCAGCGACCGGCACTGCAGCCGGTCGCGAAGCCGAAGGCCGCCGAGAAGCCACCGGCCGCCAAGCCGGCGGTCGACACCGCAAGGCCGAAGAAGCTGAGCTACAAGGACCAGCGTGAACTCGATCAGCTGCCGGCGCGTATCGAGGCGCTGGAGGCCGAGCTCGGCGAGGTGCAGGGCGCGCTCGGCAATCCCGAGCTCTACCGCGAGGCACCCGAGCGGGTCGGCGAACTCAATGCGCGCATGCAGCGGATCGAGCAGGCGCTGGCAGAGGCCTACGCCCGCTGGGAAGCGCTCGACGGCTAGTGGCCAGGCGGATCGCTATCCGCTCCACCCGCTAAAGCACATCCAGCGGGCTCTGCACGCCGAGGCCGCCCTTCTGCAATACGTGCGTATAGATCATCGTCGTCGCCAGGTCCGCATGGCCCAGCAGTTCCTGGATCACGCGGATGTCGCGCCCGCTGTGCAGCAGGTGGGTCGCGAACGAATGCCGTAGCGTGTGACTGGTGACGCGCTTGTCGATGCCGGCGGCGCGCGCCGCATCGCGGATCGCCTTCTGCAACCCGGTCTGGTGGACGTGATGGCGACGCATCACACCGCTGCGGTAGTCGAGTGACAGGCGCATCGCGGGAAACACATACTGCCAGCGCCAGTCGCGCGCCGCGCCGCCAAACTTGCGCGCCAGGGCCGGCGGCAGCCAGGCATCGCCGAAGCCCTCGCGCAGGTCGCCGGTGTGCAGGCGCCGCACCTCGGCGAGATGGGCCTGCAATGCCGGGACCAGCTTGTCCGGCAGCGGCACGACACGGTCCTTGTCGCCCTTGCCGCTGCGCACCGTGATCTGGCTGAAACCGAAGTCGACATCCTGAACGCGCAGGCGCACGCATTCCATCAGGCGCATGCCGGTACCGTACATCAGCGCCGCCATCAGACGGGTGCGCCCGCTGAGCTGCGCGAGCACACCGCGGACCTCGTCCGGCGTCAGCACCACCGGGATGCGCTGCTTCGCGGCAGCCCGCGTATAGCCATCGCCCAGATCGAGCGTGCGCCCGAGGACCTCGCGAAACATGAACACCAGCGCATTGGTCGCGACGCGCTGCGTCGCCGAGGCCACCTGGCGGCGGACCGCGAGATGGTCGAGAAACGCCGCGACCTCGGTCGCCCCGAGTTCGGCCAGCGGCCGCCAGTGGTGGAAGGCGCAGAAACGTGCGAGCCAGTGTTCGTAGGTCTGTTCGGTACGGCTGGCCATGCGGCGCACGCGCAACGTGGTCACGAATGCCTGGTAGTCGTCGCCGGCATACTCGCGAAAGCGCGCGATCATCGGGTTGCCCGGTGGCGCGGCAAGGTGCCGCCCCTGCGCATCGCGCGCCAAGGTGGTGTGCCCGGCCTCGAGCGTGCGTGCGAACACCCGCCAGCGCGCCCAGTCATAGCGATGTGCCCAGGACGCGACGATCAGATCGCAGAACAGCAGGCGCAACGCGTCGACCGTCTGGCGGAACTGCCATTCCTGCAGCGCGGGGAGCCTGCCCCTCGAGGTGAGGTATTCATCCACGTCATGCGGTAGATGGTCCGCCAGACGGTGGTCGGCATGGGCCTCGATGTACCGCTCCACATGTTTTCGATACCATGGACGTGCCCGCACAGGTACCGACGATTTTTCAAGGATAGAGAAGTAGTTATGCCAAAAGCGTTGAACAGCGCGCGAAGACGCGCCGGATGGATTCCCAGTCATCCCAAGCCCTCCATGGCCAGCGACACAAGGTTGCAGGACCGTCCATTTCCGGACGACACTCCAAAAGATTATACAGAGTCTGCCTATCTCGGTTCGGGAAGAATCTGTCTATTTGGCTGTTATGCGTAAAAAATGATCGAGACCGAGCATCAAGCTGTACTCAACGAAGTGTTGAGGAAGATTGGAAGAAAAGTGCTCAACTTCCAAAGAATGGAAACGATGCTGAAAATCCTTGTGTCGCGATCCAAGCTTGAGGGGAAAGCCAGCGAACTGCGATCCAATCACGAAAAGGCGATTGATGCTGTGTCGCGACAAACGATGGGAAACCTCGTCAAGAGCTTCGTGGGCTCTGTTTATTCGGCCCCAGCCGAAGCCATGGAAGAATCGAATGATGAAGTAGATGAATTCTGGG
The DNA here is from genome assembly GCA_024235395.1 of Chromatiaceae bacterium. Lineage (NCBI taxonomy): Bacteria > Pseudomonadati > Pseudomonadota > Gammaproteobacteria > Chromatiales > Chromatiaceae > Chromatiaceae bacterium. Next base: position 651,132 of record JACKMK010000002.1, read on the forward strand.
TTGGGTTCTCATTTCGTATCGAAGCAGATCAAGCATTTGTCGAACAACGGCAAGCGGAACTCGGGGCGTTGGTGGAGGAAAGGAACAAGCTCATTCACCAGTTGCTTGGTGAGTTTGATCATACCTCGATCGAAAGTTGCCGAAAGCTTAGTAAGCTTCTCGATGAGCAGGCCGAAAAGGTTCGTCCCGAACACGAAAAATTAAGGTCTCTAATTTTGGCCCTCAGCGAGGGCAGGAAGAAGGCATTGGAAGCTATGGAAGAGCAAGTGAAAATGGGCAATGCGAAGAGTCATGAGTAGGTGCGCGCATAACAAGGCGGTCAAGCCGTTCGCCTGTGGCTCACTCGGACGCTCAGCACTCCGCGCCTGCTCGGGCATGGCTTCGCCATGGTTGCCCGAGCACTCGCTCCATGCTGAACGCCGCTTACCTTGGCGTTAGATGCGCGCATAAGAAAAAGAAAGCTGGCGGCTACGAAGGAATATAAATACTGCTGTGCTAAACCCTGGTTTCGTGGTCCCGCGGTAGCGGCTAAATTAGGGTCTTCGAGGCCGCCTTCTTTGGTGGTCAACGATTATTCGCGGTACATGGTAGCGGCGTAGGTTGGTAGCCCGTGGCCCATAATTAGCGAGCGCTTACGAGTTTTGAGATATCGGGGTTGTTTCATGGTGCCAAAAGGAAAGTCAGTGCCATTCGCCGAGCAGGGTCATTTCGTGGCCATGCGCAATGCCAGAGATGTGCGCACTCATTGTGTCCTGAGCAAGCCTCTCTTTTTTGCCTCCGAGTTAACGCATTTCAGAAAGCATCTAACAAGTCGTTCAAGCCGTTCGCTTACGCTCACTCGGACACCTAGCACTCCGCACCAGCTGCGCATGCCTTCGGCATTGTCGCGCAGCGGGCGCTCCGCGCTAGGCGCCGCTTAACTGGGCGTTATGCCTGAAAAGTCGAGAAATATGGATTGGCAGATATTTGAAGAAAACCATCAGCCACTTCGCGAAGAATTGGTCGAAGGTGTCGAGAAAATTGTGCAGTTCGAGCTGCCGGCCGAATATGTCGAATGTGTGCAGAAGTATCATGGCGCTCAGCCGAAGCATGGTCGCCTTGAGATAAATGCTGGTGGGCAGCCTTGGGAGATCGGGTTCGGCGCACTGCTAACGCTTGATCCGCTTGAGAGTAATGAAAACGTAATTCAAGCGCTCTCAGTGCTTCGAAAGGTGCACCGCATTGGAGCGTCTTACCTTCCATTTGCCGTAGGTGGCGGTGGTGATTATCTCTGCTTCGATTATTCGTCTGGTGAAAGCGAACCAAAAGTGGTTTTCTGGTTCCATGAGTTAGAAGCAGAAGAAGCGATTTTCCCGGTAGCGAATTCGTTTGGCGAACTATTGGCGATGTTGCAGCCATATGAGGAGTAAGGGCATAACAAGTCGTTCAAGCCGCTCGCCTGCGGCTCGCTCGGACATTCAACACTCCGCACTTGCTCGGGCATGGCTTCGCCATTGTTGCCCGAGCAAGCGCTCCATGCTGAATGCCGCTTAACTGGGCGTTAGCCATAAAAAGATGGTGATTCGCCATATTCTGCTTGCACTGATTGCCTCTGCGTTGTCGGCCTGTGATGTGGTTTCTACGTCGTATCCGAACAGAGGGGAAGCAACTGCAAATGGGCAGATAGCAAATGGCTGGCTGCCCGAAATTATTCCTTCATCGGCAACGGAGATCGAAACGAATAACGATCTCGATCTCAACGTGTCGTGGGGGAAATTCAAATACGCGAAAGCTAATCATCGTGAGTTTTTTGCGCAGCTATCGTTACCATCGAGAACTTCGCCGTTCGAAAATTGGCAAGAAACATTAGCCGAACACCAAGCACGCGGGTTCGAAATTGGTGAGTACGCTGAGGTACAGCAAGTTTGGGTGTTCTTCTGTAGCAAGGCTGTTGCCAAGTGTGAATATCGAATGTGGCTAGAAAGGCGAAATGGCTAACAAGTCGTTCAAGCCGCTCGCTAAGCTCGCTCGGACGCCCAGCACTCCGCACCTTTTTGCGCATGGCTTCGCCATCGTTGCGCAAACGGCGCTCCATGCTGGTCGCCGCTTAACTGGGCGTTATGTTTCTTGAGCAATGGGCCCAGAGTTCAACAAATCGCTACGAGAAGTAGCGAAACCAAAGCTCGAATCTATGGGGTTCATATTCGATGGAAAAAGGCGGTTCACGAAGGCGGGTGTGAACGGTGGTGAACAGATCATCGAATATCAGGTGGGCACCCGCGCGATGCAGGGCCGGTTCACAGTGAATTTGATTTCGGGCGATCGAGTCGCCCGGCTGGCGATGATTCGGCCAACCCCCATGTCAAAATTCGTGAACTGGCTGTTTCGCGATTATGATCCTTGGTGGAAAGGGATCTTTTTGCCGAAAGATGATTGGTGGAAGATCAGTCCTTTCCAGAAGGAAATGAATTCAATCGTCCAAAAAACTGTGAATGATCTGAACTCATGCGGCATTGCCTGGTTCGGTGGTGAAAAAGAAACATAACAAGTCGGTCAAGCCGTTCGCCTACGGCTCACTCGGACGCTCAGCGCTCCGCACTCGCTCGGGCATGGCTTCGCCATTGTTGCCCGAGCAAGCGCTCCGAGCTGAGCGCCGCTTACCTGGGCGTTATACGCTATGAAGAAAAGTGCCCTTCTTGCCGTAGTGCTCAGCCTTGGCTTGTTTGGTATCGGCGAAGCCAATCAAGAATCATGGGTGCCGCAGCCAAACTTCCGCATCGAGCAAAGCGACTATCGGCAAACCCTCATTTTCATATCTGGCATGGCCTATGCGCTTACGGAAAACAACGCGGCTCTGAAAAATCAAAACAAATCGAATTTCTACTGTGTGCCTGGTTCCGCAGTCATTGGGTCGAAGCTTCTTATTGAAATCCTTAACGCGAAGTTCAGTGGTAGGGTTTCCTCTGAAGCCGCGGTGGCAGCGGTAGTGGAGGGGTTGTTGGAGCGATTTCCGTGCTAATGGTCGCGTATAACAAGTCGGTCAAGCCGCTCGCCTGCGGCTCGCTCGGACATTCAGTACTCCGCACTTGCTCGGGCATGGCTTCGCCATTGTTGCCCGAGCAAGCGCTCCGTACTGAATGCCGCTTACCTCGGCGTTAGGGCCAAAAAGGCGAACTATGGATTCACCAGTTGAAGTCCTTGCCAACAATCTCACGGAAGTGGCTGCCGAATCAGGTATCCCCGAAATCACTGAGGTGTCCTACGATATTTGGGTGCTTCGGGTAAAGGTAATGTTCGAAAAGAAAGAGCAGCCGGTTTACGTTGGTTTTGAGGGCGTACAGGGAATACGGGTGTTGGATGAAGGCGATCTACGAGAATTTTGGTCAAATGGCGCCTGCACTGATGGGTGGCTTTTTGAAATCCGAAATGGCGGCTGGTTCGATCTCGAACGCACTCGTGAAGGCTTCGTATCCAACCCGGAAATCGGTTTGCGAGAGTATCTTGTGGCAGGCATCAATGATTGTGTCAGCGTCTTGTCCTATGAAGCGCCAACTGTCTATCAGCCAAAGCCCTAACAATTCGGTCAAGCCGTTCGCCTGCGGCTCACTCGGACATTCAGCACTCCGCACTTGCTCGGGCATGGCTTCGCCATTATTCCCCGAGCAAGTGCTCCATGCTGAATACCGCTTACCTGGGCGTTAGATTTCGAAATGGTCGAGCTAGGCGTTGAATATCAGGTCGAAGACGGTCTCGGCCGAAAATGGGGAAGCGTAATATTCGAGCACCGAGTCGTCCCGCCAAACAAACATGCCGAACTTGCTGATTCATATTCGGGGCAGCTGCAGCCTGCTGAGCAATTCGAAGAGGTTCGGCCAATTTTCCTGGCGCACGAAAAACTGCTTGAGCAAACCACGGAGCACGACGACAGATTCAATCGCAGCTGCAGCGAAATCGCGGGCCTAAATGTTGTTTTGAGAAACACGAGAACCGGAAAAGAGGTCTTTGTGTCCCCAATGTTCGTATCGAGAGATCTGCTATTCACATGCTAGTGGTGAGGCAATGAAATCTAACAAGGCGGTCAAGCCGTTCGCCTGCGGCTCACTCGGACGTTCAGCACTCCGCACCTGCTCGGGCATGGCTTCGCCATTGTTGCCCGATCAGTCGCTCCATGCCGAACGCCGCTTACCTTGGCGTTAGGTTTGAAAAGAACATGGATAGTGCCTCGTATCGTGAACAATGCAGCTTGCCGTCGTCGTTCACTCGCAAAGAGCTGGAAGATACTCTAGAGGCATTAAAGCTCGCCAATTCGGAAGCCACAGGGATGGTGGAAACGGTGCTCAACTCCGAACCAATCCAAAAGCCAAAGAAACACGCTGGTGGCGAGGAAAGCGATTATTTCAATGTCGTGATGTCGGATCAGGAGGCCGAAGCTATAGTGGAAGAGCTTGGCGCCTTGGAGGTTCAAAGCGTGTCGGCGGAAGGCAATACAACGCCATTGGCATCACATTATGCCTTACTGCTTGATCGGTGGTTAAGGTACTCCGGAGTGAGCCAGAGTGCGAAACAAACCTAACAATTCGGTCAAGCCGTTCGCCTGCGGCTCACTCGGACGTTCAGCACTCCGCGCCTGCTCGGGCATGGCTTCGCCATTTTTGCCCGATCAGCCGCTCCATGCTGAACGCCGCTTACCTTGGCGTTAGCTTTCAAAAATGACCGAAGACCGCAAGACCATTGAATCGCAGCTCAAAGCTGAAGTGGTTCCGTTCATAAGAGAACGTGGCTTCAAAGGCTCATTCCCTGATTTCTATCGGGAGAATGAGGATTGCGTATGCTTGGCCAATTTTCAGTTCTATTCATCCGGGGGAAGCTTTTGTGTAAATCTGTCATACGCAGATCCAATGCGAAAAAATTTTTACTTCCGGCCGGAAACGGAAGCGAAAAAGCTCAAGGTCTCGCAAACCAATGAGCAGATTAGGCTTGGTTCGAATGGGCCAAATTCCGATCACTGGTTCTCGTTTGGAAAAACGAGCTACGGTGAGTACCGTGGTCAGCCTTTGCTACCTCGAGAAATCGTCAGTCAAGTTCAATCCCTCTGGGAGAGTCAGGCTGAAACATGGTGGGCGGTGAAATGTGCGAAGTAAAAGCTAACAAGTCGGTCAAGCCGCTCGCCTGCGGCTCGCTCGGACATTCAGTACTCCGCACTTGCTCGGGCATGGCTTCGCCATTGTTGCCCGAGCAAGCACTCCGTACTGAATGCCGCTTACCTGGGCGTTAGCCAAAAGAAGGCAGTCCCAAGCCAATAGGGAATGAATCATGATCAAGTTCGTAATGTGCATCACTCGCCATCCCAATATGTCCCGAGAGCAGTTCCAAGATTACTGGCGGAATAGCCACGGCCCTTTCTTCATGCGCAATGCTGATGCGATGGGAGCAAAAAAATATGTTCAGTCTCATACGCTGAATAGCCCGTTGAATGAGGGGTTAAGAACCTCGCGAGGAATGCAGCCCGAATATGATGGTGTTGCGGAGGTTTGGTTTGAATCCGAAGAGGCGTTGATTCAAGGCATGAGTTCTCCGGAAGGCCAAAAACTTGGTGCGGCCTTGCAAGAAGATGAGGGCAATTTCATCGATCATTCGAAATCATCGGCCTTCATTGTCCAAGAATACGAGCTGTGAATGGCTAACAAGTCGGTCAAGCCGTTCGCCTGCGGCTCACTCGGACATTCAGCACTCCGCACTTGCTCGGGCATGGCTTCGCCATTGTTGCCCGAGCAACTGCTCCGTGCCGAATGCCGCTTACCTGGGCGTTAGGTTGTGAAATGATGAACCCCAGAGAGCAGGCATATCTCAAGCATTTTGCTGTCCTTTCTGTCCTCGTGTTCGCTGCCATTTTTACCTGCTGCGAGAAATTCATGCCGAATGCTCTTCATGCTCTAATCTTCGGAGTTGCAGGTTGCTATTTCGCAGTTCTGTTTATCGGCATGGCTTTCGGAGTTGGCCCCCTCAAAGTGCTGCATATTCATTCGAAAGAGGCAATGTCGGCTTTCGAACGGAAGAAGCAACCTTGGGAGCGCGAATAGCGCCTGGAAGGTCATGTGAATCTGGCAAATGCTCAAATTGGAAAAGCTCCCGGGTTGTCCGGCCACGAATCGGTGGTTCCTTACAGTGTGCGAATGGGGCGTTGCTGGAAAGTGCGGCGGTGTTACAGATTGCACAAGGCTTCACTAGGGCATGAGCGTGTTGCAACCTAACAAGTCGGTCAAGCCGTTCGCCTGCGGCTCACTCGGACGTTCAGCACTCCGCGCCTGCTCGGGCGTGGCTTCGCCATTTTTGCCCGATCAGGCGCTCCATACTGAGCGCCGCTTACCTGGGCGTTAGGGTTACTAAGTGCTGAGCATGGATGTTTGGATCGGGGGTTGCGTGGTCAATCCAGGCTATTTAGAGGTGCCCCGCTTCTCAACACTGCGAAGCGCAATCCGCCTATCCGGTGGTTTCCGAAAGAGAGGGCTGCTGCGGCCTTCCGGAGTCATAACCATCCGGTCCCAAAGACGGTGGGTGCCGCCCAAATGGAGAGAAAAAGGTGGCAGGAAGTACGTGCGAAAGAAGGTCAATATTTCCGCGAAACCCACTAGCATGGATTCCGTTCGCCTACGCCCCGGTGATGCCGTAATCGTGCAGTTTGATAGTCGCGGCTTGCTTTGGTCATTCAAAAGAGGGCACAAATGAAAAGCAACCCTAACAATTCGGTCAAGCCGTTCGCTGCGCTCACTCGGACGTCCCGTACTCCGCGCCTTATTGCGCATGCCTTCGGCATTGTTGCGCAAACGGCGCTCCGCACAGACCGCCGCTTACCTTGGCGTTAGGCAGGGGAAGTTTTTGATGCTTTTCAGGGCAACGGAGAAGCTGCAGCGAACGGTGTTCGATCTGAACGCCTGCTATCTATCGGCACGGCTGTCGGGCCGCAGTGTTCGAAAAGCGGTTCACCGGCAAACGAAAAGCTCGATGGCGAAACGGTTACCAACGCGCAAGCAAGCAGAGTCATCTGCATTGCTTCCCGCGGGCACACCCTTCAGTCCGCTAATAGGTGGTTGTTTTAGAAAAATGGGCAGGTCCGGCTGTGCTGGTTGGCGTGCGGTGCAGCCGGAAGGCTCAGTGGTCTGTCGTGCCAGCCAAAAGCCTAACAAGGCGGTCAAGCCGTTCGCCTGCGGCTCACTCGGACGCTCAGCACTCCGCACCGGCTTGCGCGTGGCTTCGCCATCTTCGCGCAATCCAGTGCTCCGAGCTGAGCGCCGCTTACCTGGGCGTTATGCGTGTCAAAGCCGAACTGCAATCTCGGTGCAAGTGCTCGACTAAGGAGAGAATCGGTTGGCGTCGATGATTTCGTTTCATATCCCAGAAGACCGGGAACTCCTCGCCGCATTTGGGGAGGTGGCGCTAAGGCATGAGCATCTGAACTATGTCCTGCGCATGACAATCAAAACCCTTGCGAATCTCGGCATAGAAGAGGCGCTAGATGCAACAGCTTATGATGGGTCGCGCCAGCTGCGAGATCGAGTCCGAAAGCTAGCTCGAAAGCGCTTCGGAGAAAGCGAAGCACTGTTAAAGCTGCAAGCGCTCCTAAAACGTTGCGAACGAGCAACAGAGGGGCGCAACGAGCTAATGCATGGAATCTGGGCAAAAGAATTGGATGGGGAGCCTTTGCGGCGTACCGAAAAGCATGAGTGGCATCCGCTTCCGACAGCTGGTGAATTGAATGCGCTGGCTTCAGAGCTCAAAGGTTTACTGGAAGAATTGAACACGGCACGTTTGGAAGGCTTCATATTCGAAGCATTGTCGAGTAACCGTGGTCGTTGAGGCTTTGGAGCAAGAATGCGCATAACAAGGCGGTCAAGTCGTTCGCTACGCTCACTCGGACGTTCAGCACTCCGCGCTTGCTCGGGCATGGCTTCGCCATTTTTCCCCGAGCAAGCACTCCATGCTGAACGCCGCTTACCTGGGCGTTATGTTCAATGAGTAAACTCGCATGAATCCAGCGGACCGAGAATTTCGAGAGGCCATTGAATGCTTCAAAGTAATTGATACTTGCCTTAGGTGCTTTTACGCGGGCGAAAGCCATATGTACCGGCCGATTTCGGCTCAGCTCCGGATCTTGCTCAGCGATAAGAACAGAGAAAAAGAAAATTCTCTCATTGTGCGGCTATTCGATGGGCTAGTGATTACGCCCTTGCAGAGCATCACGTACAGAGAACACGGCACATTCGATGATGCTACGCCGTGGGCCAATATGCTGAGAGTGAGTGGTGGCGGTCCAGAAATGTCGCCGAAATTGGCGCTAATGCCATTCGAGATCACAGTGTTTAGTAATGGGCTTGAGATCGGCGACTTCCTGCTAGATAAGAATAGCAGTCCAATATCCGTAACAGCCTGGATGGATCAATTGATTACAGTCCATCCATTTCACCTCTCAATTCGCAGTTTGATCAAAACCGTAGCCGATCGAGGCGGTGGCGCTCATGTCCACCACAAAGAGGATGAGGTTCTTGAAACTTTGTCGAAGGGTTTGCCGAGTAAGCTAGGAATGGATGTGCTGTTCACCGTAGCGGTGGCACGAATTGCCCAGCAAATCGGTTTGGGTATTACGCAGTCCTACGAGAAGTATGGGGCCTCGTACGATGCCAAAACGGCAAAGATTAGCATCGATAAGGATCATGAAACTTACAAAACTTCTGCCAAAGTGCCGGAGGTTCTACTCAAGGAGAAGAGTACGAAGTATGGGCTCATGTCGTTAGCGAACCTCGAAGAAACCACAACAATCAGCTGATTTCCATTGAGGCTTAAAGCGGAAATATGAACATAACAAGGCGGTCAAGCCATTCGTCGCTCTGCTCCTCATTCGGACGCTCAGCACTCCGCACTTGCTCGGGCATGGCTTCGCCATTGTTGCCCGAGCAACCGCTCCATGCTGAGCGCCGCTTACCTGGGCGTTATGTTCTTTAAGCATGCTCGAAACCCGGGGTAGAAGGGTACTCCTAGCCCTGGCAATGACGGTTCTATCCGTCGGTTGGTTGTTTCTGGTAGCAGGCGTTTATCATTTTGGCTTGGCGCTTTTTCCGTCTGGGGGAGAAAATGAAGCGGGGTTGCAAGCGATATGGGAGTTTGCGTTCAGTTTTGGGGCTACATCAATCGCAACACTGATTGGTGCCAAAGCGGAGTTTCTGGGGAACACTAAAGTTCGGCGCCTTTTCCTGCTCACCTTAGTCGGGGCCAGCGTTTTTTTCCTTGGCTATTCGGTCATTGGCGGGGTTCTTCCGTTCCTATGGGCAAGCCTCTAAGTATCGAGTTTATTTCTGTGTTCAGAGAGGAAAGCGAACATAACAAGTCGGTCAAGCCGTTCGCCTGCGGCTCACTCGGACGTTCAGCACTCCGCGCCTGCTCGGGCATGGCTTCGCCATTGTTGCCCGATCATCCGCTCCATACTAAACGCCGCTTACCTGGGCGTTAGGCGTTAAAAAGGATGGATTGGGCCTCAGTCGCAATGATGCTTGGTGTGGGCATTCCGGCGGGCGTCCTATTGTCAGTGGTCCTGCCGGAAGGCGATCGAAAGGATCGTTTTGAAAAATGGTGCATCTGGTTTGGTGCGGTATCTTTGCTGTTTGCGGTAGTGATTAAGTTGTTGGAAATAGATGTCGTCCCGGTTAAAGGCGTTGTCGTGGCCTTGTTCGTCGGGTTGCCGGCATTTTCGGCCGGGCTGGTTTTGTTGGTGGCGCGAACAGTGCGGCGAGAAGGCAATGGCATCTGAGAGTGGCACGCCTAACAAGGCGGTCAAGCCGTTCGCCTGCAGCTCACTCGGACGCTCAGCACTCCGCGCTTGCTCGGGCATGGCTTGGCCATTGTTGCCCGAGCAATCGCTCCATGCTGAACGCCGCTTACCTGGGCGTTATGTTCTGTAAGCATCGGCGTAACCATGGGTAAGAAACTACTCTTGGCGCTAGCAATGGTGGTTCTATCCGTCGGTTGGTTGTTTCTGATAGCAGGCGTTTACCATCTTGGCTCCGGATTTTTTTTATCCGAAGCAGATAATGAAGCGGGGTTGCAAGCGATTTGGGAGTTCGCGTTCAGTTTTGGGGTCACTTCAATCGCAACACTGATTGGTGCCAAGGCTGATTTCCTGGGGAATGCCAAAGTACGGCGGCTTTTCCTAGTAACCTTAATCAGCGCGAGCGTTCTTTTCCTTGGCTATGCGGTGATTGGCTCAGTTCTTCCTTTGCTATGGGCAATTTTCTAAGGATGGGGGTTATTTCAGTGTGCAGGGAGGAAATTGAACATAACAATTCGTTCAAGCCGTTCGCTGCGCTCACTCGGACGCCCAGTACTCCGCGCCTTATTGCGCATGGCTTCGCCATTTTTGCGCAAACGGCGCTCCGTACTGGGCGCCGCTTAACTCGGCGTTAGCTTTAAAAGTATGGCAAACGACATCAACAAGTTTCTGGAGGCTTCACTCGAAGGCGCAGAGGCGTTGGCCGATTCCCTCATTGAAAATGAGGTGGTTAAAAATATTCCTGTCGTCGGGACAGCTATAAAGATTGTTTCGGGCACGCTGGATTTGAGAGAAAAGCTCTTTGTCTCAAAAGTGCAGCGGTTCGTTCAAGAGATCGAATGCCTATCGAAAGAGGAAAAGTGGAAGTTTCGGCGAAGTGTTCTGTCTGATGAAGAATCGATGAGGCGTGCTGGAGAAGCCGCCCTGCTTGTCTTAGATAAGCTATCTGAAATGAAGAAGGCGGAGTTGCTAGGCTTCTATTTTGCGTGTTTCCTTGCAGGGCGATTGGATCAAATTCAGTTCAGGAGAGTAGCGGCGGCGATCGATACGGCATTCTTAGATGATCTCGAAGAGTTCCTTGTGCTGGGCGCTGATGAGCAGAGCTCGCAAAAACATTATATGGAGTCGCTAGTTAGCTCGGGGCTAACGATCATCACGGCGGGTCGAACGTACGCGGATTCAGGGGAGCTTTTTTACGAGGCATCGTCAATGGGGCGGCAAGTGGTCGAGTTGTGGAAAGAATTTGGCGAAAGCTAACAATGCGGTCAAGCCGCTCGCTGCGCTCGCTCGGACGTTCAGTACTCCGCGTCTACTCGGGCATGGCTTCGCCATTTTTGCCCGATCAGTCGCTCCATACTGAACGCCGCTTACCTCGGCGTTAGGCGTAAGAAAGATGGATCTTGATTTAACCGATGACGAAATTCTGATTCTGTGGGAGTTTTTCCATCGATATTCCTCAGAAGAGATTCTGGGCATCCAAGACCAGGCGGAGCAAAGAGCGCTTTGGAACATGGAATGTGTCCTAGAGAGAATCGTAGGTAACTGCTACACCGGGCGGTATGAAGATGCCCTGAAAGCAGCAATGTCTCGGCTCCGAGATGATCGCGGTACAAACTCAGCAGCCGAGCAAGAAAAGGGGCGTATCGCTTTATGGCTAGAGCCGGAGCAAATTGAACTTGTTCTTAGTCAATGGCGTAACCTTCCGGAAAACACGCCACCCGAGGCACTTGAGCGTTGGGGGGAGTTGGCTTTTCGTTGCAATACTGCGCTTCACAAGGCCGGGGGTAAGTCGTGAATCACGAAGCGCCTAACAAGGCGGTCAAGCCGTTCGCCTGCAGCTCACTCGGACGTCCAGCACGCCGCATTTGCTCGGGCATGGCTTCGCCATTTTTGCCCGAGCAACTGCTCCATGCTGAACGCCGCTTACCTGGGCGTTATGCGTAAAAAATGATCGAGACCGAGCATCAAGCTGTACTCAACGAAGTGTTGAGGAAGATTGGAAGAAATGTGCTCAACTTCCAAAGAATGGAAGCGATGCTGAAAATCCTTGTGTCGCGATCCAAGCTTGGGGGGAAAGCCAGCGAACTGCGATCCAATCACGAAAAGGCGATTGATGCTGTGTCGCGACAAACGATGGGAAACCTCGTCAAGAGCTTCGTGGGCTCTGTTTATTCGGCCCCAGCCGAAGCCATGGAAGAATCGAATGATGAAGTAGATGAATTCTGGGTTGGGTTCTCATCTCGTATCGAAGCAGATCAAGCATTTGTCGAACAACGGCAAGCGGAACTCGGGGCGTTGGTGGAGGAAAGGAACAAGCTCATTCACCAGTTGCTTGGTGAGTTTGATCATACCTCGATCGAAAGTTGCCGAAAGCTTAGTATGCTTCTCGATGAGCAGGCCGAAAAGGTTCGTCCCGAACACGAAAAATTAAGGTCTCTAATTTTGGACCTCCACGAGGGCAGGAAGAAGGCATTTGAAGCTATGGAAGAGCAAATGAAAACGGGCAATGCGAAGAGTCATGAGTAGGTGCGCGCATAACAAGGCGGTCAAGCCGTTCGCCTGTGGCTCACTCGGACGCTCAGCACTCCGCGCCTTCTCGGGCATGGCTTCGCCATTTTTGCCCGATCAGGCGCTCCATGCGGAGCGCCGCTTACCTGGGCGTTAGGCAGGGGAAGTTTTTGATGCTTTTAAGGGCAAAGGAGAAGCTGCAGCGAACGGTGTTCGATCTGAACGCCAGCTATCCATCGGCACGGCTGTCGGGCCGCAGTGTTCGAAAAGCGGTTCACCGGCAAACGAAAAGCTCGATGGGGAAACGGTTACCAACGCGCAAGCAAGCAGAGTCATCTGCATTGCTTCCCGCGGGCACACCCTTCAGTCCGCTAATAGTTGGTTGTTTTAGAAAAATGGGCAGGTCCGGCTGTGCTGGTTGGCGTGCGGTGCAGCCGGAAGGCTCACTGGTCTGTCGTGCCAGCCAAAAGCCTAACAAGGCGGTCAAGCCGTTCGCCTGCGGCTCACTCGGACGCTCAGCACTCCGCACCGGCTTGCGCGTGGCTTCGCCATCTTCGCGCAATCCAGTGCTCCGAGCTGAGCGCCGCTTACCTGGGCGTTAGGGCTGAATAGCAGAATGGAGCTTGATACAACGCTTGTGCGAATGACTGCTGGGGTGCCTATCTCGCCCACCGTTTCGCTGTCATTTTCAGATGCTGGAGGAGCGAAACGTTTGTCTGTTCGAAAACCGGGTGTTTTCTCGCTATTCGCTACTTCATTGGCAAGCGATGAGTCGTGCCATGCAGGGCGCCCCTAACCTTGACGGAATCTTCAACAACAATCGAAGTGGTGCTCTGGGCGATTTTGGCAGTGTTATTTGTAGTGCAGTTGTTCGCGCCATACTTAGCTGCAAAGATAAAGCGCAGATATGAAGCCCTTGGCTACACAATGGCATCGAAAACTAATTCGGCCATGTTGAACATCTCCAGCTTTTGGCGAGAGGCTTCTGAAAAGAACAGAGTGCTTGGCGATGAAGTAGTTGCGAAATATCTAAGCATTTACAGGGCGTGGTGGGGTGCGGTCATTGTCACTTTCATACTGTTGCTTGTTAACTAATGAATAAATGCCCTAACAATGCGGTCAAGCCGTTCGCCTGCGGCTCACTCGGACGTTCAGCACTCCGCGCCTGCTCGGGCATGGCTTCGCCATTTTTGCCCGAGCATTCGCTCCATGCTGAACGCCGCTTACCTTGGCGTTAAGTTTCGAAAACCATGAACCGAGCGCTGATGCAAAAAGGAGTTGGAGTTGCGCTGATCGCAAGTGGCATTCTCCTCCTGATATTGAAGCTTTCCAATGTTCCGGAAGCTCGGGAAAGTTGGGAAGCTTGGGCATCGCCGCAATCTGGCATGCCTTGGTTTGTTGGAATATTGGCCGTGGAAGCCGTCCTTCTGGCTTCTCGAATTGCGCTTGGCTATTTCGTCTACCTTGGCAAAGCGATACGACCGTGGGCATTCTTCCTAATGGCTTTCCTAACTGCGGCAAACGGCCTTTCGGGTTTAGCACTGGCCGTTGCTGCATTAGCTCTGCAATATTGGCCAGCGAGGGCGCATGAAGCCGAAACTTAACAAGTCGGTCAAGCCTTTCGCCTGCGGCTCACTCGGACATTCAGCACTCCGCACTTGCTCGGGCATGGCTTCGCCATTGTTCCCCGAGCAAGTGCTACATGCTGAATGCCGCTTACCTGGGCGTTAGGCGTGAAAAGAAATGGACCCGGAGAAGAAAAAGGAACTTGATCGAGAACTTCGCAAGCGTCGCTTGAAAATCGGAATAGAGGTCGCCGGGGCACTGATTCCTGCGATTGTCTTCCTTCTCTGGTATTTCCCGTTCGAAACGGTTGGCACTAGGGAAGGAACTGCAGTGAGTGTCACATCGCAACAATCCGATGAAGGAACGTTCTTGCTGATGGTGGTTGCACTCGATGATGGGCAGGAGATCACAGCCAGAATGGGAAAGCGCATGAGTTACAAACCCGGTGCCAACGTTGTGCTTCGCGAGAAACGTAATCTTTTTGGGTTCACCAGCTACTCGTTCATCAGGTACAAAGATGGATAGTGGGGCGAAGCGCCTAACAAGGCGGTCAAGCCATTCGTCGCTTTGCTCCTCATTCGGACGCTCAGCACTCCGCGCCTGCTCGGGCATGGCTTCGCCATTGTTGCCCGAGCAATCGCTCCATGCTGAGCGCCGCTTACCTTGGCGTTAGGCGTAAGAATGGAATTGGTACTTCGAATCATGCTGGGGATGGCGATTCTCGCAGGTTTCGTCTTGCTGTTTCTATCGATGCACGTGCTGCATGCCTTCGAGGTTGAAACGAAACAAAGGCCTCCTTCCATTCAGTTTTGGCCGTTCAATGCTGAGATCAAAGCCCGTTATCCGGGTTTAGCGAAAACGGGAAGAGTACTGCAGATCTTCGTGCTTTCGATATCGGTTCTATATGGGCTAGGGCTCTTGGTGAGCGAATGAGGTGGCTGCTTGTATTTACGCTTGTTGCAAACTTCGCTTTGGTCGCGGTGTGGTTTTTCCACGTCAGCTCGCTCTCGCCGTACCTGAAGCCAGCCATAAATCGAAGTTGGTTCTTGTTTTCGCCAATTTGGTTGTTTAAACCAGATTGGTTTCTTCCTGGTGCTGGTCAGCGGCTGAATTCGGCGAGAATCGCTATCGCAATCGCTTGGGTGTGTTTTACGGTTCCAGCAGTCTATTTGGTTAAGGTAGGCCAATGAGAAACCCAGGGTCTTGCAAACTGCGCCGTTCGCCTAACAATTCGGTCAAGCCGTTCGCCTGCGGCTCACTCGGACGTTCAGCGCTCCGCGCCTGCTCGGGCATGGCTTCGCCATTGTTGCCCGAGCAAGTGCTCCGAGCTGAGCGCCGCTTACCTGGGCGTTATGTGTCGTAAGGAAAACCATGATTGATGAACGATTGGTCGAGCGTTTCGACTGCCTCTTAAAAGAAGGGGAGCAGATTCTTAGGCAGTACGGTTGGCCAAGCGATGATAATTATCGCCATCCAGAGCAAGTTGATTACGTTCGTTTTCGCACTGAATCATTGAACTTGATACGGCGCGCGTGCGGTGAGAGCAGTGATCACTACAGAGAATTGAGAAAGATCGCTGATGGCGAACGAACCGGATTGAATAGTTACTACTATCGAGATTGCTTCGCTATCCTTCAAGCCGCAGCGGGTGATTACAGAGCGGGGATGCTCTTCGATATAAGAAGCCTCGTCGCTGCTGAACTGTTTGTGGATTTCCTTGAGCAAGCACAGCATCTGCTCGAAAACGGTTTTCACGTGCCGGCCGCATCTTTGGGTGGGGCTGTTTTAGAAGATGGTTTGCGCAAGCTTTGCGCACAACATTCGATAGAGGTGCCAGAGAGAACGAAAATTGATCGGCTTAATGCAGATCTAGCTCGTGCTTCTGTGTATTCCAAGCTCGTCCAGAAGAACATCACAGCTTACGCTGATGTGCGAAACAATGCGGATCATGGGCATTTTGAAGAGTTCACGAAGGAAGATGTTGCATCCATGATCGCTTGGGTTCAACGATTCCTTGCGGAACACTTGGCATGAAAACACATAACAAGGCGTTCAAGCCGCTCGCCATGCTCGCTCGGACGCCCAGCACTCCGCGCCTTTTTGCGAATGCCTTCGGCATTGTTTCGCAAACGGCGCTGCGCACTGGGCGCCGCTTAACTTGGCGTTAGATGGTGTCCGTCGAAGGTTACTGCTGCTGATCGAAAACGAGGGTTCGGGCAGTTGAGGTTCGTTAGGTTTCGTGGCCCCGAGGATGGGCGCCATGGCAGATTAGGGAAGGCCGTATTCTTTGTTCGTCGGCCATAATCGGCGGAAGGTGCTCGCAGTGATGCGGCGAGCCAGCGGTACCGAGGAAGGGTGTGGCAGTGGAGTCGTCGAGTTCGAAGGCAGATTCATCTAGCTTCGTAGCGTGCCAATCCAATTGTCGTAGTATCGGCCTTATCGGCATCGGAAGAATGCCGACAGGGAAGAGGAAGAAACAGGCAGTGAAGCAGATCGGGCAATCTTTTGCTTGGGAGTTTCCGCACTCCGTTGGCCATCTAACAAGGCGGTCAAGCCGTTCGCTGCGCTCACTCGGACGTTCAGCATTCCGCGCTTGCTCGGGAATGGCTTCGCCATTCTTTCCCGAGCAACCGCTCCATGCTGAACGCCGCTTACCTTGGCGTTAGGTGCAGAAACGGATGGGCAAAACATTCACGGATCGTCGGCTCCTGAGGAAGATCTACGATCGCTACTATGATGATTTCGTGGCATTCGATCGAAGTGATCCGAAACGTGCTGCAAAGGTATATGTGCCTATCGATTGCGCCGCAATCGCGAAAGAATTTGGCACCGATCCAGATATCGTGTTTGGCCGCTTGTACTATCACCTGGATAAAAAGTACGGTTACAAAAAAGAGGATGGAGCGAAGGTTTCGCTGTTTTCCATGGAAACGGGGTCAGATCGGCATACAGTGCATTTTCCATTGCTAGCAGCGGTTTTGGCCGAGCACGAGCAGTCGTATTACCGTTTTCTCGTTCCACTCTGGGCGTCGCTGGCAGCGCTTGCGTTCTCGGTTTATGGCTTGCTGGCAAATGGCACCTAACAAGTCGGTCAAGCCGCTCGCAAGCTCGCTCGGACATTCAGCACTCCGCACTTGCTCGGGCATGGCTCCGCCATTTTTGCCCGGGCAAGCGCTCCATGCTGAATGCCGCTTACCTGGGCGTTAGCCACAAGAAAATGGATCCGTACCTTGCAGAGCTCAAGAAGAAGGTTGCGAACCCAGACGGGTATCTGCATTTTTATGATGGCGGTTATCTGCGTGGTTTAGCCTGGGAGGCCGAGAGCGCTTTCGAAAACGGTGGCGTATCAGGCTGCATCGCTGCAACCGTCATATACCAGCAGGTAATTGAGGAACTGCTGTTCAACCTGCTTCGCTTATCCGAGTTCATCGTCCAGATCGCCATATACCCCAATCAGATTGCGATCATGCCCAATGGATCAGAACTCACATTTGGTAAATTGGTAGAAGAATTCAATAGCATATGCATGGAGTTCAAAGAAAAAGGTGCATTGGTTGGTGCTTGCCGCAAATTCAACAAAGTTCGAAGGTTCGTAGCGCATCAGCTGGCGTCTGAGGCCGATGAAAACGCGGTTGTTGCCCGAACCAGCGAAGTCAGTGAGCTGTACCAAGAAGTTTTTGAGCTTTGGTATTGCGGAGCAAAGTTCATGCATCGAGAGTTGCGCAAACAGATCGAGGCATCAAAAGAGCAGATCGCGAATGGCTAACAAGGTGGTCAAGTCGTTCGCTGCGCTCACTCGGACGCTCAGCACTCCGCGGTTGCTCGGGCATGGCTTCGCCATTGTTGCCCGATCAACCGCTCCGAGCTGAGCGCCGCTTACCACGGCGTTATGTGTAAAAAATGGCTCTGAGCGAATTCGAAACAAAAAAGATCGAAAAGGAGGTTCGCGCGTTTGTCGAGAAGCACCGCCCGCCACCGCACATTCGGCCAGAACTTGATCTCGGATTTCGAGTAAAAGGGCAAAGCGTAGAAATCTTCGAGGTTCGCCCGCGCTGGCGCCATCCCGAAGAGAAAATTGAGCACCCTGTGGCAAAAGCAACTTACGTAAAAACGCAGCGAATCTGGAAAGTCTATTGGCAGCGGGCCGATCTTAAGTGGCATGGGTACGAGCCAAATCCAGAGGTAGAAACGCTGGAAAAGTTTTTGGCCGTCGTGGATCGTGATGAATATGCGTGCTTTTTTGGCTGAGTGCGTAGAAGCACATGACAATGCGGTCAAGCCGTTCGCCTGCGGCTCACTCGGACGTTCAGCACTCCGCGATTGCTCGGGCATGGCTTCGCCATTGTTGCCCGAGCAATCGCTCCATGCTGAACGCCGCTTACCTGGGCGTTAGGCAGGGGAAGTTTTTGATGCTTTTAAGGGCAACGGAGAAGCTGCAGCGAACGGTGTTCGATCTGAACGCCAGCTATCCATCGGCACGGCTGTCGGGCCGCAGTGTTCGAAAAGCGGTTCACCGGCAAACGAAAAGCTCGATGGGGAAACGGTTACCAACGCGCAAGCAAGCAGAGTCATCTGCATTGCTTCCCGCGGGCACACCCTTCAGTCCGCCAATAGGTGGTTGTTTTAGAAAAATGGGCAGGTCCGGCTGTGCTGGTTGGCGTGCGGTGCAGCCGGAAGGCTCAGTGGTCTGTCGTGCCAGCCAAAAGCCTAACAAGGCGGTCAAGCCGTTCGCCTGCGGCTCACTCGGACGCTCAGCACTCCGCACCGGCTTGCGCGTGGCTTCGCCATCTTCGCGCAATCCAGTGCTCCGAGCTGAGCGCCGCTTACCTGGGCGTTAGGCGTAAATAGGTAATGGACAGTCGAGATGAGTGAATACGAAAAATTTTCAGTAGCTCTGCAGTTGCTCTTGCTTATAGCCGCAGTTATTGCTGCGATGGTGTATTTTCGCCAGCTACATGCAATGCAGAGGCAACTGAAGGTCAGCTTGGAATCCTCCTCGAGGCTCACGCACCTTGAACTATTGAAGCTCGCGATTGAGCACCCTGACCTCATCAAGGTCTGGCAACAGGAGGCGGGTGACGGCCAAGAGGGCCCGGCAAAGCAGCATCTTTTCGTCAATCTCCATTTATCGCACCTTCAAACGCTTCACGAAATGGGGAGTCTAAGCGATACGCAGTTGAAAGCGATTCTCAAGGGCTTTGCGAAAAACACCTACTATCAAGCCTTCTGGCGTAAGGCCAAAGAAAATCGCCTAGCATTGGCACAGCAATCGGGCAGGAGAGCGCTGCGATTCCACGGCCTATGCGAATCAGCGTTCTCAGGTTATGAGCCCGCGCGAAGCAATGGCAACGCCTAACAAGGCGGTCAAGCCGTTCGCCTGCGGCTCACTCGGACGCTCAGCACTCCGCGCCTGCTCGCGCATGGCTTCGCCATTTTTGCGCGATCAGACGCTCCGAGCTGAGCGCCGCTTACCTGGGCGTTAGCCTCAAATATGAAAGTGCGCCCGAAATACTTCCGGCTTGATGAAAGGTCAAATGCCCTCGATTACCTCCGGAAAGTACGCTTGCATCTTGCCGAAGTGGAGAATGACCAGTGGGCTTGGAAGTGGGTGTTTATTGCACTTCATGGTGCTTTGTACGGCTTCGCCATTACCGTTGCTAAGGGCACCGACGATTCATCCGTGGTGAAACAAAACGGCCGGCTCGTATCTTTCTGGTCAGCCTTAAAGCACTGTCAGAACATTGGGGCGTTGGAGCAACTCACCGAATCGCAGAAAAAGTCTCTGGAGCGTCTTGCGGAGACACTGCGTAACGAGTTTATGCATTTCCAACCGAAGGGGTGGAGCATTGAAGTTCACGGGTTTCCGAAGATCGTGATCGAAGTACTGGGTATGATTCGGGCGTTATCGGAACACCCGAACGTATTCATACACCTGTCAGGTAGGCAAATAGAAGAAGTCCGTTCGGTCTGCTTTCAGGGTACAAAAGCTATGAGGCGGAACCCGTTGTTCCTTGAAGTGAACGCACATGAATAGGCTAACAAGGCGGTCAAGCCATTCGTCGCTTCGCTCCTCATTCGGACGCTCAGCACTCCGCGCCTGCTCGGGCATGGCTTCGCCATTGTTGCCCGACCAAGCGCTCCGAGCTGAGCGCCGCTTACCTTGGCGTTAGCGCTGAAAAGGGGGGTATGTGAAGTTTTTGTCGGTAATACTTGTTCTGATCGCAGCCCAATCTCAAGCTGATACTCACCCGGCTACATCGGTAAACGAATACCTAGAGTCCATACCACTAGTATGGCAGGACATTCAGGAATCAGTGGATCGGATCGCAAAGCGAAACAACTTGACGAGCCAAGATGTTTTTTCGTTGATAGCTGAATCGCACATTAATTCCCGCCGGTTGTTCGAATGCAAAGGCGGAACTGCGATAATTGGCAATAATGTTTACGCGAACTTAATAAGCGAAAAAAACCAATTATCTTTCAGGGATGGTGACGAAATAAATGATTGGATCGGAAGAAATAGAAACATTTCGGAGCTAGTGATACTCGCTGGCAATAAAGTCGTCGGTGAGCCGATAGTGGGAATAGGCAGAAATGATTTACAGTTTGTACTATTTGAACCTGATAGAGTGGCAAGCTTCCATTGGGGTACGCTGAACGGCATTGTTTTTCGGAGAGACTGCAGATAGCGCGCTAACAATGCGGTCAAGCCATTCGTCGCTTTGCTCCTCATTCGGACGCACAGCACTCCACGCCAGCTCGGGCATGGCTTCGCCATTATTGCCCGAGCAAGCGCTCCATGCTGCGCGCCGCTTACCTGGGCGTTAGGCAGGGGAAGTTTTTGATGCTTTTAAGGGCAAAGGAGAAGCTGCAGCGAACCGTGTTCGATTCGAACGCCAGCTATCCATCGGCGCCGTGGTCGGGCCGCATTGTTCAAAAAAGGGTTCACCGGCAAACGAGAAGCTCGATGGCGAAACCGTTACCAACGCGCGAGCAAGCAAAGTCATCTGCATTACTTCCCGCTGGCACACCCTTCAGTCTGCTAACGGGTGGTTGTTTCAAAAAACTGGCCAAGTCTGGCAGTGCTGATCGGTGCCTGGCGCGGCCGGAAGGCGCAGTGGTCTGCCGCGCAAGCCAAAAGCCTAACAAGGCGGTCAAGCCGTTCGCCTACGGCTCACTCGGACGTTCAGCACTCCGCGCCTGCTCGGGCATGGCTGCGCCATTGTTGCCCGAGCATTCGCTCCATGCTGAACGCCGCTTACCTGGGCGTTATAACGCTTAAGCCATGCAGATCGAGCAGTGCCCATTATGCGGCGAAGAGCTGGAAGTCAAGGACGTCACACCGTGCATTGAATGCGGTGCGCTAGAAGACCGTGTGCAGATTTTGAAGCAGGATATCGCGGAAGGTTTCGCGCACGATTCCTTCACGTACAGTGAGTATCGCGTTTTCGAGGGTATCGAAGCTGCATTCTGCGATTTCTGTGCGCTCGATTTCGGGTCTTACGATCCCACGTACTTTGGATTGCCGAAGGGCGCAAAAATCGGCTACGAAAAAATGCAGTTTTTGAAAAGCATCGAAAAGCCGAGTGTCGGGAAAGATAAGTACTGTCCAAGCTGCAATAGGCGCTTGGCGTTCATTCGCTTCTTGCTACGAGCACGAGATGAAAACGCGTTATAACAAGTCGGTCAAGCCGTTCGCTGCGCTCACTCGGACGCCTGGTGCTCCGCGGCTTTTTGCGCATGGCTTCACCATGATTGCGCAAACGCCGCTCCACACCAGCCGCCGCTTACCTGGGCGTTAGCGCAAGAAAGTAACCGATGACCAACGAAACGCTTTTCTTCACCCAGATTGCATCCATTGTCGCGTTTGTCGGGAGTGCGTTTGTTCTCTATCGCCTATTGGTTCAGAACAAAGATGCAACTATTCACCTCTTGGAAAAGCAACTACAGGCTTACCACACGCAGGGGAGTGATCCTCTTTCGGAAAATCTTGCAAAACGAATTGCTATGTTATCTGCCGAGCTGGAAAGGCTGAATAAAGATCAATTAGTTAACGCTGAAATTATCCGAGAAAAAGAAAAAGATCTTACTTCGGCGAAAGAAATGTTCGAGCGAATTCAGCAGTCTGTCATGTTCGCATCTTCTATGTCAGTGAGCTATTTTTGTCCTGTGTGCGAAGATGAAACCATTGAGTACTCAGAAGCAAAAGCGACATTCGGCAACGGTGGTGAACAAGAATTCTTTGTTCGTTATGGTTGCGGGTATGCGGAGAGAAATGGCGTTGAGGTTTCTCCTTGCGGCATCGCAAAGCGCTAACAAGGCGGTCAAGCCGTTCGCTGCGCTCACTCGGACGTTCAGCACTCCGCGCCTGCTCGGGCATGGCTTCGCCATTGTTACCCGAGCATTCGCTCCATGCTGAACGCCGCTTACCTTGGCGTTAGGCAGGTGAAGTTTTTGATGCTTTTAAGGGCAAGGGAGAAGCTGCAGCGAACGGTGTTCGATTCGACCGCGGGCTATCCGTCGACTCCGCTGTTGGGCCGCAATGCAAAAAGAATGGTCCGCAGGCAATCGAAAAGTTCGATGGCGAAACGGTTGCCAACGCGCAAGCAAGCGAAGTCATCTGGATTGCTTCCCGCTGGCACACCCTTCAGTCCGCTAATGGGCGGTCGTTTCAGAATAACGGGCACGTCCGGCTGTGCTGGTTGGCGAGTGGTGCGGCCGGAAGGCGCTGTGGTCTGTCGCGCAAGCCAAAAGCCTAACAAGGCGGTCAAGCCGTTCGCCTGCGGCTCACTCGGACGCTCAGCACTCCGCGCCTGCTCGCGCATGGCTTCGCCATTGTTGCGCGAGCAGTCGCTCCGAGCTGAGCGCCGCTTACCTGGGCGTTAGGTTTCTCATGGAAGATTTGCGCAACTTTCTATCCGGCCAATTCATTGAAGTCGAAATCGATTTCTCGAATCGCAAATGGCACACTCAAGCCCGAGTGCCTGCCGAGAATGGTTGGTATTACGTCAAAACAAATGCGCCACTTGAAGTGCTGGCTAGGCAGGCACTTTGGGCGCGTCAGTACAAAAAGAAGCGTACTGGCAACATCGCTGATGTAAAAAACTACGATTTGCAGTCGAGGTGCGCACGCTACGATTCACGAATGGCAGAGTATTGGAATACGAGTCTCGTCTATTCGGGCTTCGCATCGAACCTGCAGTCGCGAGCTCGCGAACACACATTCGCAGATCCTGGTACAGGTGGCCTTGCACTTTCGAACTACCCGGAACTACATGAGTATGATTGGCGCTTCTTCTATAAAACTCTGAGTCAATTCTTGCCAGATTGCGCGAATCCTGGCGTCCTGCTTTTGCTTGGGGAGCAAGTCTGGCGGTCGAAGCACGGTTGGCCAATATTGTGCGCGGAATGAAACCTAACAATTCGGTCAAGCCGTTCGCCTGTGGCTCACTCGGACGTTCAGCACTCCGCGTCTACTCGGGCATGGCTTCGCCATTTTTGCCCGAGCATCCGCTCCATGCTGAACGCCGCTTACCTTGGCGTTAGGCGCTGGAAATGCTCGAATCGCGAAGCCATTCTGCCAACGAGTTTTCTCCGATCTCACCTGCAGCGAGTTGCTGGTACACGATCACTGCTTCTGCTTCGGGTGCGTTTAAAGTGAGTCCGTTCAGCTCAAGGAAAACGGCCGCAATGGTAAGTGCAATGCGTTTGTTCCCGTCCACGAATGGGTGGTTTCGGGCAAGCCCGTAACTGTATGCGGCTGCTAGTTCGAAAATGCTTGCTTCGCTCTCATAGGCCGCTTTTTGCTGCGGCCGAGCCAAAGCTGAATCTAAAAGTGCTTGGTCCCGAATGCCTGGTAGCCCACCGTGCTCCGCAACGAGCATTTGATGTACGGCCAATACCAGTTCCGGCAACACCCATACGGGCTCTTTCATTTAGCAAGCTCATGGAGCGCATTTCGGTACTTTTTCATCACCTTCTCGGCCGCATCCATTTGGCTTTCGAAATCCTGCTGGTAAGGGGTAAGCGTCAAGCCATCTGGGGTATCCACCAGAAACAGCACGTCACCTTTTTCAGCGCGCAATTTCGCAAGTGCTTCTTTTGGCAGCACAATCCCCATCGAATTACCAATGGCGGTCACTTTTACCTTCAGCATGGCGGCGGCCTCACGGAGCGTTATAACGCATGTTATTACAAAGAATAGTCGCGCCTAACAAGGTGGTCAAGCCGTTCGCCTGCGGCTCACTCGGACATTCAGCACTCCGCGCCTGCTCGGGCATGGCTTCGCCATTTTTGTCCGAGCATTCGCTACATGCTGAGCGCCGCTTACCTGGGCGTTAGGCGTAAGAAGATTGTGAAGATGAAATCGAAACTCGGCTTAATCGGGCCAATCTTTGCGCTCTTTTCATCAAGCGCAGCGCTGGCGGTTGACGATGAGCGAGCGCTAGTAAAGATGCCAACAATGATGCAGGAACACATGCTCGCGAATATGCGTGATCATCTTGCATCTTTGAATCAAATCCTGGCAAAGCTGGCCGCCGGAGAACTCGACGAAGCGGCAGAAATTGCCGAGTCACGCTTGGGTATGAGTTCGCTCGAAAGCCATGGAGCAAGTCACATGGCGAAAGTGATGCCGGAAGAAATGCAACGGGTTGGTACGAGCATGCATAGGGCGGCGAGCAATTTCGCCCTGAAAGCGCAAGAAGGGGAGGTCCTCGCAGCATACGGTGCTCTGTCCGAAGTTACGGCAGCGTGTGTCGCCTGCCATTCGGCATTTCGGGTTCGATGAAGGCCGGCACGCCTAACAATTCGGTCAAGCCGTTCGCCTGCGGCTCACTCGGACATTCAGCACTCCGCACTCGCTCGGGCATGGCTTCGCCATTTTTGCCCGAGCAAGCGCTCCATGCTGAATGCCGCTTACCTGGGCGTTAGCATCTTTACAGGTGGTCTTATGAATACTTCGAGAGAGAATCCAATACCGCAGCCAGAGCCGCAGCGTCGGGATCAGCAGCCAAATGACCGGCCAAGGCCCACCCCGCGGCAGTAGCAAGCGGTGTCAACGTTGCAGCCAAGCGGCTGCCGTTGAGCCATCTGCTACGTGTCTCGTTAATTGCGAGTGCCTGGTCAATTCGGGCTTGTAGGTTTTCAAGCTCCCATTGGCGCACCTCCGCAATTTCATATTCGGGCTTGTTGAGGTTCTTGGGTACGTTATGGCTAGCCGGGTATGCGATTAGGCCAAGGCATTTCCAGTTCAGAACGGCTGCGATTAGAAACAGGTACAAGGATGTCGCGATTGCAGCGCCGAGCAGGCGAATGTTCTCAACGTTCTCGTTTGCGGAGAATGCGAGCGCTGTTCCGGCGCCTGCTAGTAATAGCGCCATTAAAGTGTTCGCTTCCCTTTGAATCATGGAGGCAACGTCAATTCGTTCCTGCATGTTGGCGAAACCGGCTTTCTCTGCATAATCAATCAGGTCGCTCATGGCTAACTCCCAGGAAAAGAATATGCTAACAAATCGGTCAAGCCGTTCGCTGCGCTCACTCGGACGTCTGGTGCTCCGCGGCTTTTTGCGCATGGCTACGCCATGATTGCGCAAACGCCGCTCCACACCAGCCGCCGCTTACCTAGGCGTTAGCGCCCAAAAATCGGGATATGGCGAAATAGCCATACTCTCTGCTATCCTTATCTCATGAACGAATCGAACTTCGAATGGGATTCAGCGAAGAATCGTGAAAACGTGCGAAAACATGGGGTTACGTTTTGCGAAGCCCAGGCTGCCTTCCTCGATTCAAAACGTGTAATTGCCGAAGATCTGAAGCACAGCCAAAAGGAAAAGCGGTATTACTGTTTTGGCTTAAACGAGGAAGGCACAGGAATTCTCACCGTTCGGTTCACGTATCGATCTGGCCGCATCCGAATTATCGGTGCTGGTTACTGGCGAGAGGGTAAGAAGGTTTATGAGCAAGCGAATTCGGTATAGCGATGAGCCCATTGGCGAAATCAAACTGGTGCCCGATTTTCTTCCATCTCCTGAAGAACTGGCGCTAAAGAATGAGCAAACGAAAGTTACCATTTCTCTGAGTTCGGAGAGCATCGCCTTTTTCAAAGAAGCTGCGAAGAAGCATCACATGCAGTATCAGAAAATGATCAGGCAACTGCTCGATGAATATGTCTCGCAGCAGAAGCAGCGCTAACAAGTCGGTCAAGCCGTTCGCCTACGGCTCACTCGGACATTCAGCACTCCGCACGTGCTCGGGCATGGCTTCGCCATTATTCCCCGAGCAAGCGCTCCGTGCTGAATGCCGCTTACCTGGGCGTTAGGCAGGGGAAGTTTTTGATGCTTTTAAGGGCAACGGAGAAGCTGCAGCGAACGGTGTTCGATCTGAACGCCAGCTATCCATCGGCACGGCTGTCGGGCCGCAGTGTTCGAAAAGCGGTTCACCGGCAAACGAAAAGCTCGATGGTGAAACGGTTACCAACGCGCAAGCAAGCAGAGTCATCTGCATTGCTTCCCGCGGGCACACCCTTCAGTCCGCTAATAGGTGGTTGTTTTGGAAAAATGGGCAGGTCCGGCTGTGCTGGTTGGCGTGCGGTGCAGCCGGAAGGCGCAGTGGTCTGTCTCGCAAGCCAAAAGCCTAACAAGGCGGTCAAGCCGTTCGCCTGCGGCTCACTCGGACGTCCAGCACTCCGCGCCTGCTCGGGCATGGCTTCGCCATTGTTGCCCGATCAGGCGCTCCATACTGAACGCCGCTTACCTGGGCGTTAGGCGTAAGAAGATTGTGAAGATGAAATCGAAACTCGGCTTAATCGGGCCAATCTTTGCGCTCTTTTCATCAAGCGCAGCGCTGGCGGTTGACGATGAGCGAGCGCTAGTAAAGATGCCAACAATGATGCAGGAACACATGCTCGCGAATATGCGTGATCATCTTGCATCTTTGAATCAAATCCTGGCAAAGCTGGCCGCCGGAGAACTCGACGAAGCGGCAGAAATTGCCGAGTCACGCTTGGGTATGAGTTCGCTCGAAAGCCATGGAGCAAGTCACATGGCGAAAGTGATGCCGGAAGAAATGCAACGGGTTGGTACGAGCATGCATAGGGCGGCGAGCAATTTCGCCCTGAAAGCGCAAGAAGGGGAGGTCCTCGCAGCATACGGTGCTCTGTCCGAAGTTACGGCAGCGTGTGTCGCCTGCCATTCGGCATTTCGGGTTCGATGAAGGCCGGCACGCCTAACAATTCGGTCAAGCCGTTCGCCTGCGGCTCACTCGGACATTCAGCACTCCGCACTCGCTCGGGCATGGCTTCGCCATTTTTGCCCGAGCAAGCGCTCCATGCTGAATGCCGCTTACCTGGGCGTTAGGCGCAAATATGGAAACCGCACTGGGCAAGTTTCTGCTGGTAAGCGACGTCATTGGTTATCTATTTCTCGCTGTCGCTGCGTTCTACGCATTGGCATTCCTAGTCGATACTGAGAATCCTTTACGGCATGAGTATGGAATCGCCACGGGAATGGCGACCGTTTATGGTCTTTTGCCAGCGCTATTCAGCGCCATCGCTGCGGCTGTGCTAAGAAAAAAGCTGGGCCAAAAAATGCTCTTCGTTTCGGCGGGTTTGCTTCCGCTGTTCGGTCTGGTGCAATTGATCTATGTATTCGATTAAACAGCGTCGCAAAGGTGCTGGCTATGGAGCCAAGGAGGCTATCTCTTGGCAGATCAAGCCTGTCCGGGGTACGGCACGCCTAACAAGGCGGTCAAGCCATTCGTCGCTTCGCTCCTCATTCGGACGTTCAGCACTCCGCGCCTGCTCGGGCATGGCTTCGCCATTGTTGCCCGATCATTCGCTCCATGCTGAACGCCGCTTACCTGGGCGTTAGGTCAAAGAAAGAGAATGCACAATGGATAGCACCGAGCTAGCACGATTCACAGATTTTCTTGATGTCTTATCGGAGATTAAGAAGGGCGATATAGTTCTGTTTCGAGGACAAAGTGCAAACCACCCGTTGCTGCCGAAGATCGCCAGAGCTGATCCAACTAGAGACACAACCCAACTTGAGAAAGTCATGCTCACGGAGCTTCGTAGGCGTGGCACCCTGCACATTGACACGCGGTTAAATGATCAATGGGATATGCTTGTTTTGGCGCAACACTACGGAATGGCGACACGACTTCTGGATTGGACGTCGAACCCATTGGTGGCGCTTTGGTTCGCTTGTGTAGGATCGAAACCACGGGCTAGCTCTTATGTTTACGTTTTCTTGGCTGAGCAAGAGTTTTTATTGGATAGAGAAAAAACTCCAGACCCATTCAGGCCTATGAAAACACGTGTATTTAAACCCAATCTCAATAACCCGAGAATTGTGGCGCAAAGCGGTTGGTTTACAGCACATAGATACTCAACCAAAGTGAAAAGGTTCGTCGCGTTAGAGAAGAATACCGAGCTCAAGCGGTCTTTGATCGAGATAAAGGTTCCGCCACGATTGAGGGAAGATATTCTTGTGCATTTAGATACACTGGGCATCAGCTACCAGTCTATGTTTCCGGACATAGAGGGGGTATGTCGCCATCTGAATTGGCTGCACGAAGCTTGACCTAACAAAGTGTTCAAGCCGCTCGCTAAGCTCGCTCGGACGCCCAGTACTCCGCGCCTTTTTGCGCATGGCTTCGCCATTGTTGCGCAAACGGCGCTCCGTACTGGGCGCCGCTTAACTGGGCGTTAGGCAGAGGAAGTTTTTGATGCTTATAAGGGCGGGCGAGAAGCTGCAACGAACGGTGTTCGATTCGAACGGCAGCTATCCATCTGCACCGCTGTCGGGCCGTAGCGTTCGAGAAACGGTTCAGTGGCAAACGAAAAGCTCGATGGCGAAACGGCTACCAACGCGCAAGCAAGCAGAGTCATCTGCATTGCTTCCCGCTGGCACACACTTCAGTCCGCTGATGGGTGGTTGTTTCAGAAAAATGGGCACGTCCGGCTTTGCTGGTTGGCGTGCGGTGCGGCCGGAAGGCGCAGGGGTCTGTCGCGCAAACCAAAAGCCTAACAAGGCGGTCAAGCCGTTCGCCTGCGGCTCACTCGGACGTCCAGCACTCCGCGCCTGCTCGGGCATGGCTTCGCCATTGTTGCCCGATCAGGCGCTCCATACTGAACGCCGCTTACCTGGGCGTTAGGCCTAAGAAATGGAAGAACGAACTCCCGCTGCTATCGCCGAAGAGTGGATTGAAAAGTGGTCGGCTGAGGAGCCGCCGGCCATCGGCCCTGGCGTTTCGGAATCAACGCTGGACTGGGAGATACCGAGAGAAAATCCAACACTGTGCCTTGAAGCAATTGAGGAAGTGTTGGCGCGTATAGATGCAAAACCGGGAAATCGCTACTTTCAGGTTCTTGCTGCAGGGCCATTAGAAGATGTTTTGAATGAGCATGGCAAAGTGGTCGTCGATCAAGTCGCGGAAATGGCCCGGCAAAACCCTGAATTTCGGTTGCTACTAAATGGCGTGTGGCCTAGCGAAATTGATCCCTCAGTTCTTGAAAAGTTGCAGAAGTTTCGCGGTGAGCCGTGGTAAGGCCTAACAAGGCGGTCAAGCCGCTCGCAAGCTCGCTCGGACGTTCAGCACTCCGCGCTTGCTCGGGCATGGCTTCGCCATTGTTGCCCGAGCAATCGCTCCATGCTGAACGCCGCTTACCTGGGCGTTAGGCAGAGGAAGTTTTTGATGCTTATAAGGGCGAGCGAGAAGCTGCAGCGAACGGTGTTCGATTCGACCACTGACTATCCATCGGCACCGCTGTCGGGCCGTAGCGTTCGAGAAACTGTTCAGTGGCAAACGAAAAGCTCGATGGCCAAACGGTTTCCAACGCGCGAGCCAGGCGGGTCGCCAAAGTCCGCGCCCGCTGGCACACCCTTCAGGCCGCTAATGGGTGGTTGTTTTACGAAAAATGGGTAGGTTTGGCTGTGCACTTAGCGATTCGGTGCGGCCTGAAGGCTCAGTGGTCTGTCGTGCCAGCCAAAAGCCTAACAAGGCGGTCAAGCCGTTCGCCTGCGGCTCACTCGGACGCTCAGCACTCCGCACTTGCACGGGCATGGCTTCGCCATTGTTGCCCGAGCAAGCGCTCCGAGCTGAGCGCCGCTTACCTGGGCGTTAGGGCCAAATAGGGGATGTCTCGGACCCGCATAACAACTGCACCGTGGGTATACGGTGTCTTGGCCTTTTGTGTGGCATTTTGCACATTGGGTGTTGCTCTATTGAGCGCAGGAGAACGGGGCTGGGAGTTTTGGGGCACGGTAATGTTGTTGGTTTTTCTCTCGTTGGCGCTTCTGGCCGCGGCGCTGACAAAAATTGAGGATAACGGTGAATTTGTCACGATCGTCGAAAACTTCAAGAAAACAGATGTCCCTAAATCATCGATCGAGAATGTGTCCTGGGAGAAGGGAGCGGGTGCGCATTTGCAGCTCGCCAACGGAAAATTCGTGAAACTGCCAACAACTGGTAGAAGTGATCAGGGAATTGCAAATAGTGTACGTAGTTGGCTTGTTCGGCCCTAACAAGGCGGTCAAGTCGTTCGCCTGCGGCTCACTCGGACGTTCAGCACTCCGCGCCTGCTCGGGCATGGCTTCGCCATTTTTGCCCGAGCAATCGCTCCATGCTGAGCGCCGCTTACCTGGGCGTTAGCCGTAAAAGGCGGCTTTGACCAATCAAGAAAACAAGTTATCATGTAACTATGTAATTCACTTGGGAGCATAGTTATGTGTCCGGTCGTCCGAATTCCAGACAATGTTTATTCGCGTCTCGAAAAGCACGCTGTGGGCTTTGATACGCCAGCGAGTGTGATTGAGCGAATACTCGATCACTACGAAGGTGTAAGCGAACACGATGCTTCCCCCGAGGAAAAAGATTCCTCTGATGTTGTTCCTACTGTCGGGAAACGAGATACAACCAAGTACCGTTTTCGCGGCAAGAAACTTGGCAAAGGTCGTTTGGTGCTCGCCGTGATTAAAGAATATGTGGCCGATCATGCAGGAACGTCTTGCCATGATCTGCAGGTTCAATTCCCGAAGCATTTGCAGGGGTCGAACGGCGTATTCAACAAAGAAGCTGAGGCTCGTGAAATTGTGGAAAGAACTAGCCACAAGAGGCACTTTCTAAAATCGAACGAACTGATTCACCTCGCCGATTGCAAAGTTGCGGTTAGTACCGAATGGGGCAAGGGCAACATCGATAATTTCATACGGCAGGCCCGATCTCTCGGGTATGAAATTGAAGAAGTGCGCGGCTAACAAGGCGGTCAAGCCGCTCGCAAGCTCGCTCGGACATTCAGCACTCCGCACTTGCTCGGGCATGGCTTCGCCATTATTCCCCGAGCAATCGCTCCATGCTGAATGCCGCTTACCTTGGCGTTAGATGCGCGCATAAGAAATCGATTGCTGGCAAGCTCGTGCCAGTAAATTGGCTGCGGTGCAGCAAGAAGGTTTCGTGGTCCCGAAGTAGCGGCTACAGTGAGCTATCAAGGCCGCTTTGGCAAGCCCCGACTATCGTAGACACCCGGCAGCGTTAAACTAACGCAAACCAAAAGGTGTGGAAATGAGCGGGAAACGTTACCCGGAAGAATTCAAGATTGAGGCGGTGAAGCAGGTCACCGAGCGCGGCTACAAGGTCAGCGAAGTGGCGCAGCGTCTCGGGGTAACCAGTAAGAGCCTGGGCGACTGGATCAAGCGCTACGGTGACCAGGGCAGCCAGCATCAGACGATCAGCGCTCAGCAGGAGGAGTTGCGGCGATTGAAGGCTGAGCTGAGGCGGGTGACAGAGGAGCGCGACATCCTAAAGGAGGCCGCCGCGTACTTCGCCAGCGAGTCAAAGCGAGGTACGCGTTCATAAAGTCCCGGCTCAGCAAATACTCGGTGGCAACGATGTGCCGCGTCCTGGAGGTTCAGCGCAGCGGCTTCTACGCCTGGTTGAAGCAGCCCAAGAGCCGACGTGAACGTGAAGACGAGGGCCTGCTTGGCAAGATCAAGCAATTCTGGATTGAAAGTGGCTTTGCCTACGGCTACCGCAATATTGCCAAAGACCTACGCGACACGGGCGAGTCCTGTGGCAAGAATCGGGTACATCGGATTATGCGAACCGCTGGTATTCGCTCGCAGCGTGGCTACAAGCGTCATCCGGGCTTCAAAGGCGGCAACGCTAGCCATGTTGCGCCGAACACGCTGGATCGGCAGTTTGAGATCGACGAGCCGAACAAGGCCTGGGTCACGGATTTCACCTATGTCCGCACCCATGAGGGCTGGTTGTACGTGACCGTCGTCCTCGACCTGTTTTCACGCCAGGTCATCGGCTGGAGCATGAAGAACAATCCACGGGCGGATCTGGTCATCGACGCCTTGCTGATGGCTGTTTGGCGCCGTCAACCGAAGCAGCGGGTGCTGATTCATTCGGATCAGGGCATCCAATACACCTGCAGCGATTGGCGCAAATTTCTCGACGACCACAACCTGGAAGCCAGCATGAGTCGACGGGGCAACTGTCACGACAATGCCGTGGCCGAGAGCTTCTTCTCGCTGCTGAAGACCGAGCGCATCAAACGGAAGATCTACAAGACCCGGAACGAAGCACGCGCGGAGATCTTCAATTACATCGAGTTTTTCTACAACCCGAATCGCCGGCATGGCAACAACGATGGGCTGTCGCCCGTCGCCTATGAGCAACGGTATTTTGAGAAGCTGTCAGTTGTCTAGAAAACTCGGGGCTTGCCAACGCAATACGATCTGTGGCAGGCCGAGCAACACCGCAAAGAGCTGAGAGTTAAGCGGCTGTCCGCGGCGTGAAAGCACATAACAATTCGGTCAAGCCGTTCGCCTGCGGCTCACTCGGACGTTCAGCACTCCGCGCCTGCTCGCGCATGGCTTCGCCATTGTGGCCCGATCAGTCGCTCCGTACTGAACGCCGCTTACCTGGGTGTTAGGCGCTGGAAATGCTCGAATCGCGAAGCCATTCTGCCAACGAGTTTTCTCCGATCTCACCTGCAGCGAGTTGCTGGTACACGATCACTGCTTCTGCTTCGAGTGCGTTTAAAGTGAGTCCGTTCAGCTCAAGGAAAACGGCCGCAATGGTAAGTGCAATGCGTTTGTTCCCGTCCACGAATGGGTGGTTTCGGGCAAGCCCGTAACTGTATGCGGCTGCTAGTTCGAAAATGCTTGCTTCGCTCTCATAGGCCGCTTTTTGCTGCGGCCGAGCCAAAGCTGAATCTAAAAGTGCTTGGTCCCGAATGCCTGGTAGCCCACCGTGCTCCGCAACGAGCATTTGATGTACGGCCAATACCAGTTCCGGCAACACCCATACGGGCTCTTTCATTTAGCAAGCTCATGGAGCGCATTTCGGTACTTTTTCATCACCTTCTCGGCCGCATCCATTTGGCTTTCGAAATCCTGCTGGTAAGGGGTAAGCGTCAAGCCATCTGGGGTATCCACCAGAAACAGCACGTCACCTTTTTCAGCGCGCAATTTCGCAAGTGCTTCTTTTGGCAGCACAATCCCCATCGAATTACCAATGGCGGTCACTTTTACCTTCAGCATGGCGGCGGCCTCACGGAGCGTTATAACGCATGTTATTACAAAGAATAGTCGCGCCTAACAAGGTGGTCAAGCCGTTCGCCTGCGGCTCACTCGGACGTTCAGCACTCCGCGCCTGCTCGCGCATGGCTTCGCCATTGTGGCCCGATCAGTCGCTCCGTACTGAACGCCGCTTACCTGGGTGTTAGAAACTTGAAAGCGTTGTCCCATCCGAGATAGAAGGCTACACTGTAATACAGTGTAATTTGTGTCGGGAGCGTGGGCGATGGGAGTAACGAGCATCAGATTGCAGCCGGAAATCGAGAGTCCGCTGGAAGAACTGGCGGTGAAGCTCGATCGAAGTAAAAATTACATTATTAATCAGGCGATTAAGGAATACATCGCGCGCCAGTCGGTCGAGGAACAGCGGTGGTCCGAAACGCTTGAAGCACTCAATTCAATTAAGAGTGGTTCGAGTCTCCCTGAGGAGGAGGTGAATGCCTGGCTGGAAAGTTGGGGGTCTGGTGAAGAGCTGAGCCCTCCGGGCAAATGAAGGTCCGATATTCCCCCGAAGCGGTTGGCGATCTTCGCCGCTTGCGTGAGTTCATCGAGGTCAAGAACCCTCGTGCCGCGAAAAAAACAGCGGCCACAATCCTGAAGGGAATCGCTCAGCTGAAAGCGTTTCCGACGCTGGGCACCAAAGTCGAACGAGCGCCGAATCCAGAGGCGGTGCGCGACTTGGTCGCCGGGAACAATCTTGCTCGCTATCTGGTACACGAAACGGAAATCTATGTGCTTCGTATCTGGCATCACAAGGAAGATTGCTTCTAACAATTCGGTCAAGCCGTTCGCCTGCGGCTCACTCGGACATTCAGCACTCCGTACTCGCTCGGGCATGGCTACGCCATTTTAGCTCGATCAGTCGGTGTGAGCTGAGCGTCGCTTACCTGGGCGTTAGCTTTCATGAGAATCCCGTCGCTGTTCATACTTGTGGCAGTTTCATTGCATTTGTCATCTGCCCGCGCAGATTCATGCTTCGTTTTTGTTGGGGAAATGGGCAAGGAAAAGGGTGGGCGGGCAGATACCGATGGCCCCGGCTCGTTTGGTCCGTTGCATGAAGCGATGACATTGGGCTGCTTGGAATATGCGGGGTTCGCTGATGGACCAAACGGTGTCCGTGCCTTGTTGGTAGATTTCTGGGGGCGTGGACATTGGGTGGTCATTGGTAACTATGTTGGCGAGAATAGTGGCCGGATTGTGGATATCACAGACGAGCACATCAGGATTGTTCAACTGGAGCGATTCGATAAGTACCGTTACGTTGAAAGGTACCGAAACATTTACCGGAAAGACTGGCGATGAAAGCCAATAATTCTGTCAATCCGCTCGCTGTGCTCTCTCGGGCGACCAGTACTCCACACCTGGTTGCGCATGGCTTTGCCTTTGTTGCGCAAACGGTGCTCTGTACTGGCCGCCGCTTGACTGGGCGTTAG
The DNA here is from genome assembly GCA_024235395.1 of Chromatiaceae bacterium. Classification (NCBI taxonomy): domain Bacteria; kingdom Pseudomonadati; phylum Pseudomonadota; class Gammaproteobacteria; order Chromatiales; family Chromatiaceae; species Chromatiaceae bacterium. The sequence goes on from JACKMK010000002.1 coordinate 686,021, forward strand.
GGCCAGAATCGAGTTGCCGCCATTGCTTTGCAGTTGCATTTCCCACTTTGCTTGGTGCCCAGGATGTTGTCATGCGTGATGAAACAGTATTCCTTCCTGATCGTCGCGGATTAAACATTCAGCATGTGGCGTTGATTTCGGGTGGTTTTTTCATTTTCGTACAGTTATTGTTTTTGGATTCGTTACAGATAAGGCTGGCTTTTACTTTGGTATTCTCTGTATTTGTGTTGTTGGCATTCTGGCTTTCGAAACGACACGCCAGAAGCTGGCCACAGAAAATCGTCGTCAATCGCTTTGGAATAAGCTCCGGGAATATGAAAACACAGCATGGCGTAGATCTGGTTCCCTGGAATGATGTTGCTCGTATGGATCTCTTCTATAGCCATCCTCGATTACCACCCTGGCTACGCATTGGTCTTCGGCCGGGCGCATTCAGCGAACAGGTGGAAAAGCCCCGTTTACAACGCATGGGCATGGGGCTCGATGTCAACATCCCGGTATCGGTGGACGTCGCACCGGAAGTAGTACTGCAAACAGCTCGGCAGTATTGGAAGGAGGCTGAGCACATCCGTAGCTGAAAGATTGGCCCTAACGCGTTGTCGTGTGTGGCGCTTGACGGTGGCCGACCGGCGCGGGTGCAAATGGAGTGCCACGGTCAAGCGTCGGTTTCGAACAGCTTGTTGGTCGTAAAAAGGTTGGTCGATGTCCATCGGTGTGGCTGTCAAAGCGCTAGTTGTCTGGTTTGCGATACTGGTCCTTGCCGTATTGAACGGGTTGCTGAGGGAAAAGGTGCTTGTTCCGAATTTTGGTGCGATCCCAAGTATGGTATTGAGCGGTGTTTTGCTGAGCATCATTATTCTCGTGCTCGCTTATCTTCTCGTGTCTTGGGTAGGTGGGCAGGGATCAAGGCAGTTCTTGCTCATCGGGGTAGGTTGGCTGGTACTAACGTTGATTTTCGAGTTTTCGTTCAGCTTGTCTCGTGGCGCGGAGCTTTCCAAACTTGTTGAGGCCTACACTTTCAAAGGTGGCAATCTTTGGCCGCTTGTACTCGTGGTTACTGCGGTATCGCCATGGCTGGCCGCCAGGCTCAGAGGTTTGCTCTGATGGGCGGTACGCTTAGCAAGGCGGTCAAGCCGTTCGCCTGCGGCTCACTCGAGCGCTCATCACTTCGCGTCCGCTCGCACGTGCCTTCAGCGTTGCCCGCCGATCAGGTTGGAAGGTCGGAAGACCGGCTACCTTGACGTGGGAGCTTTGCAATGGAATATGGGGGCAAATGCGTGGTGTTGGTGTCACAGTCGGGTTACTCGGAATCACACAAGGCCCTGTTGCGACAGTTCATCGATGACGGTGTCGAACTGTTCTGTGCCCAAGGCAAGGAATGCGAAAAATGGGAAGAGGCGATGGATGGCTTGTGCGTTCAATTGGATGCTTCGGGTGAGAAGCCAGGGGCATTCTGCACAACCACGTGCCACCCGAACGAGTCGATCGAGGAAGTGGTCGAGTTCGCGAAAAACTGGAACATTCACGAGGGGCGGTATTGCGACGTAAAGGTTTTCGAGATCTGACGGTTCCAGCATGCCACGGGCTGCGCTCACCCGGGCACTCATCACGCCGCTCCCGCCTTTGCCATGGTTGCGCGAGCCGGGCACCGCTGTCCCGGGTGTTCGCCCGAAAAAGGACCATGGGTTCCCGGCACGAAGCAGAGCGGGTGGCAGACAACCGGACTGCATCATGAAAGGTGCATCGTCTGTATCGGGGGTGACGCATTTTGCGGTTGATGTCGAATGCTTCGGTCAGTGCGTGGGAAACCGATGAGTGATTGGACGGGGTGAGGAGTGGGCAGACATGACATCCGGGATTGTGTGCCCGAAGGGCTGGCTGCCTACCCGGATTCGATGCGCAGGCTTGCCTTCGTGGGAGCGTCGATTGTGGTATTGCGGTACGAAAGCGTGAATAGACTCGTCGCGGTTGAGGTGTTCGAATTGAGCACGGGGCGCCCGTCCAACCCGGTGTGGCGCCACTACCTGCAGAACCCGTTTGTGGGCAACTCGCACGAACATCATGCCGCGGGCAGCTGGGGCCACGGCATCGCCTGGAGCCCTCGGGGCCGGTGTCATGGGTAGACAGGTCAAGGCGTGGGCCTCTCTGGAAGGGATGCTCCTCTGGTTGGTCCCAGTCATCGTCCTGTTGCTTTTGAATCAGCGTCCATTGGGGCTGGATATCACTGCAACTGAAACGAGCGGTCTGGGTAGAGTTTCCGCGTTTCCCGGAGTATCGGCCATTCATCTCTTCGCCGCGTTGGTGCTTCTTTTCCTGATGGGGTTGGAGGGTGAGACGGAACGATTGATACGCTTCGTACTAGGGGTGGGGGCGGTTTGTCTCGGCCTGTACTCTCTGTGGTGGCCCGGGGTGATGGCGACGTCATTCCCATTGGCGATCGGTGGCCTTTTTGCCGCCCTTCATGCGGCCTCTGGAAAATCGGCGGTGAGAACCGAATGAATCGGCTGGCGTTTCCGGCACCAACCGAGTTGCGTGTCGATCCGCTGAAGGTGAAGGGAGAATCAACACATGACGATACGGTGTCCTCGTACGCTGCGCCCAGCCGGACATCGGGCGTTTCGCAGTTTGCTGCAGTGGGCAGCATCGTGATCGCGAAAATATCGCGCCATGCCAGCCGCCGCTCAACCGGGCGTTGGATTCAGGGAGCTTGAGTATGCGGGTCGAGGAGCGACTTTCCGCCGCGAGAAGCAAGCTCTCGCACTTTGGTCAGGAGGTGCGGGCGTTGAGAGCCGGGGGTTTCCGGTACGCAGTGTTTTTCGGTTTCTTGATGGTGCTGCTGGCTCCGATTCTAGTGCTGGAAATCATCGTGCTCCTCGTGTTTGGTTTCGATCTGGAGATCATGCAGACCCGAGACGCAGCGCTTTCGACTGAAATTGACGTGGAGGAAGTGCCCAAAGAGTTCAGGCCACTGATTCCGCTGGCGATGAAATGGGGCATAGGTGATTCCGAGACGCGGGAGGCAAGGATCAAAGCGGCGTCGCCGTCCGAACTCAAGCATCTGGAAGAAGAAGTGGGGCCACAGATGCAGGGAATCGCGGACTGGCTCGATAGTTACTCGGAAGCAGCGCTGGGCGGGTCGGCAACGGCGGGATACTTCATATTTCTGCAGACGGCATATGAAGAGGTGTCCGATTATCTTGAACGGTATGATCGCCGATAGGGGGTGAGGACTGTTCGCTGTGCTTGCTCGGAGGTTATGCCGTCTGCACCTGCCGAAGCCGGGATTTGGGTGTGTCGACCGGGCCTGAAGACCGGGCAGGTCGCCGCTTACCGCGGCGATAGACCGAAGGAAACGTGTGGCCTATGGATCTGTCTTTGATCGCACTGCTGGCCGGCTGCTTGTTGTTGGCAGGTCTCTTGTACTATGTGATCTTTGTCCGGCGCGAGCATCCTGTCAGCCCTTGGGGGAAATCGAGCCTTGTAACCCTGGTGTTTTTGTTGATCCCGGTTCTGCTCATTGCGTTGTGGTACCAGGCGGGGGCTCAGGATCGGCTGGTCCAGATCGGGTTCACGCCATATCCCGGGTTAGTCGCCAGCAGCGGTGTGGCCACCGGCTTGGGAGAGAGGCCCGTCTGGGTTTTCTCGGTCGACGGTGGGGCAGAGCCGGTTCTGGAGTTTTACAGGCGCCCAGACAACCGCAAGGGCTGGGTGCTTGTTTCCGACGGGCGGTCTCTGCTGCTGTTCGAGCGGGAAGGGAAGTCGGTTGCGGTATCTGCGGTGGCGGATAGCGTGGCGTTCACGATGTTGAAAGGCGGTTGAGGGTCCGGCATCGTGTTCGGGCGGTTCGCCGTTGCGTTCATCCCGCGACTGCCCGGAACGAGCTGGGTACCGGGCGACCTCGGCATGAGATCCAGAAGACCAGTGGACGGGACGCGATGGAAAAGCTGATTGGGAAAACCATCCGGATTGCGGGCATGATCATTGAGATTGTGTCCGATGACGGAGAAAGCTGGCAGTGCCGCAACCTTACGACCAGAGAAACGGTTGTGATGAAAAAGGCCGTGATCGAAAGGGCGATCAGGCTGGGCCAGGCCGAAGTGGTGTCTGCTCCAGAGGGTCACTAAGAGACGGCGCGGTACAGGTCGTTGTGAACGGGTGTGCCACCTGAACTCCGGGGATGCATGGGGCATATCTTTCGCACGGCTCGCGGAGCAAAAAATTGCCGGAAGCGGATCCATCTGGGGACAATAGGCTGGAAGAGTGAGAGAAGGTCACGTCACCCGGGTATTGGGGATGGAAAGGGATGTCTCAATCCAAATACTTTGAAGACGGAGGTTGGGAGAGGGTGCAAGCGCCCTTGCGGGCAGTCGATCCCATTCTTGAAACCTTTGCGAACGCGAACGGCCTGGTCGTTTCACACAACGACAGAGGCTGGCCCTCACGGTCAATCGTCTGGTACCGCGATGATGTCCGTTGCCTGATACAACTCTATTTGGCCTCCGAAGAGGCGATCACCTTCGACCTTTGGCTGTGCGCATCTCAGGACCGGGGAAAGGATCGCTATTGGATCAAGGAAACGCTGCTCAAGGACAAGCCGGTGGAAGCATTCGCATCGCAGCTACCGTTTCTGTTGGAGTCCGGTCGGGAAAAGCTCGTCGAATGGAGCATGGCACCGGAGGCAATGGAATATGCGGTTACCACAAACTGAAGGGTCGCTGACAATCGGGTCGTGCCGCAGGCAGTTTTGCACCGCTCCCGAACGGCCCGTATTCCGCGCCTGTTCTCTCGAACCGCCGGCCTTGCTTCGCACGAACGATCTCTCCGTATCCGGTGCCGTCGAGCGAGGTCATGTGCGCTCCCCGATTGATGGCATCTGGCAGGATCGAGGGTCGCGATGAAGTTCAGACAGGGGGCGAAAAACGATTCAAAAGCCATAGCGCAGCTTTTTGCGTCGGTGTTTACCGATTCGGACGGGGACGATGAGGGGTTGTTGATCAGTCAGTTGGCCGCAGGTCTGTTCGAAAGCACGGATGAGCAAGATCTTTACAACTTTGTCGCCGTCGACGTCGGCCGGATAGTCGGGTCGATCTTTTTCAGCCGTGTGACTGTTGAGCATGGGCTGGACGCCTTCATCCTGGCACCGGTTGCCGTGCTGAGCGACCGTCAGGGTGAAGGCATAGGACAGGGATTGATCAATCACGGCCTGGGTGAACTGAAGCGCAGAGGCGTCAGCCTGGTCCTGACCTACGGAGATCCAATGTTCTACCGAAAGGTCGGTTTCCGTCACGTTTCGCCAGAGATATTGAAGCCTCCCTTTGAACTTACGCAGCCCGAAGGATGGCTCGGTCAATCACTGGTCGACGATCCGATCGAGGCTTTTTCCGGCAGGCTCACCTGTGTCGAAGCCTTGAGCTCCCCGGTGTATTGGTGACTGAGCCATGCGGGCAGGCGCAAACACATTGGCGGCCGGGACCTTCGTGGTGTCCGCTCGGATGCCCGGCACGCCGTTTGTTCCAGCGAGTGGTCCGTGGGTGTCGACATCAAGGGTGCCTCGGCTTGTTTTCCGACTGCGTCGAATGGGGGCCTGAAAGATGGTCTACGAATGTCGCCTGAACAAGGTGGGACGGCAGCACCTCTTTGCCGGTGTACTGACCATCGCCGGACTCTGGCTGTTGAGCCGCTTCGACGTCGCCGGTGCCGGGTATTGGTGGGCGTATGCCATCGGGATTGCATTGGCCATTGCGGCTTCTTACCTGATTGGGAACTCCCGGGTACGCGTCGCAATAAGCGGTGAGACCGTGACGGTCGAGCACAGCGGCATGGTCCATGCGAATCTCTCGGTCGACGCGATAGCCAGCGTCGCCGTGAGCGGCTCCGACAGCACGTCGAGAATCGTGGTTGTAACCAGCGACGGGTCGAAGTACTACATCCCGTGCGAATGCTTCAGCCAAGCCGAAGTCGACGGGTTGCTGCAGGCGCTGGGCAAGTCATGACATCGCATCCAGACTGCTCGCCTTCGTGCTCCGTACCCGGAGATCCGAGGCCGGCCGGCGCCTTTGTGCTGGCGCCAGTCGTCACGGTTCACACTGATGGCCGCTCCGTCTGGGACGCTATCGACCTTGGCCGTGTGGCGAGCGGGCCCGGGGCATGAGCCAGCTGTTTCGGTTTCCGGGCGCGCTTGAACGCGATCCTGCCATCGACGAATGGATGCGGGCGCATGTCGACGTACTCGGCACCCTCGCAAGGCAGTGGTTTGACGTCATGCGGACCCGTGGAGACGATGTCCGCGAGCTATTGCACGATGGCCATCCCACCGCGTGTGTCGGGGATGCGGCATTCGCCTACGTCGATGCATTCAAGGCCCATGTCAATGTGGGATTCTTCCGTGGCGCCGGGCTTCCCGACCCGGGAGGCCTGCTGGAGGGCAATGGCCGGTTCATGCGCCATGTGAAGCTCAGGCCCGAGTGCCAGTTCGACGTCGCGGGGCTCGAGGCGCTGATCGAGTCCGCCTACGTCGACATGAAGCGTCGTCTCGAACAGGACTGACCCGTGAGCGCGCTGCACGACAATCCCGTCGAGCCGCTTTCGGCCGGGGTGTCCCGTCCGCCGCGCGGCAAGGCAGATGGCGCTGCCGACGTTGTACCAATGACGGTCCCTGCCCACCGCTGTCCGAACAACCGCATCGCGCCGAGGACGCCGAACCCTTGCACCTGGTGATGTTCGACATCGATGGAACGCTGGTGGATTCCCATGGGTTCGATGGCGATCTTTTTGCGCATGCGGTCAGGTTGGAGCTGGGCGTGCAGGTCGATGGCACCTGGCAGTCGTATCGGCACGTGACCGATAGCGGTGTCCTCGAAGAGGTGCTGCAGCAAAACGTTTCAGCAGGCGAGCGGCCGCAGGCCTTCGAGCGGGTCAAGCGCCGCTTTGTCGGCCTGGTTCAGGACTACATCGCAAAGAGACCGGCCGGATTGGCGCCGATTCCGGGTGCTCCGCAGCTGATCAAGGCGCTTCGCTCGAGGCCCGGTGCCGTGGTGGCGATCGCCACCGGGGGCTGGCGCGAGACGGCCGAAATGAAGTTGAAAGCCGTGGGGATCGAGTTCGGAGGTTTGCCATTCGCCACATCCTCCGACGCAACGGCGCGAATCGATATCATGCGACTGGCCGAGCAGCAGGCGCGCCTGTTCGGGCGCATTACGCGGCGAACCTATTTCGGTGATGCACCATGGGACAAGAAAGCGAGTGCGGACCTCGGTTATGACTTTCTGGCGGTTGGGACGCGGGTCGAGCACCCGCGCAGCTTCGACGACCTGTCGGATCAGGAATCGGTGCTCAGTGTGCTCGGCGTATGAGCGTCCGCTGCATCAGGCGCGGGGCCCCGGCCTTGCGTTGCGGCTGCAACCTGGCGGCGTGCCTGCAGCGGGCGATCGATGTATGCCGCCACCTGATGTCGTCTTGAGTGCCGGGAGGGCATGACATGCGCCTTTCTTCTGCAGACAGATCATTCGTGGAACGCCGCGAGAGACGGGTGAGACAATGGCCTGTCGTAGGCACTGGCTGCCTGGTACTGATCGCGGCATACGGGGCCTGGTTATGGTGGCGCCTGCCGTACCTGATAAACCCGTGGCAGGTGATCGAAAGCCTCGAAGCGGGGACCTTGTCGGAATCGATGATGAACGTGATGGTCGTCATGTTGCCGGTGGTGGTGGCTGCGCTGCTCGTGTTTGCCTTGGTGGTCGTGCTGTTGTGGTTCGTGGCATTGTCGAACGAGCGCCGGTTGCTGGGTCTGCTGCGCACGCTGGAGGCGGCTTCAGGAGATGGCACAGGGAAAGGCGGTGGTTGACGTGCAATGGGGTAGCCGGAGCGTCACGGTCGAGATGTCGAGCCATGTGGTCGAACCGCACGATGCGCACGATCGGTCGTCCGGGCCCTGAGCGCTGCTTGACGGGGGCTGCGTGAGTCAGCGGATCGCTTTCTATCTGCACAACAGGACATACGGCTATTTTTCCAATTTCGCGCCCTACGCGGTATATCTGGAAGGCAGGATATGGCCGACCACGGAGCACTATTTCCAGGCGCAGAAGTTCGCAGGGACACATCACGAAGAGACGGTGCGACGCGCCAAGTCGCCGATGGAGGCGGCAAAACTCGGACGGGACCGAACTCGCCCGTTGCGGCCGGATTGGGAGCGGGTCAAAGACGATGTCATGCGCCACGCATTGCGCGCCAAGTTCACGCAGCATCCCGACCTGTTGGAGCACCTGCTCGCCACGGGCGATGCGGAGATCGTCGAGCATACGTCGAACGACAGGTACTGGGGGGATGGTGGTGACGGCAGCGGAGAGAACCGGTTGGGGAGCTTGCTGATGGAACTGCGCGCGGCGCTGCGAACCGAGGCGTAGGGGTGGCGGGGCAGGTGGTCTGCGACATACGCCGCTACCGGTCTTGTGACCTGCGGTCGCTCGGGCGCATCTATGCGGCGTCGATACGTCACCTGGGTCCCCAGCGGTATACGGAATGCCAGGTCGCGGCATGGTCGAGCTTTCCCGACGAAGGCGGGCGTTTCGCCAACTGGATCGAGGACGCGTCGACCATCGTGGCGGTCACCGAACAAGGCGAATGCATCGGCTTTGGCGGTATCGAAGAAAGCGGTCATATCACCGCGCTGTTCGTGTCGCCGCCGTACCAGCGGCGCGGCGTCGGGTCGCGACTGCTCGAGCGACTGCTGTCAGTGGCCGGAGACAGCGGCTGTCGAACCGTCAGCACCGCGGCGTCGGAGTTTTCGAGGCCGCTGTTCGAGCGGTTCGGTTTCCGCGTACAGGAGATCGAACAGACCGTGTTCAAGGACGTGACGTTTCAGCGCTACCTGATGCAGTCACGGCTCTGAACCGACCCGCCACGAACAGGAGGACGCATGGAACTGCACGAAAACTGGGACGTCGTGAAGGCGCTGTTTCGGGATTCTTTCAGATCGTCGTTTCATTACGCGATCGCAACCGTCGGTAAGGACGGCCAGCCGCATGTCACGCCGATCGGCTCACTGATCCTCGGCGAACCGGGGTGCGGGTTCTATTTCGAGCGATTCACGCAGCGCATGCCGCGCAACCTCGGGGCCGACGGCCGTGTCTGCGTGCTCGCCGTGAACAGCTCCCGCTGGTACTGGTTGAAGGCGCTGTTCCAGGGTCGCTTCGCCAGTCCGCCGGCGGTCCGCCTTTATGGTGTCGCCGGGCAGCTGCGTCCTGCGGACCGGCGCGAAAAGGCGCTGTGGCTGCGGCGGGTGCGACGGGTCAGGTTCAGCAGGGGTTATGCGTCGATGTGGGCGGACATGGATCGCGTGAGGGAGATCCGGTTCGACCGCATCGAACCGGTACACATCGGCGCCATGACGCGTGGCCTCTGGCCGGCGCAAGCGGTGCCCGACGACGCCTGAAAAGGGATCGCTCCCTGGCGACTCGGGCACCGGCGGCCGATGCCAGACCCGGGTGGGAGCGCGGGGCTCCCCCGGTGGGTCATACGAAGAGATTGACGTCGGCCTGTTGGGCCCGCGGCAGGAAGCTGGCGGCCCCGACCCATTCCTCGATCTCCGGTATGAAGTCGTCCTTGCCGTAGTCGAACAGGTCCACGGTCATCTGGCAGGCCACCAGTTTGACCTCGGCCTCGATGCACAGATCGCGCAGTTCCTCGATCCGCGCGACGCCCTTCTTGTCCATGGTCTTGCGCATCATGCCGGTCGCCATGGCCTGAAACCCGGGGACCAGCGACATCACCGAGGTCGGGATCGGCAGGTCCCGGCCGCGCAGCCAGTTCGGGCCTTCGGGCAGTTTCATCGGCATCGCCGGATTACCGAGCGGCGACACCTTCAGGTCGAGTTCCTTCTTCAATAGCGACAGGCCGTAGAAGGTGAAAAAGATCGCGACGTCCCAACCCAGCGCGGCGGCCGTGGAGGCGAGGATGAACGGCGGGTAGGCCATGTCCAGCGTGCCCTTGGTGGCGATGATGGTCATCGATGGCGTGTGGGCGGCCGCCCGTTCGGCCATTTTCTCGTCGAACCGTTGGTCGAACCAGGCGTCGAGATCGGGAATCGGCAGTTTGGCCATTGCGGCTGCATCGTTCATGGGATGGTTACTCCTTTGTTCAGACCTTGCGGATGCGGAAATGGAATTCGCCGTCGGCCTCCTGGCTCGACAGCATCTCGTTGCCGGTCTGGCTGCAGAACGCGTCGAGATCCTTGACCGAGCCCGGGTCCGACGCGGTGATCTCGAGGACCTCGCCGGTGTGCATCGCGGCCAGTGCCTTTTTCGTTCTGAGGATCGGCAGCGGACAGTTCAGACCGCGTGCGTCGAGGGTGTGGATGTCTTGGTTCATCGTCGTGCTCCTTGGTCTTCGTTCAACCGCTACTGGAGGCTTCAAGTCGACCGGTCGGTCAACTTTCGGCACAAAAAAAGTCAGCTCTCGGCGGCCCTTTCGATCCTCAACGTCTTGATCGCCGGCCCGAGGATGCGCACGACCTCGGGGTCGTTGCGCGACTTGGCGAGCAGGATCACGCCTTCGAGGAAGGCCAGCATCGCCTGCCCGGTCGCGGCGGTGTCGAGCGGCGCGATCACCCCGCGCTCGACCGCCTCGTCCAGGGTCTCGTGGAAACGCGCGCTCGCCTTCTGGAACACCGCATTGATCTTGGCGCGCAGGACCTCGTCGCGGGTACTGACCTCCAGCGCCAGATTGCCGAACAGGCAGCCGGGCATGCGGCCTTCGAGGTCCTTGGCCGCCTTCTGCCAGTAGTAGGCCGCGTCGATCAGGTAGTCGAGGCGCTCGAGCGGCGGCAGGTCGCGATCGAACGCCTCCGCGACGAAACCGTGCGCCCAGTCGTCCGCCATGTCGTCGATGACCGCCATCGCGAGGTCCTGTTTCGACGGAAAGAAGTGATAGAAGCTGCCCTTCTGCACATTGGCGAGGTCACAGATCTCCTTGATTCCGACGTCCGCATAGCTGCGCCCGTGAAACAGTTCGCGGGCGGTGCTCAGGATGCGCGTTCTTGTGTCGGCGGCGAGGTTCATGGAACCGCATTGTAGTAGACCGGTTGGTCAAGTCAAGCGCCCTGGCTTGTCGTGACGGGGGGCGATCGCTGCCGCGTGCGTTCTCGACCGGTACGGTCGTGCCGTCGGCGCGTTGACGGCTACTGGAACTTGATCCGGCCGCGCAGCTCTTCGGCCGTGGTCTGGACGTCGCGCAGATTGCCGTCCGCGTCCGTCCCCACGATGACGCCCTTGCCGGCGACCGGGATCACGGTGTCGATCTGGAAGCGTCCCGTGGTGCCGCGGATGAAGCATTCTTCGTCGAAGTACAAGCGGTCGCCGGTCGCGCCGACCGCGTCGGATTCGATGGTGTCGAAGCCGATCAACCGCTGGATGTCGGTCGCGTCCTCGACCTCCGCGTCGGTGACGGTCTGCTGTGCCGGGTCGATCAATAGCGCTTTCATGATGCTCTGGTGCTCTCGTTGGTTCAGGCGGTGGCGTGCGACGCGGGGGCGAATCGCGCATGGCCATGGTTGTTGCGGGTCGGTGCGGGGCAATGCCGCTTGCGTCTCCAGGCTGACAATCTAACGAGCGATGCCGATGCGGGCCAGTTGGAAGTTTGAAAGACGTCGATAGCTGCCGGCTATTGACGCAAGGCATGCCGTCAAGCCGCAGTCGCGCTCGGGACTCACCCGAAGGCGCGTCGTCAGTCGTCGAGCTTGTTGCGGATCGCTTCGGCGATCTCGGCGAGGCGTTGCGGGTCGGTGATGCGTTGGTCGAGTCGATCCGTGACCGCGAAGGTGTCCTGCGCCTCGGCCCCGGCGGTGGCGATCCGCGCGTGGTGCAACCGCAGCTTCTTCGCCGCGAACGCCTGGCCGACCAGCGACAACAGGCCGGGGCGGTCGCTGGTCTTGAGGATCAGCAGCGTGACCGCCCGGTTTTCGTCCTGCTCGAAGTCGATCTCGGACGGCATCTGAAAGCTCTGCAGTTGGCGCGGGATGCGCGGCTGGCCCTTCGGCGGTTCGGCGTCGTTGAGTCCGTCTTCAATGAAATAGCGGATGCCCTGCAGTCGTTCCTCGACGTCGATCTGCGAACCATCCTCTTCGAGCACCAGGTAGCTGTTGACGCTCAGTCCCTGAACCGTGGTCTGGATGCGTGCGTTGAGGACGTTGAGTCCGAGTTGGTCGAGCAGGGCGGTGGAGTGGGCGAACAGGTCGTCACGGTCGGGCCCGTAGACGAACAACTCGGTGCAGCGGTAGACCTTGTCCTGGCGCAACGCGACATGAATCCGGTCGATGGCCTTGCCCGGCGGCCACAACAACTCGGCGTGCCAGATGATCGCGTCAACCGAGTTCTGCAGAAAATAGTCTGAAGTGAACGACATCCACAACAGGTTCAGCTGTTCGTTGTCGTAACCCTTTTTCAGCAACACGATCCGCGCCTCCGCCTGGCGCTCCGAGATCACCTCGTCGGGATCCTGGGGCTGATCGAGGCCGCGTTCCAGTGCGGCAGCGGTGCGTGCGTGGAGTTGATCGATCAGGGCGGCCTTCCACGAGTTCCAGCGTGCCGGGTTGGTGCCGCGCATGTCGGCGACGGTCAGCAGGTACAGGTAGTCGAGCCGCATCCGTGTTCCGACCCGGCTGGCGAACTGCTGGATCACATCGGGATCGTCGATGTCCTGATGCTGCGCGGTGTGCGACATCACCAGGTGGAAACGCACCAGCCACGCGATCAGGTTGGCGTCGAATTCGGAAAGGTCGTGGCGCAGGCAGAACTCGCGCGCATCCGCAGCCCCGAGTTCCGAGTGATCGCCACCGCGTCCCTTGGCGATGTCGTGAAACAGGCCCGCGAGGTACAGCAGCTCGGGTTTCGGCAGCTGCGCATAGACCTGGTTGCAGCGCGGACACTCCTCGGCATGCCTGGCCAGCGCAAAGCGCCGCATATTGCGAATCACCATCAGGATGTGTTCGTCGACCGTGTACACGTGGAACAGGTCGAACTGCATCAGCCCCGACACCGTGTTGAACGCCGGCAGGTAACGCCCGAGTATGCCGTAGCGGTGCATGCGGCGGGTCGCATGTGTGAGGCCGTCGTGCTGGCGGAAGATCTCGATGAACAGCGCGCGTGCGCGGATATCGCGGCGGAAGCGTTTGTCGATCAGATGGCGGTGCGCGCGGATCAGGCGGATCGTGCTGGCGCGCACGCCCTGGAGTTCCGGATGCTGTTGCAGGATCAGGAACAGCTCCAGCATCGCCAGTGGATATCGCGCGAAGATCCCGGTGTTGACCACCTCCAGGTAGCCGCTGCGAGCCTGGAACCGGCGGTTGATCGGCACCGGATCGCCGAGTTCGTTGTTCAGCAGGATCGCTTCCTCGAACAGCTGCAACAGCATCTCGTTGAGGCGCTGGATCTCGATCACCCGTCGGTAGTAGTCCTGCATGAACTGTTCGACTGCGAGATTGGCGCTCGCATCGGTATAGCCGAACTGTTTCGCCAGGGCGCGCTGGTGTTCGAACAACATCCGGTCTTCGTGGCGGCCGGTGAGCAGGTGCAGTGCGTAGCGCACGCGCCACAGGTGTTCGGCGCCGCGATGCAGCTGCCGGTATTCGTGGTCGTTGAGGAAGCCGTGTTCCACCAGTGCCGCCATCGTGCTGACGCCGAAGTGGCGTTTCGCGACCCAGCCGATCGTCTGGATGTCGCGCAGGCCGCCCGGTCCCTCCTTGAGATTCGGCTCGAGGTTCTGGCCGCTGTCGTCGAATTTCGCGTGCCGCTGGCGCTGTTCCTCGAGCTTGGCCGAGAAGAACTCGCGGCTCGACCAGAAATTCTCCGGACTTATGGCCTCGGTGAGTTGGTCGAACAGCGCGTGATCGCCGGCCACCAGCCGCGATTCGACCAGGTTGGTGATCACCGTGATGTCGGCGCGGGCCTCTTCGACGCATTGCTCGAGGCTGCGCACGCTGTGCCCGACCTCCAGGCCTATGTCCCAAAGGAACATGATCAGCGGCTCGATGTGCTCGGCCAGCTGTTGTGGCTCGACCGAGGTCAGGATCAGCAGATCGACGTCGGAAGCGGGGTGCAACTCGCCCCGACCGTAGCCGCCGACCGCGACCAGGCTGGCCTGCGCATCGTCCGGCAGATAGCGACACCAGACGCGGTGCACGATCGCGTCGGTGAACAGCGCCGCCTGGCGCACCAGCAGGCTGGCGCGCGTGCCCTGGGCGAACCGTTCCGCCAACAGCGCGCGTGCGTCGCGCAGGGTCTGTTTGAACGCGGTCAGCGGCGCATCGCCGGCCGCAATCCGCCGGTCGAGCGCTTCCAGCAGGGAATCAGTCATCTTGCTCAGGCAGTCGCTGCCTGCCGCTCTTCGGCGCGCAGGGTCAGCACCTCGTATCCGGTCGGGGTGACCAGCACGGTATGTTCCCACTGCGCGGACAACTTGCGGTCCTTGGTGACCACGGTCCAGCCGTCGGGTAGCAGCTTCACGTTGCGTTTGCCCGCATTGACCATCGGTTCGATCGTGAACGTCATACCGGTCTGCAGCGCGATGCCGGTGCCGGCTGCGCCGTAGTGCAGCACCTGGGGGTCCTCGTGGAAACCGCGACCGATGCCGTGCCCACAGTATTCCTGCACCACCGAATAGCCGTGGCTCTCAACGAAACGCTGGATCGCGTGTCCGATGTCACCGAGCCGGTGGCCGGGCTTGACCAGCTCGATCCCTTTCCACATCGCCTGATGGGTCACGTCGACCAGGCGTTGCGCGAGAATCGAAGGCTGGCCGATGAGGAACATCTTGCTGGTATCGCCGTGGAAGCCGTCCTTGATGACCGTGACGTCGATATTGACGATGTCGCCGTCCTTGAGAATTTTGTTCCCGGGAATGCCGTGGCAGACCTGGTGGTTGACCGAGGTGCAGATCGATTTCGGGAAACCGCGGTAGTTCAGCGGGGCCGGCACCGCGCGCTGTTCGTTGACGATGTAGTCGTGGCACAGGCGGTCGAGTTCGTCGGTGCTGACGCCGGGTCTGACGTGGTCGCCGATCATCTCGAGCACCTCGGCGGCGAGGCGGCCGGCGACGCGCATCTTCTCGATCTCGTCCGGCGTTTTGATGATCACGGCCATCGGCGCCCCTCAGCTGCTATTTGGGTTCGAAAATCAAGATCTTGGCGTCAATTCCGCATTGAGGCCCGGGGTCGCTTATGGTATAAAACGCGCCGCTTGGCGGCAATGACCGCTTAGGCGCCCTGTTTGCAGGGTTAATTTTTAACGACACACACGTACCGCTAAGCGGCGCCTGGGTGCCCGGTTCAGGCCGGGTCGGTCGTCGCGGTCCGTGGAGGCTCAACCCAACCGTAATACCGGAGTATTCATGAGCAACGTTTCCATGCGCCAGATGCTTGAAGCTGGCGTACATTTCGGCCACCAGACCCGTTACTGGAACCCGAAGATGAGTCCCTTCATCTTCGGCCATCGCAACAAGATCCACATCGTCAACCTCGAAAAGACGTTGCCGTTGTTCAACGACGCGATGAACTTCGTCGGCAAGCTGTCGTCGAACGGCGGCAAGGTGCTGTTCGTCGGCACCAAGCGTTCGGCGCGCGACGTGGTGCGCGAGGAGGCCGAACGCTGCAACATGCCGTTCGTCAACCACCGTTGGCTGGGCGGCATGCTGACCAATTTCAAGACCATCAAGCAGTCGATCAAGCGCCTCAAGGAACTCGAGGCGATGGATGCGGACGGCTCGATGGCGGCACGCTTCCATAAGAAAGAGGCGCTTACCCTGCGCCGCGAGAAAGACAAGCTGGAGCGCAGCCTGGGTGGCATCAAGGATATGAACGGACTGCCCGACGCATTGTTCGTCGTCGACACCGGGCACGAGAAGATCGCTGTCGCCGAGGCGCGCAAACTGGGCATTCCGGTCATCGGTGTGGTGGACACCAACAACGATCCGGACGCCATCGATTACGTGATCCCCGGCAACGACGACGCCATCCGTGCGGTGCAACTCTACGTACAGGGCGCGTCCGCGGCGATCCTCGAGGGCCGCGCCGCAGCGGCCACCGCAGCGGCATCCGGCCGCGGCGAGACGGCGGATACGACAGCCGGCTGAGTTACCGGGCCGGGTCGACATATCCAGACAAAACGCCCCTGTCCGGCTTGCCGGCCGGGGGCCGTTTGTTATCAGAAAGATTCTGCGAATTGAGGAAATACGAGCATGGCGATCACCGCTTCCCTGGTAAAGGAACTGCGCGAGCGTACCGGCGCAGGCATGATGGAATGTAAAAAGGCATTGACCGAGACGAATGGCGACATCGAGGCGGCCATCGAGAACATGCGCAAGTCGGGTCAGGCCAAGGCGGCGAAGAAGGCCGGCCGCACGGCGGCGGATGGCGTGATCGTGATCGCCGTCACCGACGGCGGCGCGCGCGCTGCGATGGTCGAGGTCAACTGCGAGACCGATTTCGTCGCGAAGGACGACAATTTTCGCTCCTTCGCCGATGCCGTCGGCGAGCGCGTCCTGCAGAGCGACGTCGGCGACGTCGATGCGTTGATGGCGTTGCCGCTGCACGAAGGCGAGGACACCACGATCGAGGAGGCGCGTCAGGCGCTGGTGTCGAAGATCGGCGAGAACATGAACGTGCGCCGCTTCGTGCGCAGCGCCGCGCAGGGTGCGATCTTCAGCTACAGCCACGGAGTGCGCATCGGTGTGCTGATCGATCTGAGCGGCGGGGACGAGGCGCTGGGACGCGACCTGGCGATGCACATCGCGGCGAGCAACCCGATCTGCGTCAGCGAAGACCAGGTGCCGGCCGATCTGCTGGCGAAAGAGCGCGAGATCACCGAGGCACAGGCCAAGGAGAGCGGCAAGCCGGACAACATCGTCGAAAAGATGGTCGAGGGCCGGATGCGCAAGTATCTTAGCGAGATCACCCTGCTCGGGCAGGCGTTCGTCAAGGATCCGGACACCACGGTGGGCAAGCTGCTGAAGGCAAGCGGCGCCACGGTGAACGGGTTCACGCGTTTCGAGGTCGGCGAGGGTATCGAGAAAAAGGTCGAGGACTTCCGCGAGGAAGTCATGGCCCAGGCCGCCGCCGCCCGGGGCGAATAACCGGTGCGCCCTGCGCCTCGGCGCAGGGCAGTGCCCCGCACCCTAATCAAACGAGGTCGGTCCAGTCCTTCCATGCCAGAACACCCTGCCACGCGCCGGATACTGCTGAAGCTGAGCGGCGAGGCCCTGATGGGCGACGGTGATTTCGGCATCGATCCGGCGGTCATGCAACGGATCGCCGGCGAGATCGCCGAACTGGTGGCCGACGGTGTGCAGATCGGCCTGGTGATCGGTGGTGGAAACATCTTTCGCGGCGCCGGTCTCGCGGGTGGCGGGTTCGACCGGGTCACCGGCGATCACATCGGCATGCTGGCGACGGTGATGAACGGTCTGGCGATGCAGGACGCGCTGCGTAAACAGGGCGTGGATGCACGCACGCTGTCCGCATTCCGCATCGACCAGGTATGCGAGTACTACAGTCGCGATGGCGCCGTCCGTCACCTCGAGGCAGGCCGGGTCGTGATCCTCTCGGCCGGCACCGGCAACCCGTATTTCACGACCGACACCGCGGCCAGCCTGAGAGCGATCGAGATCGGCGCCGACGTGATGATCAAGGCGACCAAGGTCGATGGTGTCTACGCGGCCGATCCGGTCAAACACCCCGATGCCGACTTCTATCCCCGCCTGAGCTACGATCGCGTGTTGCGCGAGGGGTTGGCGGTCATGGACGCCACGGCCGTGGTGTTGTGCAAAGAGCAGGCTATGCCGCTGCGGGTGATGAATATCAACACGAAAGGTGCGCTGCGGCGCGTCATCAGGGGTGAGTCGCTCGGCACCCTGGTCACGAGTGGAGAGGAGTCATGATTGACGACATCAAGAAAGACGCGGCCGGCCGAATGGCCAAGAGTGTCGAATCGCTGAGTGATAACCTGGCGAAGGTGCGCACCGGTCGGGCCCATCCGAGCCTGCTCGATCATCTCACGGTACCGTATTACGGCTCCGAGGTGCCGATGAAGCAGGTCGCGAACGTCGGCGTCGAAGATGCGCGGACCCTGACGGTGCAACCCTACGAACAACAGATGGTCAGCGTGGTCGAGAAGGCCATCCGCGAGTCCGATCTCGGGTTGAACCCGAACTCGGCCGGCACGCTGATCCGCGTGCCGATGCCGCAACTGACGGAAGAGCGGCGCCGCGATATGACCAAGATCGTACGTCACGAGGCCGAGCAGGCGCGGGTCGCGGTGCGCAACATCCGTCGCGACGCCAACAACGATCTCAAGGCGCTGGTGAAAGACAAGCTGATCTCCGAAGACGACGAGCGCAGAGGTCAGGAGATCATCCAGAAGCTGACGGATCAGCACGTCAAAGAGATCGACGAACTGCTGGAAAAGAAAGAAAAAGACCTGATGTCGGTCTGAGGCCGCCGAGGCAGCAATGTCCGACGGTGCGCAAACGGGGGAGAGCCCGATTTCATCCGGGAAGGTGCCGGAGCACGTGGCGATCATCATGGATGGCAACGGTCGCTGGGCCGAGGCGCGTGGCCAGGCCAGACACGCCGGGCACAAGGCGGGTGTCGGCAGCGTGCGCAGCACGATCGAGGAATGTATCCGGCATGGCGTGAAGGTGCTCACGCTGTTCGCGTTCAGCAGCGAAAACTGGCGCCGCCCGGCGGCCGAGGTCAACCTGCTGATGGATCTGTTCCTGACGGCGCTGCAACGCGAGGTCAAACGCATGCAGAGCAACGAGATCCAGCTCCGCGTGATCGGTGACATCACGGCGTTTCCCGACAAGCTGCAACGGCGCATCCGCGCCTCCGAGGACGCGACGCGCGCCAACCAGCGCCTGATCCTGCAGATCGCCGCAAACTACGGTGGACGTTGGGACATCACCCAGGCCGCGCGCCGACTGGCGCACGCGGTGCGCAGCGGCGAACTCGATCCGGATACGATCGACGAGAAGGCATTCGCGAACGCGACCACGCTGGACGGCCTGCCGGATCCCGATCTCTTCATCCGCACCGGCGGCGATCTGCGCATCAGCAATTTTCTGTTGTGGCACTGCGCCTACACCGAGCTGTACTTCACGCCGGTGCTGTGGCCGGATTTCGACGCCACGCAGTTTCGACTCGCCCTGGACGAATTCGCCAGCCGTCAGCGACGTTTCGGACGGACCGGCGCACAACTCGAGAAGGCCGACTAGTGCTCTGGCAGCGGGTACTGACCGCGCTGGTCCTGATACCCCTGGTGGTGGCCGGCATCCTGAAGCTGGACACCGTGGCGTTCGCGCTCGTGCTCGGGGCGTTCGTGATGCTGGGTGCACTGGAGATGGCGCGTCTCGCGCAGCTGCACCAGCGCCCGGCACAGGTCCTGTTTGCGGTCGGCACCGCGTTGGCGCTCGGCCTCGCCTGGCACTTCCTGCATGGCGCGGCGCTGCAGGCCGTGCAATGGGCGATGGCGCTGTGGTGGGCGGTGACCACGGTCATGCTGTTCTCCAGACGTCGCGAGTTGCGTCGGATCGAGGGTTCCCGCCCGTTGATCCTGGTGCTCGGTGCGCTGGTGCTGGTCAGTGCCTGGATCTCGGTGGTCGACCTGCACCGGGTCCGGCCCGGTGGTCCTGCGCTGGTGCTGTACCTGTTCGTGCTGATCTGGGTCGCCGATTCGGGCGCCTATTTCGCCGGACGCGCCTTCGGTCGGCGCAAGCTGTCGCCGTTCGTCAGTCCCGGCAAGACCTGGGCGGGCGTGTTCGGTGCCCTCGCGGGTGCGGCGCTGAGTGCCGTCGCGCTGGTGCAGGGCGGCTGGGCAGGGGCTGCGACGGTGCCCGGCATGGTGCTGCTGGTCGCGCTTGTCACCCTGCTCTCGATTGGCGGAGACCTTTGGGAAAGCCGGCTCAAGCGTGAGGCGGGGGTCAAGGACAGCGGCCAGCTGTTGCCCGGACACGGCGGTGTTCTGGACCGCATCGACAGCCTGCTGGCAGCGGCGCCGGTGTTCGCGCTCGGTGCCGTGCTGTTGGGGACGACCACATGAGAGGCATCGCGGTCCTGGGTTCGACCGGGTCGATCGGGCTCAGTACGCTCGATGTGGTCGCGCGTCACCCCGATCGTTACCGGGTGGTCGCGCTGAGTGCGAACAGCGATGTCCAGGGCATGCTGGCGCAATGCCGGCAGTTCGGTCCGGAACTCGTGGCGATGGCGGATCCGGACAGCGCGCGTGCGCTGGCCGCGGCGCTCCGTGAAGAACACCTCGCCATCGAGGTGATGGCCGGTCCCGAGGGGCTGGAGGCGGTCGCCACCCATCCCGGCGCCAGTGATCTGATGGCCGCGATCGTCGGTGCCGCGGGCATGCTGCCGACCCTCGCGGCGGTCCGCCTGGGACGGCGCATCCTGTTGGCCAACAAGGAATCGCTGGTGGTCGCCGGGGGGCTGTTCGTCGCGGCGGCGCGTGCCAGCGGGGCCCTGGTCCTGCCGATCGACAGTGAACACAACGCGGTGTTCCAGTGTCTGCCCGCGGATCGACCGGCCGGTCTCGCCGGGGCGGGTGTCGAGCGTATCCTGCTGACCGCATCGGGCGGCCCGTTCCGGCGCTACGCGATGGCGGCGCTGCGCGATGTGACGCCCGCGCAGGCTTGCGCCCACCCGAACTGGCAGATGGGTCGCAAGATATCGGTCGATTCGGCCACCATGATGAACAAGGGCCTCGAGGTGATCGAGGCACACTGGCTGTTCGACGCCGCACCGGAGCAGATCGAGGTGGTCGTGCACCCGCAGAGCGTGATCCACTCGATGGTCCAGTACGTCGACGGCTCGGTGCTCGCGCAGCTCGGCAACCCGGATATGCGAACGCCGATCGCGCACGCGCTGGCCTGGCCGGAGCGGCATGCCGCCGGGGTCGCGGCACTGGACCTGTTCGCGGTCGGGCGGCTGGATTTCGAACCGCCGGATATGCAACGCTTTCCCTGTCTGCGCCTGGCCTTCGAAGCGGTCGCCGGCGGCGGCACCGCACCGGCCGTGTTGAATGCGGCCAATGAAGTCGCCGTGGCACGCTTCCTCGAGGGGCGGCTCGGATTCGTGCAGATCGCCGAGGTCGTCGAACGCACCCTGGCGGAGTTCGCACACGGCCCGGCCGACGACCTCGAGACCCTGCTCGGTGTCGACCGGCGTGCCCGTGCAATGGCGGAACAAGAGGTGGCCGCGCTGGTCTGACTAAACGATGGACGACCTCCTGCTGAAAGTTGGCGCATTCATAGTCGCGATCGGGCTGCTGGTCTCGGTGCACGAGTTCGGGCACTTCTGGGTCGCGCGGCGCCTCGGCGTCAAGGTGCTGCGGTTCTCGATCGGTTTCGGTCGCCCGCTGTGGCGGCGACAGGCTTCACCGGACGCCCCTGAGTACGTGATTGCGGCGATCCCGCTGGGCGGCTACGTCAAGATGCTCGACGAGCACGAGGGCCCGGTCGCACCCGAGGAGGTGCACCGCGCGTTCAACAGACAGTCACTGTGGGTCCGCTCGGCGGTCGTCGTGGCCGGTCCGCTGTTCAATTTCCTGTTCGCGATCTTCGCATTCTGGCTGGTGCTGACCCTCGGTGAGACGGGCATGCGCCCGCTTGTCGGTGCGGTGACCGCGGATTCGCCGGCGTCCCGGGCCGGGTTCAGTGGCGGTGACGAGATCCTGTCGATCAACGGTCAGCCGACGCCGACCTGGTCGCTGGCGGTCCAGGAGATCGCTGCGGCTTCGGTCGGCGAGCCGACGCTGCGCGTCGGCGTGCGCGACGCCGCCGGCAACGAGCAGGTGCGGTCGATCCCCTCGAGCGAGGTCGGCGATCTGGCGGAAACCAAGGATCTGCTGGCACATCTCGGTGTGACGCCCGAGCGTCCGGCGGTCCCGCCCGTGATCGGCAGGGTGATCGCTGGCGAGCCCGCCGATGCGGCCGGCCTGCGCGCGGGTGACCGGGTCGTCAGCGCGGATGGTGAGGCTGTTCCCGATTGGGGGCACTGGGTGGACTACGTGCGCGAGCGGCCCGGTGCCGAGATCCTGTTGCAGATCGAGCGCGGCGGACAGCCCCTCGAGGTGCGTCTGACCCCGGCACCGCTGGTGCAGGACGGTGCCGTGATCGGGCGTATCGGTGCCGCCAACCAGCCGGCCCCGGAGCTGATCGCGCGTTTCGAGGTCGAGTACCGCATGGGGCTGGCGGAGGCGATGCCGGCCGCGGTACAGCGCACCTGGGAGTATTCGGTGCTGACCCTGAAGGTCATCTGGCGCGTGCTGACCGGCGAGGCGTCGATCCACAACCTCAGCGGTCCCATCACCATCGCCGATGCAGCGGGCAAGACCGCGAGCATCGGGTTTGTGTACTTCCTCAAGTTTCTGGCGATCGTCAGTATCAGCCTCGGCGTGCTCAATCTGCTGCCGGTGCCCGTGCTCGACGGCGGACACCTGCTGTACTTCGCGGTCGAGGCGATCAAGGGCAGTCCGCTGTCGGAAGCGGCGATGATTCAGGGACAGAAGATCGGCCTGCTGATGCTCCTGGGCCTGATGACCCTGGCGTTCTACGTCGATATCCTGCGCATTATCGGTTAGCCCGGGCGGACCCGGCGCTGCAGTACTGCGGGTGTGCACAGCTTGCGCTCGCGTACCAGCCTACTTTTGGTCTGACTGATACCCTATAATCGCGAATCTTCCGCCGGCCGGCACCCGATCACGTGCGTGCCGCGATCACAAGTAAGGGTGTTCGAGAGAGATCAGATGCGGGCTTTACTCTGGTGCGTATTGTTGCCTTGGCTGGGGTTCGTCGCGCAGGCCGGGGCGGTCGGTTTCCAGGTAACGGACATTCGCGTCGAAGGTCTGCAGCGGATCACAGCCGGTACCGTATTCAACTACCTGCCGGTCAAGCCCGGCGACCAGGTCGATCTGAAACAGACCTCGGACATCGTCCGGGCACTCTACAAGACCGGCTTCTTCAAGGATGTCCGACTCGAAAAGCAGGGCAGCGTACTGGTCGTCGTCGTGACCGAGCGGCCGGCTATCTCTGAGATCAATTTTTCCGGCAACAAGTCGATCGACAGCGACGCCCTGAAGCTCGGGCTCAAGGAGATCGGGCTTGCGGAAGGACGCACCTTCGAGCGTTCGGTGCTCGAGAAGATCGAGCAGGAACTCGAGCGGCAGTATTTCAACCAGGGCAAGTATGCGGTCAAGCTGACGTCCACGGTGACGCCGCTGGAACGCAATCGCGTGTCGATCGACATCAATGTCGTGGAAGGCAGGACGGCGCGTATCAAGAAGATCAACATCGTCGGCAACCAGAACTTCGACGAAGATGACCTGCTCGACGAGTTCGAACTGTCGACCGGCGGGTGGCTGTCCTGGCTGACCCGGGACAACCAGTATTCGCGGCCCAAGCTGGCCGGCGACCTGGAGGTGCTGCGCTCCTACTACCTGGATCGCGGCTACGTGAATTTCAAGATCGAATCGACCCAGGTCACGATCACCCCGGACAAAGAGGACATCTACATCACGATCAATGTCACCGAAGGCGAGGTGTTCTCGATCAGTGATATCCGTCTCGCGGGCGACATCGAGGGAGAGCCGGACGAGTACTTCCCGTTGATCCACCTGCAGCGGGGACAGCCGTTCGCACGCAAGGCCGTGGTCGAGAGCAGCGACCGCATCTCCGCGAAGCTGTCCGACCTCGGTTTCGCGTTCGCGAACGTCAACAGCATTCCCGAGATCGACGAGGAAGGCAAAACCGTCGCAGTGACGTTCTTCGTCGACCCGGGCAAGCGCGCCTACGTGCGGCGCGTCAACATCAGCGGCAATTCGCGCACCCGCGACGAGGTGATTCGCCGCGAGTTCAGGCAGATGGAGTCGACCTGGTTCTCCGGGGAAAAACTGAAGCTGTCGCGCGAGCGCGTCCAGCGCACGGGTTACTTCGACGGGGTCTCGGTGGAGACGCCCTCGGTTCCGGGCTCGGCCGACGAGGTCGACATCAACATGACGGTCACCGAAAAGCCTTCCGGTTCGCTGCTGGCGGGTATCGGGTTCTCGCAGTCGGATGGTGTCGTGGTCAATGCGTCGATCAGCCAGGACAACTTCGCTGGCACTGGCAAGAAGGTATCGCTGGCGTTGAAGACCAGCAGTGCGAACCAGCACTACCAGGTGTCGTACACCAACCCGTATTACACCGTCGACGGCATAAGCCGGGGTTTCGACCTGAGCTATCGTTCGACCGACTTCGACGACCTCGATACCGCCGACTACAAGACAGACGATCTGATTGCCGGCATGAGTTTCGGCATCCCGTTGAGCGAGTTCAACCGGTTCAATTTCGGCGTCGCCCTGCATCACATCGATTTCGAAGTGGGTTCACAGCCGTCGGAGGAGGTGCTGCAGTTCGAAGAGGACGAGGGCAACCAGTTCCTCAATCTCGAACTCACGCTGAACTGGCGTCACGACTCGCGCGACACGGCGATCTTTCCGAAGGCCGGTGCATTGCAGTCGTTGTTCGCCGAGGCCAGCGTGCCGGGCAGCGATCTGAGTTACTACAAGATCTCGTATGAACACCGCCGCTACTGGCGGGTGGCTGGCGAACTGGTGTTTTCGTTGAGCGGCGAGATCGGATACGGCGATGCGTACGGCAAGACCACCAGCCTGCCGCTGTGGGAACATTACTACGGCGGCGGTCCGGGAACGGTGCGCGGTTTCGCCGCCCGTTCGATCGGGCCACGTGACTCGCAAGGCGATCCGATCGGTGGTAATGCGATCTATGCGGGAAGCGCCGAACTGCTGTTCCCCCCGCCGTTCCGTGGCGCCGGTGAATCGGTGCGCCTGGCGGCGTTCGTCGATGCGGGTGCGGTGATCGACACGCGCGATACCGACCTGTTCGA
This sequence comes from Chromatiaceae bacterium, assembly GCA_024235395.1. NCBI lineage: Bacteria > Pseudomonadati > Pseudomonadota > Gammaproteobacteria > Chromatiales > Chromatiaceae > Chromatiaceae bacterium. The sequence continues at coordinate 710,952 of JACKMK010000002.1, forward strand.
TACCGATGAGTTGCGTTATTCGGCAGGCCTGGGCCTATCCTGGTTGTCGCCGGTCGGCGCACTCACGATAAGCTACGCCATACCGTTCCAGGCAGACGACCAGGACGAGAAAGAAGAGTTTCAGTTCTCGTTGGGTACAACGTTCTGAAGTTGAGGGGTGAAATGATGAGATTCCGATGGATGGCCATACTGCTGGCCGCCGCGAGTTGCCTTTCGGGCATTTCATCCGCAGCGGAGGTGTCGGTCGCGGTGGTCAATGTGGCGCGCCTGCAGAACGAGGTGCCGCAGATGGCGCGGGTGCGCGAAAAGATCAAGCAGGAGTTCGTCGCGCGCGAGGCCAAGATCACGGCGCAGGAAGAACAGATCGGGCAGCTCGAAGAGAAACTGGTGCGGGATCGCAGCAATATCAGCGATGCCGAGGCGAAGAACCTGCAGCGCGACATCCGTTCGCGCACCCTGCGATTCGAGAACGCCAAGGAAGAACTGGAGAGTGACCGGCGCCTGCGGCTCAACGAAGAGATGGACCGCCTGCGCCGGGTGTTGTCGGAGGTGATCGCAGAGGTCGCGAAGGCCGAGCAACTGGATATCGTTCTGGAGAGCGGTGTCACCTGGGCCTCCGAGCGCGCGAATATCACCGACAAGGTGCTGGCGCGCATGCGCGAACTCGACCAGGCCGCGAAGTAACGGGTCGCATGGGGTTCACGCTTGGACACTTGGCGGAGGTGGCCCGCGCGCAGCTGCGCGGTGATCCGCAGATCGTGATCGAAGCGGTGTCGACCTTACAGGATGCGCGGCCGGGCTCGATCAGCTTTCTCGCCAACCGCCGCTACCGGTCTTATCTCAAGGACACCCATGCGTCCGCAGTCATCCTGGAAGAACAGGACGCCGCCGATTGCCCGGTAGCGTGTCTGGTCACCGACAACCCCTACCTGGCGCACGCGCGCGTGATGCAGGCCCTGCATCCCGACCCGGCCGTCGAGCCGGGGGTGCATCCGACGGCCATCGTGGAACCGGGTGCAACGGTGGCCGACACGGCGCAGATCGGCAGTAACTGCTACGTCGGGCGCGGCGTCACGATCGAGGACGCGGTGGTGATCGGCCCCGGCTGCGTCGTGCTGGAGAATGCCCATGTGGGTGCGAATTCCCGCCTGGTCGCGTCGGTTACGCTGTGCCCGGAGACCCATCTGGGCCGGCGTTGCCTGATCCACCCGGGCGTGGTGATCGGTGGCGACGGTTTCGGTCTCGCCAACGATCAGGGCGCCTGGCAGAAGGTGCCGCAGATCGGCCGTGCCGTTCTCGGCGACGACGTCGAGGTCGGTTCGTGCTCGTCGATCGATCGCGGTGCGATCGGCGACACCCTGATCCACGACGGCGTGAAGATCGACAGCCAGGTGCATATCGCGCACAACGTGGAGATCGGCGAGCATACGGCGATCGCCGGTTGCGCGGCGGTGGCCGGATCGACCCGCGTCGGCGCCTATTGCACCATCGCCGGCGGGGCGGGCATCACCGGACACGTCGAGCTGACCGACCGGGTGCACGTCTCCGGGGTCACCTCGGTAACGCGATCGATCACCAAGCCAGGGGTCTACACCAGCACGGTCCCGGCGATGGAGCATTCGATATGGATGAAGAATTTCGCGCGTCTGCGCCAGCTGGATGACATGGCGCGGCGCATCAAGCAGCTGGAGCAACAGCTGGCCGCATTGCAGCGGTAAGCCGATAAGTACGGCCGAGATGGGCGGGTACCTCTGGGACGCACCGACCGGACAACTAGAAACATTCCTTGGAGGTCACTTTAGACGCTATGGACATACTCCAGATTCAAAGCATGCTGCCGCACCGTTACCCGTTTCTGCTGGTGGACCGGGTGCTCGAGAGCGAGCCCGGCAAGCGGCTTGTCGCGATCAAGAATGTGACCTTCAACGAGCCGTTCTTCCAGGGGCATTTCCCAAGCAAGCCGGTGATGCCCGGTGTATTGCTGATCGAGGCGATGGCCCAGGCCACCGGACTGCTGGCGATGGAGAGCGCCGATGTGCCGAAGGAGGCCATCTACTACCTGGTCGGTGTCGACAAGGCGCGTTTCAAGCGCCCGGTCGTACCCGGCGACCAGCTGGTGTTCGAAGTCGAGGTGCTCAAGCACAAGCGTGAGATCTGGGTTTTTGCCGCCGAGGCAAAGGTCGACGGCAGCGTCGTCGCGTCCGCCGAGATCATGTGTACTGCGCGGAATCTCTGAACGTGATCGATCCGCACGCACTGGTCGACCCGGACGCGGAACTGGACGAGGGCGTCAGCGTCGGTCCGTTCAGCGTGATCGGTGCGGGTGTGCATATCGGCCGTGGCACCACGATCGGACCGCACGCGGTGATCAAGGGTCCCTGTCGCATCGGTCGGGACAATCGGATCTTTCAATTCGCGTCGATCGGCGAGGATCCCCAGGACAAGAAATACGCCGGCGAGCCGACCTCGCTGGAGATCGGTGACCGCAACCAGATCCGCGAATTCGCGACGGTCCACCGCGGCACCGTGCAGGACGAGAGTTGTACCCGCGTTGGCAGCGACAACCTGCTGATGGCGTATACGCACGTTGCCCACGACTGCCGCATCGGCAATCACGTGATCCTCGCGAACGCCGCTTCGCTCGGTGGTCATGTACGAATTGCCGACTGGGCGATTCTCGGCGGCTTCAGCATCGTCCATCAGTTCTGTCGCATCGGTGAGCACTGTTTCACCGCGATGGGCAGCGCGATCAGCAAGGATGTGCCGCCGTACATGATGGTCGGTGGCCATCCGGCGCGGCCGCATGGCATCAACAGTGAAGGGTTGCGCCGGCGGGATTTCTCGGCGCAGCAGATCAGCAACATCAAGCGGGCCTACAAACTGCTCTACAGGTCCGGGCTGGCACTGGCCGAGGCGAGTGCGCAGATCGCCAGCGCGGCGGAGCAGAGCCCGGAGTTGCGCGTGATGGTCGATTTCCTCGCAGCGAGCGAGCGCAGCATCGTACGTTGACCTTGGCGATGGGGCTGCGGATAGGCATCGTCGCCGCCGAACCCTCCGCCGACCTGCTGGCGGCCGGTCTGATGCGTGCGCTGCGTGAACAACTTCCGGGGGTACGCTTCGAAGGTGTCGCGGGTCCGCTGATGCAGGCGGAAGGCATCGACCAGTGGGCGCCGATGGACAGTCTCTCGGTGATGGGCCTGTTCGAGGTGTTGCGTCACCTGCCGCGCCTGTTGCGGCTGCGCAGTCGGTTGTTGGCGCGGTGGCGGGATACGCCGCCCGCACTGTTGATCGGCGTCGATGCCCCGGATTTCAACCTGACCCTCGAGCAACGCCTGCGTGACAGCGGGGTGCCGACGGTGCATTACGTCAGTCCCACCGTCTGGGCGTGGCGCAGCGGACGGGTCAAGAAGATCCGCAGCGCGGTAGACCTGCTGTTGACGATCTTTCCGTTCGAGACCGACTTCCTCGCCGCACGTGGTGTCACCGCCCGCTACGTCGGGCATCCGCTGGCCGCCGAGATGCCGCTCGCACCGGATCGCGACGCCGCCCGCCGCGCCCTGAAGATCGACCCGGCGGCGCCGGTGCTCGCGGTGTTGCCCGGCAGTCGGCGCAGCGAGGTCAGCCGCCTGACGCGGCCGTTCGTGCAAACGGCCGCGGCCCTGCACGCCGAGCAGCCGCGCCTGCAGATCGTCGTACCGCTGATCAACGAGGCCACCCGCGCGCTGTTCGAGGCCGATTGGCGACGCTATGCGCCGCAGCTGCCGGTCTCGATGTCGCTTGGCACCAGCCGCGCCGCGATGGCCGCTGCCGACGTGCTGCTGCTCGCGTCCGGTACCGCGACCCTGGAGGGCCTGTTGAGCAAGCGTCCGATGGTGGTCGGTTACAAGGTCAATCCGGCCACCTATGCGGTGGTCCGCTGGTTGCGCCTGCTCAAGGTCGAGCACGTCGCGATCGCGAACCTGCTGGCCGGTGAGCGCCTTGCCCCGGAACTGATCCAGGATGCGTGCGAGCCCGAGCGGCTGCTGCCGCCGTTGCGCGATTTCCTTGCCGACGCCGGGCTGCGGAACAGGATCGCGGCACGCTACACCGAGATCCACCGCACCCTGCGGATCGACACCAACCAGGAGGCGGCGCAGGCGGTGGTGGCATTGCTCAGGGAGCGCGGCCTTGTCTGAAGGATGGCAGTGTGGGATCGACGAGGTCGGCCGGGGACCGCTGGCCGGTCCGGTGGTCGCCGCCGCGGTGATTCTCGACCCGGCGCGGCCGATCGAGGGGCTGGCCGATTCGAAGGCGCTGAGCGCGCGGCGGCGCGACCTGCTGTTCGAGCAGATCTGCACCCATGCGGTCGCCTGGGCGGTCGGTCGCGCCGAGGTCGCCGAGATCGACCAGCTCAACATACTGCAGGCCAGCCTGCTGGCGATGCAGCGCGCGGTCGCGGGGCTGTCGCCGGTACCGGTCAGCGCGCTGGTGGACGGCAACCGGCTGCCGCAGCTGCCCTGCCCGGGGCGCGCGATCGTCGGCGGCGATGCGATCGAGCCGTGCATCTCGGCGGCCTCGATCGTCGCCAAGGTGCTGCGCGACCGCGAGATGGTCGCGATGGATGACCGCTATCCCGGCTATGGCCTGGCGCGGCACAAGGGTTATCCCACCGCCCAGCACCTCGCGGCGCTGCGCACCCTGGGGGTCAGCCCGATCCATCGCCGGTCGTTCGGGCCGGTGCGGCGGATCCTCGCCCAGCCGTGAGTGAACACGAATAATAAATTCTTTTATCAGTTGGTTATCGTTTAAAAGTGATGTTGTTTAGAGGATATGGCGCTACCGCCACGTGCACCCAGAACACCGGTCGTGTCGCGCTGGCGGGCAGGCGAGCGGACGGGTATTCTCTGAACCTCCTGCCTCATCCAGCGTGACACCGATTCGCCCGATGGCCGCCGAGTTCGTCCACCTCCACGTGCACTCCGAGTACTCGCTGGTGGACGGTGTCGCGCGCATCAAGCCGCTGGTCAGGCGGGCGGCCGAACTCGGCATGCCGGCGGTCGCGCTCACCGACCAGTCGAACATGTTCGCGCTGGTGCGTTTCTACAAGGCGGCGATGGCCGCCGGTATCAAGCCGATCGGCGGCGTCGATGCCTGGGTACGCAATCCGGACGATGCGAACAAACCGGACCGGCTGATCCTCCTGGTGCAGAACCGCGACGGCTATCGCCACCTGACCGAGCTGGTGTCGCGCAGCTATCGCGAAGGCCAGCACCTGGGACGCGCGATGATGGAACTCGACTGGTTCACGCCGCAGTCCACGGCCGGGCTCATTGCGTTGTCCGGGGGACGCGAGGGCGACGTCGGTCGGGCGCTGATCGCCGGCAACCAGCGGCTCGCCGAGCAGCGCCTGGACGCCTGGCTGGCGTTGTTCGGTGACCGGTTTTACCTGCAGCTGGTGCGTACCGGGCGCGAGAACGAGGAGGACGCGGTGCACGCCAGCGTTGCGCTCGCCGCGGCCAAGGGCGTGCCGGTGGTCGCGACCAACGGGGTCTGTTTCCTTACCGCCAACGAGTTTCAGGCGCACGAGGTGCGCGTCTGTATCCACGAGGGGCGCACCCTCGACGACCCGCGCCGGGTAAAGGGCTATTCGCCGCAACAGTTTCTGCGATCGCCCGACGAGATGGCCGAACTGTTCGCCGACATACCCGAGGCGCTGCAGAACGCGGTCGAGATCGCCAAGCGCTGCAACCTCGAGATCACGCTGGGCAAGAACTTTCTGCCGGACTTCCCGATCCCGCAGGACATGACGATCGACGACTTCTTCCGCGCCGAGTCGCGCAAAGGTCTGGAATGGCGCCTGCGACGCATCCTGGATCCGGACGCCGCCGACTTCGCCGAGCGCCGCAGGCCGTACGACGAGCGTCTCGAGATCGAACTCGACGTGATCACCAAGATGGGCTTCCCCGGCTACTTCCTGATCGTCGCCGACTTCATCCAGTGGGCCAAGGACAACGATGTCCCGGTAGGTCCGGGGCGTGGTTCGGGTGCCGGGTCGCTGGTCGCATATGCACTCAAGATCACCGATCTCGACCCGCTCGAGCACGACCTGCTGTTCGAGCGCTTCCTCAACCCAGAGCGCGTCTCGATGCCGGATTTCGACGTCGATTTCTGCATGGACAAGCGCGACCAGGTCATCGATTACGTGGCGCGCAAATACGGCCGCGACTCGGTATCGCAGATCATCACCTACGGCTCGATGGCGGCCAAGGCGGTGGTGCGCGACGTCGGCAGGGTGCTGGGGCATTCGTACGGCTTCACCGACAGGGTCGCGAAGATGGTGCCGTTCGAGATCGGCATGACGCTCGACAAGGCGCTGACCGAGAGTGAAGACCTCAAGCAGGCGTACGACAGCGACGAGGAGGTCACGCAGCTGATCGACATGGCCAAGCAGCTCGAGGGCCTGGCACGCAACGCCGGCAAGCATGCCGGCGGCGTGGTGATCGCGCCCGGCAGGTTGACGGATTTCAGCCCGCTGTACTGCGAGGCCGACGGCAGCAACCTGGTGACCCAGTACGACAAGGACGATGTCGAGGCGGCCGGGCTGGTCAAGTTCGACTTCCTCGGCCTGCGCACGCTGACGATCATCGACTGGGCGTTGAAGACCATCAACCAGGTGCGTGCACAACAGGCCCAGCCGCCGATCGACATCGCGGCGATCCCGATGGATGACAAGGATGCGTTCACGCTGCTGAAGAGTGCCGAGACCACCGCGGTATTCCAGCTCGAATCGGCCGGCATGAAGCAGCTGATCAGCAAGCTGCAGCCGGACTGTTTCGACGACATCACCGCGCTGGTCGCGCTGTTCCGCCCGGGTCCGCTGCAGTCCGGCATGGTCGACGACTTCATCGCACGCAAGCACGGCATCCAGGAGGTGGTCTACCCGCACCCGGATCTCGCGCCGATCCTGGCATCGACCTACGGTGTGATCCTGTACCAGGAGCAGGTCATGCAGATCGCCCAGGTGCTGGCCGGGTATACCCTGGGCGGTGCCGACCTCTTGCGTCGGGCGATGGGTAAGAAAAAGCCCGAGGAGATGGCCAAGCAGGGCGAGATCTTCCGTACCGGCGCGGTCGCGCGCGGCGTCGAGGAGTCCACCGCGACCTATATCTTCGACCTGATGGAGAAGTTTGCCGGGTACGGTTTCAACAAGTCGCACTCGGCCGCCTATGCGCTGGTCTCCTACCAGACGCTGTGGCTGAAGACGCACTACCCGGCCGCGTTCATGGCGGCGGTGTTGTCGTCGGACATGGACAACACCGACAAGGTGGTGACCTTCATCGAGGAGTGCCGTGCGATGCGGCTCACGGTCGAACCGCCGGACGTGAACCGCTCCGCCTACATGTTCACGATCGACGGTGACGATACCGTGATCTACGGCCTGGGGGCGATCAAGGGTGTGGGCGAGGGTGCGATCGAGGGGATCGTCGAGGCGCGCGGGGCCGGTCCGTTCCGTGACCTGTTCGATTTCTGTTGTCGCATCGACCTGAAGCGTGCGAACCGCCGCGTGCTGGAATCGCTGATCCGGGCCGGCGCGCTCGATCGACTGGGCGCGAACCGCGCGACGCTGATGGTGCATCTGCCATTCGCGCTGAAGATGGCCGAGCAGTGTGCGGCGATGCAGGCCACCGGGCAGGACGATCTGTTCGGCATGTCCGAGCCGCAACCGGCGCAACCGACCACCGGCGTGGTGCCGGACGCGGTCGACGAGTGGGATGATGACCAGCGGCTGGCCGGCGAGAAAGAGACGCTGGGCCTGTTTCTGACCGGCCACCCGATCGATTTCTATGAGGCCGACCTGCGCCAGTTGGTGAATTCTCGGATCGCCCGGCTGACGCTCGACGACGTGCGCGAGACGCGCGGTCGTCGTGGCGGCGGCAAGAAGGTCGTGGTGGCGGGCATGGTGGTGGCGGTCAACCGGCGCAATACGCAGAGCGGCACCATGGCCTCAGTGTTGCTCGATGACAAGACCGGCCGGATCGAGGCGACGTTGTTCAGCCAGGCCTACGAGCGCTATCGTGACGAGGTCGCGAACGATCGTGTGCTGGTGGTCGAGGGCACGCTGGTCCACGATGAGTACCGTGGCGGCCTGAGTATCCGGGCCGATGCGGTCTGCAGCCTGGAACAGATCCGTATCGAACGCGCCGCGCTGGTCGAGGTGTGTCTGCGCGGCGAGGTGCTGCGTGAGCGTGGACTGGGTGTGGCAGCGGCGACCGACGCGCTGCGCACGCTGCTCGAACCGGTGCGCGGGGGCGCCTGCGAGGTGCGCGTCGTGTATCGCCGTGGCGGTGCCGAGGTCGGTCTGCGACTGGGTGCCGGGTGGCGGATACGGCCGGGCGACGCCTTTGTCCGGCAGGCGCAGCGACTGGTCGGCAGTGACGCGCTGGCGTTTCGTTTCCGTGCCGCACCGGCGAAGGCGCAGGCGACGGCGCCGGCGATGGATTTTGCACACTCGGGCTGACACGCCGGTGCGTCACCCCTCATCCGACCGCTGTGGCCCGGCGCAATCGGTTATCATGGCCGCCGGCAGCACCCTCAAACCCGATAGCGACGATGAATCTTGACTTTCTCGAATTCGAGCAGCCGATCGCCGAGCTGCAGGCCAAGATCGAAGAATTGCGCCTGGTCGGCAACGACAACGAGATCAACATCCAGGAAGAGATCGAACGCCTCGAGGGCAAGAGTCGATCGCTGACCGAATCGATCTTCTCGAGTCTCACGCCGTGGCAGATCTCGCAGCTCGCACGTCATCCGCTGCGGCCCTATACGCTCGACTATGTGGCGCGGCTGGTCGACGACTTCGAGGAACTGCACGGTGACCGCACCTTCGCGGACGACAAGGCGATCGTCGGCGGATTGGGCCGCATCGACGGGCGGCCGGTGTTGCTGATCGGCCACCAGAAAGGCCGCGACACCAAGGACAAGATCCACCGGAACTTCGGCATGCCGCGACCGGAAGGGTATCGCAAGGCGCTGCGCCTGATGCGCATGGCCGAGCGATTCGGATTGCCGATCATCACCTTCATCGACACGCCGGGGGCCTACCCGGGGGTCGGTGCCGAAGAGCGGGGCCAGAGCGAGGCGATCGCGCGCAACCTGTTCGAGATGGCCGGCCTGCGCACGCCGATCATCGCCACGGTGATCGGCGAGGGAGGGTCCGGGGGGGCGCTCGCGATCGGCGTGGCCGACCGTCTGATGATGCTGCAGTACAGCACCTACTCGGTGATCTCGCCCGAGGGCTGCGCCTCGATCCTGTGGAAGGACGCCGAGAAGGCGCCGCTCGCCGCCGAGGCGATGGCGATCACCTCGAAACACCTCAAGGATCTCAAACTGATCGACGACATCGTTCCTGAGCCGCTCGGTGGAGCGCACCGCGATCCGGATGCCGTCGCCCGCAACCTGAAGAAGGCGCTGTCGGCAGCGCTCGACGACGTGGCCGATCAGCCGGTCGATCGCCTGCTCGAGCTGCGCTACGAGCGACTGATGTCGTACGGTGTCGTCGCCCGCTGACCGGTCGTTCCGTCCGCAGCAGCTGCTGCCACTCATCGTCAGCGACCTGCCGCGACCGGCGTCCTACTGGGTCGGGTTCAGTGGCGGGCTCGACTCGACCGTGTTGTTGCACGCGCTCGCCGTGCTGCGCGCCGAACTGCCGGCGCCGCTCAGGGCAGTACACATCGATCATTGCCTGCAGCCGTCGTCCGGTGATTGGGCCGTCCATTGCCGTCAGGTCTGCGATGCACTCGGCATCGAACTCATCAGCCTCGTCGTGGATGCGCGTGCGGCGCCCGGTGAGAGTCCGGAGGCGGCCGCGCGACGTGCCCGCTACGCGGCGATCTCGGGCGCGCTGGGCCCGCAGGCGATGCTGTTGACGGCCCATCATCTCGACGACCAGGCCGAGACGTTGTTGCTGCAGCTGCTGCGCGGCGCCGGGGTCGAGGGCCTGGCGGCGATGCCGATGCTGCGGCCCTGGCAGGACCAGTGGCACGCCCGGCCGCTGCTCCGTTGGTCGCGTGCGGCACTGCGCGACTGGGCGCAGACCCAGGGGCTGCGTTGGGTCGAGGACCCGAGCAATGCGGCGACCGCCGCCGACCGCAACTATCTGCGCCAGCGGTTGATGCCGCTGTTGCACGCGCGCTGGCCGGGTGCCTCGCAGGCGATCGCGCGCAGCGCGGTGCACTGTGCCGAGGCCGCCGAGCTGATCGCCGAACAGAGCCGGGTCGAGTTCGACCGGGTGGCCGATGCCGAGGGCCGACGCCTGCGCGTCGACCGGTTGTGCGCATTGCCGCCGGCGGCGGCGCGGCACCTGATGCGCAGCTGGCTCAAGGTACTTGGTGCGCCGCCGATCCCGCACCGCCGCCTGCATGAGGCGCTCGGGCAATTGTGCCGGTCGCGCGCGGACGCCACGGTGCGAGTCGCCTGGGAAGGGGTCGAGCTGCGCCGCTTTCGCGGCGAGGTCTGGTTGCGGCGTTCGACCACGCCACCGTGCCCGGCGGGTCTGCTGCACTGGGGCGGAGGAGACGTGCTGGATCTGGGCCCGGGCATCGGTCGCCTGCGCCGACACCTTGCCCCGGGCGGTATCGACCGCGAGCGCTGGGAACGGGGCAGGGTCGAGGTCGGGTTCCGTGCGGCCGGACTACGCTGCCGCCCGGTGGGTCGACAGGGCAGTCGCAGCTTCAAGAAACTGGCCCAGGATGTCGGCATGCCGCCGTGGCTGCGGTCGCTGGCGCCGTTGCTGTACATCGACGGCGAGATCGCGGCGGTCGCCGACCGGGTCGTGTGTGAGCCCTTTGGCGCGCAACCGGGTGCGTCGGGATGGCACCTGGTCTGGGAAGACCCCGGCGATTGACGGCGGGCAATGGCGGCAACGCGTGGCGCGTCGTCGGGGACCCCGGTAAGCTCCCCCGCAGAATGCACGCGCCGGAAGCCCATGACCTTTGTTGACAGCTACGCCGCGCGCCACCCATGGCGTGGCGTCACGGTGAACCTGCTGCTGTTGGCCGCGCTCGCACTGCTGGTCTACGGACTGCAGGCGCCGATCCTGACGCTCGAGAAGTTCTATTTCTTCAGCAACACCGTCAGCCTGTACGGTGCGCTGCAGACGCTTGCAGCGGAGCAGGAATGGGGGCTGTTCGCATTGGTGGGCACCTTCAGCGTGCTGTTCCCGGTGATCAAGATCGTGCTGCTGCTGCTGATATGGAATCTCGATGCGGCGTTCGGCGACGCCCACCGGCGCCACCTCGCCTGGCTCGCGGCGTACAGCAAATGGTCGATGCTGGACGTATTCGTGGTTGCGCTGCTCGTTGTATCGGTCAAACTCGGCGCGATGGCCCAGGCGCGCGTCGAGATCGGCGTCTATGCATTCGCCAGCAGCGTGATCCTGACCATGCTGCTGTCGAACTGGATCGGCCGCCATGCCGTCGAACCGCTCGCGTCGGCGCCGTCGAAACGATCGAACGAGGAGTGAAAGCGATGCATGTGACCCTGGTACACGTATTCGTAAAGCAAGCTCATCTCACCGAGTTTGTCGAGGCCTGCCACCTGAACCACGTGGGGTCGACCGCGGAACCCGGCAACCTGCGATTCGACATCCTGCAGGATGCAGCGGATCCAACGCATTTCGTGCTGTACGAGGCCTATGTCGACGAGTCGGCGGCCAAGGCACACAAGGAGACCGCGCACTATGCCGCGTGGCGCGACCGCGTGGCCGACATGATGGCCCGCCCGCGCGAGGGGCAGCCCTTCGTGGGGTTGTATCCGGTGGTTTGAATCCTTGCCCACCTTGGGGTCGCCACCCGCTGTGCGATACAATGCCCGGTTTACATCCGGGGGCCAGCATGCGCGACATCAATCCCATTACGAACAGCATCGCCGATCTGAGAGGGCGTCTCGCGTCCCTCAGGGGGTATCTTTGACTACGAGGGCAAGCAGGAGCGCCTGACCGAGGTCCAGCGGGAACTCGAAGACCCGGGTGTCTGGAACGATCAGGAACGTGCGCAGTCGCTCGGCCGCGAACGTGCCTCGCTCGAGGCGGTGGTGGTCAACATCGACGAGCTCAGTGCCGGCCTGGCCGATGCCGCCGATCTGCTCGGGATGGCGGTCGAAGAAGGGGACGCCGATACGGTCGACTCGATCGCCGCCGATGTCGAGGGCTTCGAGGAACGTATCGCCGAACTGGAGTTCCGCCGCATGTTCTCCGGCGAGCTGGACGAGGCGAATGCCTTTCTCGACATCCAGGCCGGTTCAGGTGGCACCGAGGCGCAGGACTGGGCCGAGATGCTGCTCAGGATGTACCTGCGCTGGGGCGAACAACACGGGTTCGGGACCGAACTGATGGAGGTCTCGCCGGGCGAGGTCGCCGGGATCAAATCGGCGACCATCCGCTTCGAGGGCGAGTACGCGTTCGGCTGGTTGCGTACCGAGACCGGTGTGCACCGGTTGGTGCGCAAGTCACCGTTCGATTCCGGCAATCGTCGGCACACCTCGTTCAGCTCGGTGTTCGTATCGCCGGAGATCGACGATTCCTTCGAGGTCGAGATCAATCCGGCGGATCTGCGTATCGACGTCTACCGCGCTTCGGGTGCCGGTGGACAGCACGTCAACCGTACCGAGTCGGCCGTGCGTATCACCCACCTTCCGACCGGTACGGTCACGCAATGTCAGAACGATCGCTCGCAGCACAAGAACAAGGACCAGGCGATGAAGCAGCTCAAGGCGAAGCTGTACGAGCTGGAGATGCAGAAGCGCAGCGAGTCGCAACAGGCGGTGGAAGACAGTAAATCGGATATCGGCTGGGGCAGCCAGATCCGCTCCTACGTGCTCGACCAGTCGCGCATCAAGGATCTGCGCACCGGTATCGAGACGGGCAATACCCAGGCAGTGCTCGACGGTGGCCTGGACCTGTTCATCGAGGCCAGCCTGAAGAGCGGGCTTTAGACAACGGAGAAGCCGCTGCGACGCGTCAACCATCGCGGTGCGTTGCGGCCACACAAGACATGACAGATCAGCAGCAAGACCAAAACAAACTGATTGCGCAACGGCGTGCCAAGCTCGCCGCGATTCGCGAGAACGGCAATGCGTTTCCCAACCGGTTCCGGCGCAATGTGCTGGCGGCCGAACTGCACGACCGGTTCGGCGACAAGAGCAAGGAAGAACTGGAACAGCTGCACCAGCGGGTCTGCGTCGCGGGCCGCATCATGGCGCAACGCGGTCCGTTCATCGTCATCCAGGACATGTCCGGTCGGATCCAGTTCTACGTCGACAAAAAGAAGCTGTCGCAGGAGATCCTCACCCGGATCAAGGGGTGGGACATCGGTGACATCGTCGGCGGTGAAGGACCGGTACACAAATCGGGCAAGGGTGACCTGTACGTCTATCTCGACGATGCGCAACTGCTGACCAAGTCGCTGCGCCCTTTGCCCGAGAAGTGGCACGGTCTGGCCGACCAGGAACAGCGGTACCGGCAGCGCTACGTCGACCTGATAGTGAACCAGGAGGCGCGCGATACCTTCATCCTGCGCTCGCGTATCATCGAGTACATCCGCCGCTATTTCGTCGACGCCGGCTTCCTCGAGGTCGAGACGCCGATGATGCAGGTGATCCCCGGTGGCGCCGCGGCGCGGCCGTTCGTCACCCATCACAATGCACTGGACATGGCGCTGTATCTGCGTATCGCGCCCGAGCTGTACCTGAAGCGCCTGGTGGTCGGTGGCTTCGAAAAGGTCTTCGAGATCAATCGCAATTTCCGCAACGAGGGGCTCTCCACGCGACACAACCCCGAGTTCACGATGATCGAGTTCTATGAGGCCTACGTCGATTATCACCACTGCATGGACCGCACCGAGGAACTGCTGCGCGGTATCGCGCAGAATCTGCTCGGGACCCAGCAGGTCGAATATCAGGGCGAGACCTACGATTTCGGCAAGCCGTTCGCCCGGATGTCCGTCAAGGAGTCGATCCTGCAATTCAATCCGGATATCGCGGCGGGCGACCTGGACGACCTCGGGCGCGCCACTGCGCACGCCCGGCGACTGGGTGTCGATGTAAAACCGAGTTACGGACTCGGCAAGGTGCAGGTCGAGATCTTCGAGAAGACCGTCGAGCATCGCCTCAAGGATCCGACGTTCATCACCGCGTATCCCACCGAGGTGTCGCCGTTGGCGCGGCGCAACGACGAGGATCCGTTCGTCACCGACCGCTTCGAGTTCTTCGTCGGCGGACGCGAGATCGCAAACGGCTTTTCCGAGTTGAACGACCCGGAAGACCAGGCCGAGCGGTTCCGTCACCAGGTCGAGGAAAAGGAGGCCGGCGACGAGGAGGCGATGCATTTCGACGCGGATTACATCCGGGCCCTTGAACACGGGCTGCCGCCTACTGCCGGCGAGGGCATCGGTGTCGACCGCCTGGTCATGCTGTTCACCAACTCACCGTCCATCCGCGACGTGCTGCTGTTCCCGCATATGCGCCTCGAGGCCTGAGCGGCATCCGCGCAATTTCTCTCCGTTGAGTGCGTCCACGCACGCCCGGCGCAATGTGCCGGACGTGCGCGATGACGCGTAAAAAATTGATCTCGATCAATAATCCCGTTCCAAATCTGAGGAATTATTGACAGCGTTTTGTCGCCGGCCTCCTCCGCAGTATCCAAGAATAATAAGGCGATCGAACCGGGAAGCGGTCATCACTGCCTAGGCCCACGTGGTCGAAAAGAAACCACTGCGGACACCTCGGGTGTCGGGGAGAAAAGACCGAATGACGGAACACAAACCCAGTCTTCGCAGACGTTCGATCGCATGGCTGTTGGCGGTCGGGGTTGTTATTGGCATCCTGTTTTGGGGTGGTTTCAACACGGCGATGGAGATGTCGAACGAGATGACGTTCTGCATCACCTGCCACGAGATGCGCGACACGGTGTACAAGGAATACCAGGAGTCCGTGCATTTCCGTAACCCATCCGGTGTACAGGCGACCTGCGCCGACTGCCATGTGCCGCGTAGCTGGGTCCACAAGGTCGCGCGCAAGATCCAGGCGACCGGCGAGCTCTACCACAAGGTCGTCGGTACCATCGATACACCGGAAAAATTCGAGGCCAAGCGCTGGGAACTGGCGAACCGCGTCTGGGACAAGATGCGTGCCACCGATTCGCGCGAGTGTCGCAACTGCCACCATTTCACCGCCATGGACCTCAGCGAGCAGGATCGATCGGCGCGTAAGAAGCATGCCGCAGCACCGGAAGAGGGAAAGACCTGCATCGACTGCCACAAGGGTATTGCGCACGAGTATCCCGACCGTCCGAAGGATGCCGACGAGGTCGCTTCGCGATGAAAGTGCAGCGTGCAATGTCAGTCTCGATCCTGCTGCTGGTCCTGCTCGCGCCCGCAGCGGCGGAACCGGACGAAGGGACCTTGTTGCGGGCTGCGCACGAGGGCAGGACCACGGATGTCGGGCGGTTGCTCGAATCGGGTACCGACGCCAATGCACGCAACACGCTCGGCAAGACAGCGTTGATGTTCGCTGCCGAAGAGGGTTACGAGGAGATCGTCGGACTGTTGTTGGAAAAAGGCGCCTACGTCAATGCGCAGACCAAATCCGGCTGTACCGCATTGTCGCTGGCTGCCGAGAATGGTCAGCTGCGCGTCGTCGAGCAGTTGTTGCACAGCCGTGCCGACGTGTCGATCAAGACGCGCGCTGGAGAAACCCCGCTGTTCATGGCCGCGCGCAGCGGCGTGGTCGAGATCCTCAAACGGCTGGTCGATGCGGGCGGCGATCCCGGCGCCAGGGACCGACACGGTCGGACGGCACTGATGGCGGCGGCCGAGAACGCGGAACCGGAAGCGGTGACTTTCCTATTGTCGCGCGGGGCCGTGCCGGATGCCGTGGATCGACACCACGCGAGTGCACTGATGTTTGCCGCAGCCGCGGGTCATCGTGCGGTGGTCGAGGCGTTGATCAGTGGCGGTGCGCCACTCGACCAACGCGACGATCTCGGTTCGACAGCGTTGCTGTGGGCCGCGGAGCTCGGTCGCGTGGATTCGACCGACGCGTTGCTGGAGGCCGGCGCGGACGTCAACGCGCGCAACAACGAAGGATGGACCGCGCTGTTCGAGGCCGCCTACAACGGTCACGCCGAGGTGGTCGAGGCACTGCTCGCCCGGCATGCCGACACGCTGATCAAGGATACGGCCGGCATGGCAGCGGCCGACTATGCCGCGGATCGTGGGCACCCGGCGATCGCATCGCGGCTACGTCAGGCGGGGCCACGGCAGGAGTGACCGCCAAGCGCCGTCGTCGCTGATCCCCACCTGATCAGGCGGCGCTGCGGAACGGACTGCGGCGCAGTCGACTGTGCACCTTGAGCGGCCGCAGCAGCAGCGATTTCGCGGTCATCGCTTCCGGTTGTTCCATGCCCATCAGTTGCAGCACGGTCGGCGCGATGTTCGACAGGCCGCCGACGCACGACAACTGCCAGGTGTCCTCGTCCATCACCAGGCAGGGGACCGGGTACACGGTGTGCTGGGTGTGCGGCTCGTCGGACAGCGGGTCGATCATCTCCTCGCAGTTACCGTGGTCGGCCGTCAGTATGACCGAATAGTCCGCGGCAACCGCCGCACCCAGCACCCGACCGACTTCCCGATCCAACGTCTCGACCGCCGCGATCACCGCGTCGCGCTCGGCGGTATGGCCCACCATGTCGCCGTTTGCGAAGTTCACCAGGATGAAGCCGTAGCGCGCGCTTTCGATCGCGTCGACGACTGCATCGGCGACCTTGGTCGCGCTCATCTCCGGCTGCTGATCGTAGGTGCTCACCTGCGGCGAGGGTACGACGTGTTGGCTCTCGGCCGGATATGGCTCGGCGCGCTGGCCGTTGAAGAAGAACGTCACGTGCGCGTACTTCTCGGTCTCGGCGCAACGGAACTGGGCGATGCCATGCGCGCTGACGACCTCGCCGAGCGTGGTGGCCGGGCGCTCCGGCAGGAACGCATAAGGGAGATCGTAGCGCTCATCGTAGGCCATCAGGCAGGTGACCCGGTTGAGTGGTGCGTCGCGGCGATCGAAGCCGTCGAAATCCGGCAGCCCCAGTGCGGCGACCAGCTGTCGCGGCCGATCCTTGCGGAAGTTGAAGAACACCACTTCGTCGTCGGCCCCGACCGGTTGGAACGGTGGCAGCAGGATCGGCTGGATGAACTCGTCGTTGTCGCCCGCCGCGTGCGCCGCCCGGATCGCGCTCTCCGGGGTCAGGGCGTGGTGACCCTCGCCGTGTACCAGTGCCCGCCAGGCCTTCTCGGTGCGATCCCAGCGCCGGTCCCGGTCCATCGCGTAGTAACGTCCCATCACGCTGGCGATCGCACCGCCGGCTTCGTGCAACGCAGGTTCCACGTCGGGCAGGAAATCCGGCGCCGAGCGCGGTGCCGTGTCGCGGCCATCAGTGATCATGTGCAGCAGGGGTCTCACGCCGTGCTGGTGGCAAAGGTCGATCAGCGCCCCAAGATGCTTGAGGCTCGAATGTACGCCCCCGTCTGAGACCAGACCGAGCAGGTGCAGCGGACGCCCGGCGGCAGCCGCACGCTCGACCGCCGCCAACAACGCCGGATTGCGGAAGAACTCGCCCTGGTCGATCGCATCGTCGATGCGCACGATGTCCTGGCGGACGATGCTGCCGCAACCCAGCGTCAGGTGTCCGACCTCCGAGTTGCCCATCTGTCCGTCGGGCAGGCCGACGGCCGGCCCCGAAGCGTGCAGCGCGGTGTGCGAATAGCGGGCGAAATAGGCGTCCAGATTCGGCGTGTTGGCGAGTGCGACCGCGTTGTTCAGACGTCCTGGATTGATGCCGAAACCGTCCATGATCACCAACACCACGGGACGGCGGGGAACACCGTTGAATCTGCTCATTGACTACACTGCCTCATCTGACGAGGCGCTGCCGGCCGCGAATGCCTGATGCGACGAGGCAGCGCTGTTCAACAAATAATAGACACGATTCGTGCCAGGGGTCTGCAGCGGGAAACCCGACGCTGTGACCGGTTTTTTGCGCATCAGTGCAGTGCGTCGGCGTCGCCGATGCTTCATGCCGGTGCGCGACGCGATCCTGTCACACAGCGGTGCCGGATACGTGGCATCCTTCGGCAGCGGGCCATCGGTTATTTGACGCTGGTCACTTAAGTCGCATTTGTAGGCGCCGGATCGTCCGGGGCCTGTAACGGCACGCGGAAAGCGTGCTAAATAGCAACGCGTCCGGACGGGGCAGTAAACACAAAGGAAGGGGGTCAGGTGAGTACTCAATTGGCGGGAAACGATCAGGCGAACACGCAAGCGGCGGGTCACAAATGGGTGTATGCGTTCTCGGAAGGTGACGGCAGCGACAAGAAACTGCTGGGGGGCAAGGGCGCCAATCTGTGCGAGATGACGCAGATCGGTCTGAACGTGCCGCCCGGGTTCGTGATCACCACCGAGGCCTGCCTGCATTTCCTGGATTCCGGCACCAAGACGGTCCCGGACGACATGATGAGCCAGGTCCGCGAGCATATGGCGCGCGTCGAGGCGGCGACCGGAAAGGGGTTCGGTGATCCGGCGAATCCATTGTTGGTTTCGGTGCGCAGCGGTTCGGCGATGTCGATGCCGGGGATGATGGACACGATTCTCAACCTCGGTCTGAACGCCGAGACCTTGCAGGGCGAGATCCGCCAGACCGGCGATCCGCGATTCGGTTACGACGCTTACCGGCGTTTCATCCAGCTGTTCGGCAAGGTCGCGATGGGCGTACCCGACGAGTTGTTCGACAGGGAGTTCGACCAGGTCAAGCAGGCGGCCAATGTCAAAGAGGATGTCGGTCTGTCGGCGGAAGATCTGAAAGACATCAGCGGTCGCTTCCTGCGGGTGTTCCAGGAACACACCGGTCGCCCCTTCCCCGAAGACCCGTACGAGCAGCTGGAGATCGCGATCAAGGCGGTGTTCGGCTCCTGGATGGGCAAGCGCGCGGTCGACTATCGGCGCGAGTTCAAGATCACCCCGGACATGGCCAACGGCACCGCGGTGAACGTCTGCACCATGGTGTTCGGTAACCGTGGCAACGATTCCGCGACCGGCGTTGCATTCACCCGCAACCCCGGGACCGGCGAAGACAAGCTGTACGGCGAGTATCTGGTCAACGCCCAGGGCGAGGACGTCGTGGCGGGCATCAGAACGCCGAAACCTATCCATCAGCTCGCGGTCGAGATGCCCGAGATGGCGCGTCAGCTCGACCAGCTGCGCGATCGCCTGGAGTCTCATTACAAGGAGATCCAGGATTTCGAGTTCACGATCGAGCGCGGGGTCCTGTACTGCCTGCAGACACGCAACGGCAAGATGAACGCGGTGGCGATGGTGCGCACCTCGGTCGAGATGGTGAACCAGGGCCTGATCACCAAGGAGCAGGCACTGCTGCGCATCAACCCGATGCACCTCGAGCAGATGCTGTATCCGCGCCTCAATCCGGGTTTCAAGGGCGAGCCGATGGCCCAGGGCCTGCCGGCGTCACCGGGCGCGGCATCGGGTTACGCGGTGTTCGACGCGGATCGCGCCGAGGTGCAGGGCAAGGACATGGGACGCCCGGTGATCCTGGTGCGCGAGGAGACCAAGCCCGAGGATATCCATGGCTTCTTCGCCTCGCAGGGCATCCTCACCAGTCGTGGCGGCAAGACCTCGCACGCCGCGGTGGTCGCACGCGGCATGGGCAAACCGTGCGTCGCCGGCGCCGAGGGCATCCATGTCGATGTGCAGCGACGCGAGGCGCACGTCGGATCGCACGTGATCCGCGAGGGCGAGATGATCACGATCGACGGGTCCAGCGGCAACGTCTACTTGGGTCAGGTGCCGATGGTCGAGCCGGAATTCTCCGATGAGCTGAAACGCCTGCTGCAGTGGGCGGACGAGTTCGCCTATCTGCGCGTGATGGCGAATGCCGACACGCCGGAAGATGCGGCGCGCGCGTTGAAGTTCGGCGCGCGCGGCATCGGCCTGTGCCGCACCGAACGCATGTTCAACGCGGTCGACCGTCTGCCGGTGGTGATCGAGATGATCGTCGCCGATACGCTCGAGCAACGCCAGGCCGCATTGGATCGCCTGCTGCCGATGCAGCGTGGGGATTTCCGTGCATTGTTCGAGACCATGGCACCGCGTCCGGTCACGATCCGTCTGCTCGATCCGCCGATCCACGAGTTCCTGCCCAGCGAGCGCCAGTTGCAGAGTGACATCGAACGACTGATGCACCTGCGTGATTCGGTGCAGGGCGTCGAGGTGCTGGCGGGATCCCTGATGCTGCTGGAGAGCGAGATGGCCAAATCCGGTCGCGATTCGATCAAGCAGATCGTCAGCCTGGAGATGGTCGAGGCGACCCTGGCGAAGAAAGAGCAGATGCTGCGCAAGGTGCGTGCGCTGACCGAGGTCAACCCGATGCTCGGTCATCGCGGCGTGCGTCTCGGGATCACCTTCCCGGAGATCTACCGGATGCAGATCCGTGCGATCCTCGAGGCCGAGGCCGAGTGCCTGAGCAAAGGGCTCGAGGTGCATCCGCAGATGATGGTGCCGCAGGTGTGTACCGCCGAGGAACTTCGCTGGATCAAGAAGTATGTCGACGAGATCCGCGCCGAGGTCGAGCAGAAGACCGGACAGACATTGACCTGCCGCTTCGGCACCATGATCGAGGTGGTACGTGCCTGTATGCGTGCCGAGTGTCTCGCCGGAGAGGCTGACTTCTTCTCGTTCGGCACCAACGACCTCACCCAGGCGACGTTCTCGTTTTCGCGTGAAGATGCCGAGAACAAGTTCCTGCCGATGTACAACGAGCGCGGCATCCTGCACGACAACCCGTTCGAGGTGCTGGACACCAAGGGCGTGGGCAAGTTGATGGAACTCGCGGTGCAGTGGGGGCGTTCGGCGAAGTCGGAACTCTCGGTAGGGATCTGCGGCGAACACGGCGGGCATCCGTCATCGATCGCGTTCTGTCACAAGGCCGGCCTCAACTATGTCTCCTGTTCGGCCCCGCGCGTACCGGTCGCGCGCCTGGCCGCGGCGCACGCGGCGCTGAGCAGCTGATCCGCTGAAGTGCGGTCGCCTGGCCCCGGGTCAGGCGGCCGCCAGATGGCGTTCGCTCAGCGCGAACATCAGCAGTGCCCACATCACGACACTGTTGTCACGCCGTCCGCTGTCGTGCTGCTGCTGCAGCTTGTGCAGGTATCCCGGGTTGAACAGCCCGTTTTCGGTCATCGCGGGTGCCAGCACCTCGCGGCGGTATTTCTCGCGCAGCGGTCCGCGGAACCACTCGGCCAACGGGATGGAGAAGCCCTGTTTGGGACGGTACATCACCTCATCCGGCAGGTAGGGCCGGAGGGCACGTTTGAACAGGTGCTTGCCATCGCCGCCGGACAGCTTCCACTCGGGCCGCAGACCGGACATCCACTCGACCAGCAGATGATCGAGCAGGGGTACCCGGACCTCGAGTGCATGCGCCATGCTGGCGCGGTCCACCTTGTGCAGAATGCCGACCAGGAAGGTTTTCAGGTCCAGGTATTGCACCAGTGACAGCGGATGGTCGGTAGGTGCCTGGGCGGCGTGTTCGCGCAGTACCTGGACCGCGTTGTATCCGGCGAGTTCACGTTTCAGCTCGGTGCTGAACAGCGACGCGCGCTGTCCGTCGGTCATGCGCGAGACGCTGTGGAACCAGGCGCCGACGGTGTCGCGGGCGAGGGACTGGAAGGTCGTCTTGGCACGCAGGAACTGAGGCGCCCAGTCCGCTTTCGGGTACAGGGCGCCGAGTGGTCCGAACACCGTACGGCGCAGCGCCAGCGGCAGACGACTGCGCAGCTGTTCCTCCGCCAGGTGCAGGCGGTAGCGCCGGTAACCGGCGAGGTTCTCATCGCCGCCGTCGCCGGACAACGCCACCGTGACGCGACGCCGGGCCGCTTCGCAGACGCGGTAGGTCGGCATCGCGGAGCTGTCGGCGAACGGTTCGTCGAAAAGCCAGCCCATCCTGTCGACCAGGTCGAAGTCGTCGGCCTTGACGGTGTCGGTCTGATGGTCGGTGTGATAACGCTCGGCGACCTTGCGTGCATGCTCGGTCTCGTCGAACGCCGCGACGTCGAAGCCGATCGCGCAGGTCTTGACCGGCTGCTGTATCAGGCCGGCCATCATCGCGACGATCGCACTGGAGTCGACGCCGCCGGACAGGAATGCGCCCAGCGGCACCTCGGCCACCAGCCGCACGGCGACCGCCTCGCGCAGGCGCTCGATCAATTCCTGTTCGGCATCGGCCTGGTCGGTCACGCCGTTGTCCGCAAAAGGGATGTCCCAGTACCGGTTGCTGCGCGGCAGGGTCGACTGACCCTGTTCGATCAACAGGGTGTGGCCGGGGGGGAGCTTGCGCACCGCGTCGAAGATCGTGCGCGGCTCGGGAATGTAACCGTAGGCGAAGTAGTCCTCGATGGCGCGCGGGTCACGGGCGCGTGGCAACTTCGGGTGTGGCAGCAGGGCCTTGAGTTCGGATCCGAAGACCAGGTGACCGTTGGGCAGCAACGCATAGTACAGCGGCTTGATACCGAGCCGGTCGCGGGCCAGGAACAGGTGCCGCCGGCGTTGATCCCAGATCGCGAACGCGAACATGCCGCGCAGGCGTTGCACGCACGCCGGTCCCCACGCCTGCCAGGCGTGGAGTATGACCTCGGTGTCGGAATGCGTGCGGAAACGGAACCCCAGTGCTTCCAACTCCGGGCGCAGCGCGGTGAAGTTGTAGATCTCGCCATTGAATACGATCGCCAACGAGCGGTCGTCGTTGAACAGCGGTTGCTGGCCGCTGGCGATGTCGATGATCGACAGGCGACGATGACCCAGTGCGACACCTGGCTCGACATGAATGCCCGATTCGTCCGGGCCGCGGTGGGTGATCGCGTCGGTCATCCCGCGGATCAGTTCCGCAGGCGGTGGATCCATGCCCCGAGTGTCAAAGATTCCGGCAATACCACACATGTTGCGTCAATGCGCGATGCCGCGCTGTTGCATGAGTCGGTCGTACACGCCGCCGTAGGCGGCGATCATCTGCTTCATACTGAATTGCTCGGCCACGCGCCGGCAACCGGCGTCGCCGTGGCGCTGCCGCAGATCCGGATCTCCTGCGTACCCGGCCATCTGATCGGCGAGCGCCTGTGCGTCGCCGGCCGGCACCCGTACCCCGGTGCGACCGGCCTCTACCAGTTCGGCGTTGCCGCCAACGTCGGTCGCGATCACCGGCAGGCCACTGGCCATCGCCTCGAGAATCGTATTCGAGATACCTTCGGCGAGCGAGGGCAGCACGAACACGTCGAAGGCACGCATCAGCTCGGGTATGTTGTCCGCGCTGCCGGGCAGCCAGGCCTGCCCGCTGAGTCCCGCGTCCGCGAGCATCGCCAGGCACGGGTCCCGCAGCGGACCGTCGCCGACCATCACCAGGCGCATGCGCCCGGCCAGTTCCGGCCGCTGTTGGCAGAGCGCGATGAACGCGGCCGTCAGATTCCCCTGATCCTTGACCCCGTGCATGCGCCCGACCGTACCGAAGACGACGTCGCCGCCCGCCGCGAAACCGGGAGGGAGAACCGTGCTGCGTCCGGCATGAAAGCGGGCGTTGTCGACCCCGTTGTAGATGCGGCTCACCTTGTCCGCGGCGATCCCGACACGTCGCACCAGGTAGTCTTCGAGTTCCCGCGACAGGGCGATGAACCGTTGCACCAGCGGACTGTGCAGGCGGCGCAGCCAGCGATAGCCGCGGCGGCTGCCGTCCGGGTCGCTGACGTCCCAACCGTGTTCGCCGTGCACCCGGCACGGGACGCGTGCCAGCCAGGCCGGGATCTGCGCCTCCAGGCATCCGATGTTTCGACTGTGCACGACGGTCGGACGGATTTCGCGAAACAGCTGGTAAAGACGACCCCACATCGCGAAGTCGTGGCCTGGGCGCTTGTGCATCTCGTAGATCGCGACATCACCACGCAGGATACGGTCACGGAACGCGGTCGCCTCGGTCAGACAGACAATGGCGTGGCGGTAACGGTCGGCGGGCATCTGGTTGACCAGGTTCACGACGCCGTTCTCGAGTCCGCCGACCTGCAGGCGGTAGATCACATGGGCAATCAGCGGAGGCGCGTCGTCGCTGACGGCAGCAGGCGGCAAGTTCGGGCCCCCAGAGGTTAGCGGACAGTGCAGGGTGGCGTGATTATCGCAGCCGCGCCGGCCCTGTGAAAGACCGGGCGCGGCATGCGCCCGATCAGCCTTCCAACATGTTGCGGACCTCGGCGATCTCGTCCGCCGAACCTTCCATGTCGACGATCACGACCTCCGGTTCCATGCCGATCTTCGCGAACGCAGGTACGTTCGACCAATCGGCGTCGCTGCCGGCGCGACCCTTCAATGCGAGGTTCTGCAAACGGGCGACCGTCACGACGTCGGCGTAGGTCGGCGCCGGGCCGGGGTCGTAGCTCAGGTCCTGGCAGGCGACGGGGATGTTCGCCAGCGATGAGGCGAAGTTCCAGTGCTTCAGGATCGTCGCACCGATGTCCGGTCCGAGTTCGCCGATCAGGTCGGAGAGTAATTCAGGATCGATGTTGAAACCGAATTCGTCTTCGAGCTTGGTGAGGATAGGCAATGCCCCGATATTGTGGATCAGGCCACCGAGCATCGCTTGTTCGTTCTCGAGCATCGGGAGGTTGTTCGCCAGCACGCGGCTGATGGCAGCGACCTGCAGGCTGTCGTCCCAGATCACCCGGAACTGTCGGTCGAGTGCCTCCGAGGTCGCCTGGAAGATCTGTTTCATCGCCAGGCTCACGACCAGGCTGCGGACCATCTTAAGGCCGAGCCGTGTGACCGCCTGCTGGATCGAGTCGATCTCGACCCGGCCCCGGTAGAGTGGGCTGTTGGCCACCTGCAACAGGCGCGCCGACAGCGCCGGGTCACTGGCGACCATGCGTGCGATCGCGCCGGCGTTGCTGTTCTCGCTTTCGACCTCGTCGCGCACCCGCAACGCCACCTCGGGGAGGGTCGGCAGCTGGATGCGGTTGTGTTCGATATCGTCGCGGATCTCTTGCGCCAGGTTGTTGGCCTTAGCTGCGTTGAGCATGGGGGCTCCGTCGTAGGGTGATCGATACCAGTACTGCGGACGGGAGGCGCAAAACTTGAGTGTAAACGGGCGATTTCAGCCCGCGTCAGTCGCGGGAAACGGGTAGGGCAGTGCGCGCAACTCGAGGACCGGTCCGGAAGCGTCGCGCAGGCGGACGTCACCGGCCTCGGCACTGCTGATCTGGAGCACCGCGAGCACCTCGAAACCGCCGTCCGGTGACGGTGCGGCGGCGACGATCCGCCCGGCACCTTGGCCGGATTCGCTGCTTGGCGAGTAGACCTCGGTGCCAGGTTGCGGCCGTTCCTCGCCGGAGATGTGGGCGTGATACATGCGGCGTTTGAGTTTGCCGAGGTACTGCATGCGCGCGACCACTTCCTGGCCAGTGTAACAACCCTTGGTGAAACTCACCCCGCCGATCAGCTGCAGGTTCGCCATCTGTGGCACGAATGCCTCGACCGTGTCGTCGAACACGTTCGGCAGCCCGGCGCGGATGTCCATCAAGGTCCAGAAATCGGGTCCGGTCGGTTGTGCCCCGGGGAGGGCCTGCGAATACAGTTCGGCAAGCCTCTGCGGCGGGCCCAGTACCTCGAATCGTGGGCGGTCGCCGGGGACCCGGATCACGCTCAGTCCGTCGCGGGTGATGCAGCCCTTGTCGGCCGTCGGCGCGAACGGCAACAGTGCCGCCGCACAGTCGCCGGTGAGGCCGAAACGCGCCAGTTCGTCGCTCGCGTCGGCCAGCGTCACCTGGGCGCGCAGCACGAACATCTGCAAGCGCTTGAGGATCGCGTCGCGGCGCTCGACCGGCAGCTGCAGGTACAGGTCGTCACCGCGTTGCAGTATCCAGAAACTGCCGAGCATGCGGCCCTTCGGGCTGCAATAGCTGCTCAGTTGCGCCGTTTCGGGTGTGACCAGGTTGATGTCATTGGTCAGTTGGCCCTGCAGGAAGGTGCGCACGTCGGGGCCGGCAGCGCGGATCAGTCCGAAGTGCGAGAGATCCGTGATCGCGCAGTCGGGAAATGCCCTTGCCGGCGGCGGGTTTTGCGAGACGAGTTGCTGCCAGGTGTTCATGTTTAAGGGGTTCGCAGGTTCGGCTCGTGGCCGTATCGAAACGGGAAAGCGGTATGATAGCGAATTCCCCCCGCCGATTGATCTTCCAAACCAAGGGATTTTTCGTGTCTTCTGCTGCACTGCGCCCCGGCTGTCTGGTCCTGTACAAGATCCACCCCGCGATCGTCAGCGGCGTCAGCGACAAGATCGAGATTCAGTTGGCCGGCGGCAAGTCGAAGCGCGTGCGCGACAAGGACGTGGTGCTGCTGCACCCGGGGCCGCTGACCAGCCTCGGGGCCCTGGATGCGGGCGAGGCGGCGATCGACGAGGCCTGGGAACTGCTCGAGGGCGAACAGGTGGCGTTGGCGGAACTGGCGGAGTTCCTGTACGGCGAATTCACCCCCGCAGCGGCCTGGGGGGCCTGGGGCATCCTGCAGGACGGCCTGTACTTCGAAGGCGACCCCGAGCGTATCCAGCGGCGCAGCGAGGAGGCGGTGAATGCCGAACGCGAGGTGCGCGAGAGCAGGCAGCGTGCGGAGCGCGAGTGGGCCGGGTTTCTCGAGCGGGTGGATGCCGGGCGCCTCGAGGACGAGGATCGCAAGCGCCTCGCCGAGGTCGAACGGGTCGCGTTCGGCACCGCGGAGCACAGCCGCATCCTCGCGGCCTTCGACCTGCCGGCCACCACGGAGGCCGCGCACCGTTTCCTGATCCGTTGCGGTTACTGGGACCCGCACCACAATCCCTGGGCGGCGCGCGCCGGCGCCCGGCTCGAGCCGGTCGAGATTGGGGTGCCGGAGCTGCCCGACGAGCCACGCCGCGACCTCACCGGGCTGGATGCCTGGGCGATCGACGACGCCGGCAATCAGGATCCGGACGATGCACTGAGCATCGACGGCGAGCGCCTGTGGGTGCACATCGCCGATGTCGCCGCGCTGGTGCGACCGGGTGGGCACGCCGATCTCGCCGCACGGGAGCGCGGGGCCAATCTGTATCTGCCGGAACGCATCCACACGATGCTGCCGGAGACCGTGACCCACCGTCTCGGACTGGGCCTCGCTGAGCGATCGCCGGCGTTGTCGTTTGCTTTCGGTTTCGTCGACGGTCAGCTCAGCGACATCGAGGTCGTGCCTTCGTGGGTATGCGTGCAGCGCGCGACCTACGACGAGATCGATGCGCGGATGCACGAGTCGCCGTTCGCCGAGATACGCCGGTTCACCGATGCGTTCCGCGCACGGCGCATCGCCAGTGGCGCGGCGCGCATAGACCTGCCCGAGGTGTCGGTGCGTTTGGTCGATGGCGAGGTGTCGATTCGTCCGCTGCCCAAGCTGGCGAGCCGCGACATGGTCACCGACGCGATGCTGATGGCGGGCGAGGCGGCGGCACGTTTTGCCCAGGCCAACGGCGTGGCGATCCCGTTCGTCGCACAGCCGGCACCGGACAGCGTGATGCAACCCGGCTCGCTGGCCGAGATGTATGCCTACCGTCGCCTGTTCAAGCCGAGTCGGGTGACCCTGGAGGCGGCACCGCATTTTGGACTCGGCCTCGAAATGTACGCGCGCGCGACCAGCCCGCTGCGGCGATACGCCGACCTCCTGGTGCATCAGCAGTTGCGCGGATTCGTGACCGGTTCGACGATCCTGTCCAGCGACCAGGTCCTCGAGCGTGCGGCCGGCCTGGAGGCGGCGGGCGGCGTGATTCGACGCGCCGAGCGCACCTCGAACCTGCACTGGAAGCTGGTGCACCTCGCGCGCCACCCGCAGTGGCAGGGCGACGCCGTGGTGGTCGGTCTCGAGGAGCGCAAGACCCTGGTGATCATTCCCGAACTGGCGCTCGAAACGCGCATCCGAAGTGCACCGGAACACGCCCTGAACCAGGTCCTCAGGCTCGCGGTTCGCGAGGTCGACGTACCCGCGCAGTCGGTCTACTTCCGCGTCGTCGGTTGACGACGGCACCGGCACCGGCACCGGCACCGGCGGCGCGCGGCGACGGGGGTCTGCGGCTAGAGAATTCGCGCCAAGTCCGTATACTTCGCGTCTTCGCTGCTTGGTGATCTTCCGGAGACTGACAATGACCGCGACAGGCGGGCCCGGGCCCGACAAGAATACTGGCGTCACGAAGCCCTCGGAGGATTTTGCCGCCTATTGTGAGGCCGAATTCGATCGCCGCCTGAACTCCGGTGAGCCGTTCAACCAGGCGCAATACCGCAAGGCGATGGACATGGTGCTGGATCGCCTGGTCAGGCTCGAGACCGAGGGCAAGCCATGATCATCAACAAGATCCGTGCGCGCAACGTACTGAAGTACGCGGAATTGTCGATCGATCTCGCCGAGCGTGGCCTGATCGCGATCAGCGGCCGCAACGAGTCGGGTAAGAGCAGCATCGGCGAGACCGTGTGTTTCGCGTTGTTCGGCCGCACCTTCTCGATCCCACCCGACGAGATAGAAAAGGTCGTGCGCTGGGGCGAAAACCACTGCAGCGTGACGCTCGAGTTCTCGGTCGAGGATCAGCGCTACGAACTGGCCCGTTTCCTGGACCGCGACGGCATGCACAGTGCCAAGCTCGCATTGTCCGGCGACATCGAAAACCCGATCGCACGCGGTGTGGGGGCGGTTGCCGACGCACTGTTCGCGATCCTGGGTTTCGAATACGAGGAATTCGTCGAGTCCTTCTACCTGGCCCAGCGCGAGATCACGACGCCACACCCGCACAGCCAGGCAATCAAGATCATGGCGGGCGTCGCACCGCTGGAACAGGTGGTGCACAGCCTGCAGGACGAGATCGCCGAGCGTGAGGATCTGCTCGGGGAGATCCGCGCCGAGTGGGAATCCGTCGATCAGGACGTCCAGGCGCTCGGCATCCAGGACGGCCGTATGCCGCGTCTGGAAGACGAGCGTCATCACACCAGTGTACAGATCGAACAGGTCAATGCGCTGGTCGACGAGATCAATGTCGAACTCGACCGTTACGCCGCGAACGCGGCACAGATCGAGCGTGCACGCAGCGCCAGTGGACGTGTGGGCTTTCTGCGGTTTCTGGTATTGCTGCTGGCGCTCGCCAGCGGTGGCCTTTGGGCCTTGTTGACCTATGCCGGGCATCTGCCGCAGGCCGAACTCGCCCGCGAGTTGTTGGCGCGGCATGTCCCGCAATGGAACGATCAGAAGGTCCTGTGGATCGGTTATCTCGCCGCGGGCCTGGGTGTGTTGTTCCTGTTGTTGTGGATCCGCAAGGCGGGTATCCGGCGCCGGATCGCCGAACTCACCGCGCAGGGTGCTCAGCTTGCCGGCGTACTGGCGCAGGCTCGCGCGATCGATATCGAAGACATACCTGAAGAGGAAGGCCTGGCAACCGAGTCCGACATGGATGACGAAACGCCGGGCGAGCACGATGATCCGTCGATGCATGCGCCGGCAAGACCGGACGATGCAGAGTATCAGGCCGTGCACGGACAGCTGGACGGGGCGAGGTCGCCAGTGCGGGTGGCACAGGATTACTGCGAGCGCGAAGCGGCCTGGCTGACCTACGTCGGCGACCGTCTCAATGCGCAGATCGCAGAACTCGACATCGAGATCGACGACGAGGAATCACGCCTGCAGGAAGCGTTGAATCTGTCCGAGGTGCTCAACGGATTGACCGACAAGCGGGAAGATATCGAAGAGCGCATCGCCTGTCGTCAGCGTGGCCTCGAGCTGCTGCACGGTGCCATCCTGCACCTGTCGAACACCTTCAATCGTGATGTGAAGGAGCTGGTCGGGCGCCTGTTGCCGTTGTTCACCGACGGTCGCTACGAGCATCTGCAGATCGACGAAGGCCTCAATGTGCGGGTGTTCTCGAGCGAGAAACGCGATTTCATGGACCTCGACGAGGTCTCCAGCGGCACCCAGCGCCAGATCATGCTGGCGCTGCGTCTGGCGTTGTCCAAGAAGCTGCTCGGTCGTACGGTCAAGGGCCGGCAGTTCGCATTCCTCGACGAACCCTTTGCGTTCTTTGACGACGAGCGCACGCGCCGTGCCCTGTACGCCCTGACCGACCTCGGCGACGACATCAGCCAGGTCTGGATCGTCGCGCAGGACTTCCCGCAGAACTGCCAGGTCAAATTCGACACCAAGATCTTCTGCGAGCGTGGCAGCAATACCCTAACGGTGGCCGGCTGATGTAGAATGCGCGACTCGCGACCTGGTGTCGCACCCATGCCGCGAAATCCGGAGAGGTGGCTGAGCGGTTGAAAGCGCACGATTCGAAATCGTGTTTACGTTAGCGCGTAACGAGGGTTCGAATCCCTCCCTCTCCGCCAATAAACAAAAGGGCCCCCGCGTGGGGCCTTTTTGTTTATCAGGGGTGCGGAGGCTTGATGAGACAGGTTCGCCCGGAGCGAACTTGAACGGCGCCGCTTTTTCGGCGCCTGCCCGCAGGGCGGAAGCCATGGATGGCTGGAGTAGCCCTTCGGTTCGATAAAGAACGCAGGAAGCATTCTTGACCGCGCTTGCGCGGCCCCAAGGGCGAGGCGCAGGGGAGCGCCGAGTCAATACCTCCCTCTCGGCCGATCGACTCCACAGCCCCACCGGCCATTGGTCGGTGGCGCCGGCTAAACTGAGTCTGCGGGCAGACGACGAGGCCAACGGCCTGGTGGTGGCCATGCGCATGCAACTTCCAGCTTCACAGCGTTCCGTGCCGTCACCGGGGTGGCTGATTCGCCCTCCAGTGCGCGGTCACGATATCGGGGGGGTGTCGCAGCCGCCAGCCGTGCAGGACTCGGCGCGCGCCACGCCGGGCACCGGCCAACCGTTGGCAGCGGCCACTCGGACGGCATTCGAACCGCTGTTCAGACATGACTTCAGTCAGGTGCGTGTACACGCCGGCAGCCGGGAAGACGCCCTGCTTTCGGCTCGCGGGGCGAGCGCCTGTACGGTCGGTTCCGACCTGTTGTTCGCCCATGGCCAGTACCGACCCGATGCGCCCCACGGGCGACGTCTGATCGCGCATGAGCTGGCCCACGTGGTCCAGCAGGCCGGTGGCCGCGGTGCGCCGGGTATGGCGCGAGAAAGCGAGGCGGGCCAGGCCGCTGAAAAAGCGGTCAACGGCATGCACGCGCCGGTCGCTGCGGGAACGGTGACGCATGGTACGCCCCAGTTCAAGGACGACGACCATGCGGCGACCACACCCAGGCAATTCATCGAACGCTTCGAGAATGTGTGGGGAAAGAATCTCAAGGAGGGCGCCCTGGCAGCGGCGCTCTATGAACTGGCCTGGCAATCCCCGCGCCACTACGCATTCGTACTGGAGGTCTTCGGCGCGCTGGACGCGGAAAATCAGCTGCAGGTGGCGACGGCTTTCTTCAAGCAACTCTCGAGCGATACGTGGCTGGCTGAGCTGGCACTGACGCCCAGCGGCCGTACCCTGTTGACCGGCATTGCGAATCTGCTGCCGACACGCGACGCGCAGCGCCGCCGGGTCGAAAAGATCGTGGCCGCCGGTCCACAGAACGAGCGCGAGCAGGAGCGCAAACAGGCCATCGACCGGCTGAAAAGAGAAGGCGGGAATGTCGATCTGACCTTCTACACCCACTATGAAGGCATGGACATGGCCGAGTATCTGCTCGAAGGCATGGCCAAAGGTCGTGTAAAAGACAAACGCACCGACGCAGCGTTTCCGATGGCGGCGTTCGATGACATCGGCGCGGCGCTGGCGTTCATCGCCCGGCGCCACCAGGACGCCACCGGCTTCGTGCGCGGATTGCATCTGATGGGGCATGGCACCGAAGACCACTTCGGTTTCGGCGAGCACTACTACAGCAGCGCCTACCTCAACAAGAACTACACCAGCGGGCAGTTCGCCGGGTACATGGCTGACGGCGCCACGGTCTACCTGGAAGGTTGCGACGTGGCCAAGGGCGAGGCGGGCAAGCGCTATCTGCAGGCGGTGGGGCGAATATTCTTCGGCAGTGAAAAGGCCGGTTTTCTCAAGGGCAACACCTGCAAGGTGATCGGCATGGGCGAGATGACGGAATGCGAGCCCCGTACGCTGCGCTGGCCTTCGGATTTCTGACGACCACGGCAAAGCGGCCGGCTGCACGCGGGGCCAACGGTCCAATGAGGATTCGGACGGCTGTTGGGGTATGCTCCGCGGGTCGCAGCTTCGCGTGGATCACCCGGGTCGCCGGGAGCGCGTCGTCGACCGATGAACTGTTGCCACCCTTGAGGACACGCTGATGCGCATTCTGCATACGATGCTGCGGACCGGTGACCTGCAGCGCTCGATCGATTTCTACACCGGGGTACTCGGCATGCGCCTGCTGCGCCAGAAGGAGTATCCGGATGGCAAGTTCACGCTGGCGTTTCTCGGCTATGGTGACGAAACGGATCACACCGTCATCGAACTGACCTACAACTGGGGCGTGGACCGGTACGAGATGGGCAATGCCTACGGCCACATCGCGATCGAGGTCGATGACGTCTACCGTGCTGCAGATCAGATAAAGGCACGCGGCGGCAAGATCCTGCGCGAGGCCGGGCCGATGAACGCCGGCACGACGATCATCGCGTTCGTCGAGGATCCCGACGGCTACCCGATCGAGCTGATCGGCCGCAAGGGCCATTGACGGTCAACGATAGACTCCGACGCGTACTGTGGGGCATCGGGGCGGGCTCGGTAGCGCGCCCGCGATCACCGCGCGGGCCGTTGTATCTGCACGATGTACGCAACACAAACGAAAGCCCCGCCGGGGTGGCGGGGCTTTGCGTCTGCGCAGTCATCCGGGGACCGCGCGATGGCGTCTCAGATCACCGCCTTGCCGCGCGCCGGCTCACCGCGCGACTACCGACGATACCCGCCAGCAGCAACAGTGCCGTGGCCGGTACCGGCACCTGCGTGTCGCGTGGGGTCACGGCGATATCCAGGATGGTCTCCCAGCCCTGCGGATCGGTGGTCCTGAGGGGCGCCGCGTCGAAGAAGTCCCAGCCGATGTAAGTGAGGCCGGCAGAGAACCATGCCACGCTGGCCGCACCGCCGGTCTGGTAGACGGTGTTGGCGGCCGCAACGCCGGTCAGACCGGAGGTGCCACTGAGATTCGGCAGGCTGGCCGGTCCACCGGCGAACGGGGTTGCCGCGGCGGCGGCGGTAATGCTGCTGCTCGACGCGGTCGAAAAATCGGTCTCGCCGAACGCGGTGCCGAGCAGCGCGTTGACCATCGCGGCGCCGAATCCGTCGCCCGTGGTGTAGTAACTGCCCACAACGACGACCTGACCACCCGACGCCATGAAGCCGGTGATCTCAGCAATCGCAGTCGCACTCAGTGCCGAGGAGAGGTCACCGTTCTCTTGTTCCGGGATCACCAATGCATCGGCGCCGCTCAACGCGGTACCGAAGACGCCGTCCGCGGTGCCGGTGAAGGTGCTCACTGTGTGGCCGAGCGTGGTGCTCAACACGGCCTGGATGTTGTCGGACTCCTCGGCGACGAAACTGGCATCGTCAAACACCGCGACGGCGGCTGCACCGGCGCCCTGACTGGCGAACAGCGCCAGCGCCAACGAGGCGCCGCCAAAAAATTTCGAAAGGCCTGTTATTTTCATTCGGATCATTCTCCAGTGTCTTGACGCCGGTTCGGCCCGGCGTCGATTCGTGAAACGACTTTGGGGCTTTACGCAAAAATAGTGCCGGATATGAAATTTCCTTATTCGACAGTGACCTAGGGTGCCGATCGGCGAGCCCCCGGGCAATTCGCGGTAAAGGTGTTAAATAATTCGACAAATCAGGAGCTTCCGTCTGATTCGTTACGTGACTAATTAGGAAATCCGATCCCAGGCTGGCACCCGGGGGGTGGCGCTTTGTCGACCGCCGCACCCAGGTGGATGCATGCCCCAACCGACACTTTGGATGAGCGCCGCTCAGGGTGACACGTTTCGGCGCGGTGAAGACAGGGGGCGCTTACGGGCGGTAAGTGGCGAGCCGGGTGACAGGACGCCCAACGACCGCCGCTACGCGACCAGTTCGGCCTTGTCGACCGGCAGTCGGTAGAGGCGCCTGCCGGTCGCCGCGGCGATCGCGTTGATTACCGCCGGGGCGACCGGCGGCACGCCCGGTTCGCCGATCCCGGTCGGTGGCTCGGCCGATGGGACGATGTGGACCTCGACCTGCGGCATCTCGTCGATCCGGATCGGCGCATAGCCGTCGAAGTTGCCTTGTTCGACCCGGCCGTCGCGGAGCGTTATCGCACCGTGCAGGACCGCCGACAACGCGAAGCCCACGCCGCCCTCGACCTGCGCACGGACGTTGTCCGGGTTGATCGCGATACCGCAGTCGACG
Source organism: Chromatiaceae bacterium (assembly GCA_024235395.1). Taxonomy (NCBI): domain Bacteria; kingdom Pseudomonadati; phylum Pseudomonadota; class Gammaproteobacteria; order Chromatiales; family Chromatiaceae; species Chromatiaceae bacterium. The sequence continues at coordinate 745,438 of JACKMK010000002.1, forward strand.
CCACAGACGATGCGCTCGACCTTGACGCTGCCGTCGGGCGCGACGCTGACCTCGGCGACCTGCGCAACAAAGCTGTTGAACGACTCGTGCACCGCGACACCGCGTCCGCGCCGCTCGCCTTTGCGGCCCGGTGGCAAGGCATTGCTCCAACCGGCCTTGTCTGCCGCCAACTGCAGTGCCGCCGCATGCCGGGGGTGGCCGTCGAGCAGCTGCAGGCGCCACTCCACCGGGTCCCGGCCGGCGATCGCGGCAACCTCGTCGAAGAATGCCTCGGTCGAAAACGCGGTATGCGACGAGCCCACGGAGCGCCACCACAACACCGGGATACCGATGTCCGCCGGTGAATGCAGATCGACCGCCAGGTTTGGGATCGCGTAGGGCAGGGTGGATGCGCCTTCGACCGAGACTGCGTCGATGCCGTCCTTCACCAGCATCTTTTCGAACGGTGAGCCGGTCACGATCGATTGGCCGACCAGGCGATGCTGCCAGCCGACCAGTTGGCCTGCGCTGTCCAGCGCGGCCCGCAGCTTGTGATAGAACGCCGGTCGGTAGTAGCCACCGCGCATGTCGTCTTCGCGCATCCAGACCAGTTTGACCGGTGCGCGCCCGTCGATGGCCTTGACGATCTGCGCGGCCTCCAGCAGATAGTCAGAATCCTTGCATGCCCGACGACCGAAGCTGCCGCCGGCGAACAGCGTATGAATGCCGACCTGCTCCGGCTGCAGGCCGAGTAGCGCCGCCACCGCGTGTTGGTCACCGGTATGCAACTGCTCGCCGTTCCATATCTCGCAGCCCCCGTCGGTGAGCCGCATGACGCAGTTCATCGGCTCCATCGCGGCATGCGCGAGATAGGGAAACTCGAACGCCGCCTCGACGGTCCGCGCCGCACCGGCGAAGGCCTGGTCGGGGTCGCCATCCATGCGGGCGCTGAGCCCCGGTTGCCCGGCAAGTTCGCGATAGCCCGCGACGATTTCGTCACTGCCGCGCTTAAAGGCGTGGCTGTCGTCCCACTCCACTTCCAGCGCATCGCGCCCCTTTTTTGCCGACCAGGTATCGTGGGCCAATACCGCGACGCCTTGCGGGATCTGCACGACATCGACCACGCCGTTCACGGCCTTCGTCGCGGTAGCGTCGAAGGTCTTGACCTCGCCACCGAACCACGGGGGATGCGCGACCACGGCGACCAGCATGCCGGGCAGCTGCACGTCCTGGGTGAAAAGCGCACTGCCGTCGGTCTTGGCAGCGCTGTCGACGCGCGGCGCAGACTTGCCGATCAGCTGGAAGTCGCGCGGATCTTTCAGCCTGACGTCCTGCGGTACCGGCAGCGTGGCTGCCGCTTCCGCCAGCTCGCCGAAGGTCGCAGTGTTACCGGAGCCGGAATGCCGGACGACGCCCTTGTCGACCGTGATCTCATCGGCCGGCACCTGCCAACGGGCGGTCGCCGTGGCGACCAGCATCGCCCGTCCGGCCGCACCAGCCTTGCGCATCTGCTCCCAGGAATTCGCCATCGCGGTACTGCCGCCGGTGCCCTGTGCAGATCCCCAGAACAGATTGTTGTAACGGGTCGCATCCGCCGGGGCACTCTCGACCCGGACCTGTGCCCAGTCGGCGTCGAGCTCCTCGGCAAGCAGGGTCGCCAGCCCGGTGTAGGTACCCTGGCCCATCTCCAGGTGCTTGGAGATCACGGTCACGGTGTTGTCGGCACCGATACGCAGAAAGGCGTTCGGTTCGAACAGCATCTCGCCGACCGCGCGGTCGCCGGCCTTCCCCGGGCCGGCCTCGGCGGCGGCCGTGGCGACGCCGGGCAGGCACAGGCCCAACGTCAGTCCCGCGCCGGCCTGGAGAAAATGTCGACGACTCAGGTTCGCAATGATGTGCCGGTCGATCGGGGTGGCGTCACTCGTGTCGGTCATGGTGGTCCCCCTCAGGCCAGCGTCTTGGCCGCATCGTGGATCGCCGCGCGGATCCGCAGATAGGTGGCGCAGCGACAGATGTTCCCGTTCATCGCGCCATCGATGTCGGCGTTGCTCGGGCTGGGGTTGTGACTGAGCAGTGCAACCGCGCTCATGATCTGCCCCGACTGGCAGTAGCCACACTGCACGACGTCACGTTGACGCCAGGCCTGCTGCACCGCTCGACCGATCGGGTCGCGACCGACTGCCTCGATGGTGGTGATCTCGGCGTCGACTGCGGCCGATACCGGGAGCGAGCACGAACGCACCGCGGCACCGTCCAGATGAACCGTGCAGGCGCCGCACAGGCCGACGCCGCACCCGTACTTGGTGCCGGTCATCTGCAGCCTGTCCCGCAGCACCCAGAGCAGCGGCGTGTCGGGTTCGACATCGACCGAATGTGCCTGACCGTTGATGTTCAATTCGATCATGAGACGGCTCCCGTGATGCGTGCGCGGTGACGTCGGGTCCGCGGTCGTCGACGCATGGACCTAGTCTGGACCATGCGATCGAGCGCCTGCTTATCCGGATTGCAGGGTTATTTGCTGCCGGGTCTCCGGCCAGGCGCCGTTGCGCACCGCGGTCAGCGAACCAGCTTGGTGGTGCCGAACCAGCGCTTGCCCAGTTCCTCGATCCCCTTGGTCCCATGCATCCGGTCGAGGAAGTTCTCGGTCCAGTTGATGAACTGTGCATCGCCGGCAGGCAGGGCGATGCCGATCGGTTCGTAGGTCAACAGCGAGAACACCGATACGAACCCGGCGTCCGGATGGCTTTTCAATGTCGACAGGCAGATCGGATAGTCGGTCAGCAGGCCATCGGCCGCATCGTCGGCGACCAATGCAGCGGCCTTGCCGTAGTCGTCGATGCCGAACAGGGTTGCCTTCGGAAACAGCTCGCGCGCGAAGTCCTCGCTAGTCGACCCGGCGAGCACCGCGAGCCGGGTTTCCGGCGAATTGAGATCATTCGATTCCTCGGCAGCGGCCAGGGCCTTGTTCTTGGTCACGATGCACTTGCCGGATACCAGGTAAGGTCCAACGAAGGCGACGCGCAGGTTGCGCTGTGCAGTGATCGTCATGTTGGAAATCACCACGTCGACCTGGCCTGTCTGGAGGGCAGGCAGCAGTTCGGTGAACGGCAGCACGCGGACTTCGAGCTTCACACCCATCAGGTCGGCCATCACCCGCGCCAGGTCCACATCGAAGCCGGTCGCCCTGCCGTTCGCGTCGACCAGGCTCATCGACGGCATATTGCCCGACGTGCCGAGTACCAATACACCCCGGTTCACGATGCGGTCGATCGCCGATGCATCCGCTGCCGACGGTTGGGAACATGCGATGACGAACAGGGCGAAGCAGGCCAACAGGCGCGCGAACGGGGTGCGATGCATCGGGATACCCTCTGGTAGTCCAAAACAATGGGGGTGAGTGACCTGCGAACTTAGCAGATGAGGCCGCCGCGTCAAACCGGAAAGCGGTGCTGCGTCGCGCGACGCCGGCGGACAGCCCGAAGGGATCCTCCGGTGTCGGTTAGACTGTGATGAAGCATATCCACCTGATCGTGGATGCATCGTCTACACGCGTCTCCGGAGGTCGCCGTGGTGAAGGACAACAGTCTGAATAGGGTGCTGGGTCTCGGCATTGTGCTCGCCGCATTGGCGGGCGGATGGATGCCGTTGGGTTTCGCCGACGAGGGCGTGGCGCAGGCACAGCTCGATGCCGCCTGCGAGGCGGCCCGCGAACGCCGACTGGCCCCTGAACGTGAACGCTACATCGAGGAGTGCGTCGTCACTGGACAGCGGCCCGACCGGTCGGCCTGTGAGCGCTTCTACGCCGACTACGGCGCACAGTCCGGCCACCGCGCGCCGCTGTATTACGACCTGCCGGAATGTGTGAAGGCGTTCGAGTATCGCCGCAGCCACTCCTCGCGATGATCTGCTCTCCCGGCCAAGCGTCGCTTCGGCTTCCCGTTTCGTCTGACCCTCAGGGGTTGCCGAGCAGCAGATAGACAGCACTGGGATTGTCGTCGGCAAAGGTGCGTCCGAACGCCAGGTAGGCGGGACCGAGGAAGGTATCGGCACCGATGAACAGGCTGGCCGACGGGCGGGTCTTGTTTCCGGCGGTGATGTCGGCGCCGATGGCGCCACTGGTGGCCTCGATCGATCCGCCCAGATAGACACCGCGTCCGAGTGGCGCCGGCAGGCTGGCGATCTTGTAGGTGTAGACCGCGCGGGCAAGCGCAATGTCGCTGCCGACCAGTTCGTCCATGCGGTAACCGGAGCCGCGCAGAAAGCCGCCGAGCAGGAAGGGGTCGTAGATCGGTACCTCGTCGATGAGGCTGGTGCCGTAGTAGCCCGCCAACTGCAATGCGTGGTTGTCGACCGTCACTGCACCGACCAGCAGCAGTTCGGTCTTGTTGTATTCGTCGTCCGAACCCCAGCCCTGCACGGTACCGTAGGTGCGCAATTGTGCGAGCACGCCGTTGCGCGCAAAGCCCGGGCTGTCTATCTGGTCGAACACCAGGCTGACGCTGTAACCGGCCTGGTTCAGGTCGTGGTCCGGGAAGATTGGCAACAGGCCGAAATCCGCGTCGGCCTCCAGCGCGCCCGCAAAGACGCCCGCGCGCAACTCGCCGTATTTGTTCTGTACGCCGAAATCCAGGTGGGCGCGCGCGGTGCTGACGCGGTATTCGCCTATCCGGCTGCCGTTGATGAACAGCACCACCGGCTCGTCCTGTAGTTCGATCCAGGGCGCGACGAAGGCACCGGCTGTCACCGAGATCGGCTGATAGAACTCGCTGGTGAGGCGTTGGACATGCCCGATCTGCAGATCGTTGCGCCACTCTGCACCGAGGCTGTTGATCCAGGTGCTGCGGTGGCTGAGGCTGGCATTGAACCGGGTCTGCTCCGAATCGGAGGCCAGGCCGAGACCGAATTTCACGTAGTTCGGCCCCCATGACTTCTCGACACCCTGGACTTCGACGGTGCGTGTGCCCTGGCGGTCGATTATCGTGTAGTCCATGCGTTCGAAATCGCCGCGCCCATAGACCTGCTCGAGCCGGGTATCGAGGTTCTGCAGGCTGAAATCGGTCTCCGGCCGCCGACGCAGATCGATCCCGGGCACTTCGGCCAGTTCGCGCTCGATCACCGCCGGGTTCACCCGGCCACCACGGGTCGCGACGCGCACCTCGCGGACCGGCGGCACCTGCGGGAGGCGTGCCGCCACGGTCTGCCGCCAGGCCAGGTACTCGGTCTCCGACACCGCGTACCGACGCAGCTGGTCGGCCACTGCGCGGGCCGCTGCCTCGCCCTTCTCGACCAGCGGCATCGCCTCTGCAAACTGGGTCGAGCCGAAATCGCCGAGTTCCGGCTGGATCAGGATGTCGCCGGGATGCAGTGCGGCCAGCGAATGCCGCACGTTCTGTTCCATCATCACGTTGATCATCTGCAGCGAGATCCCGAATGCCGAATTCAACGCATCGCGCGGCAACAGGCCGCTACCGACATTGACCGCAATCACGACGTCGGCGCAGGCCTCGCGCGCGGCATCGATCGGCAGGTTCTGCAACAGACCGCCGTCGACATACAGGACACCGTCGATCGTGACCGGGGCGATCGCGCCGGGCACCGACATGCTGGCACGCATCGCCTTGACCAGATCGCCGCGGCTGAACTCCTTGATCGTGCCCTGTTCGATGTCGGTGGCGATCGCCCGGTAGGGGATCGGCAGCTGGTCGAAATCCTGGTCCGGGAAGTTTCCGGCCCGTTCGACCAGTTCGCGCAGCAGGAATTCGACCTTGTAACCGCCGGTTGATCCTGGCGGCGCCAGCAGACTGTTGCCGCGCTGGCCCAGTTCGAACCGAAACAGGTTTTCGTGGTCGTCGCGTTTCGCGCGATAGGGTTTTTCCGTTCGCGGTGGGTCGTCGGTGAACAGCTCGTCCCAGTCGATCTCGGCCAGCCGGGCCTGGATCTCGTCGACCGGGACGCCCGCGGCGTAGACGCCGCCGACCAGTGAACCCATGCTGGTTCCGGCGACGCACGAGATCGGGATGCGCATCTCGTCCAGCACCTTCAACACGCCGATGTGTGCGACACCGCGCGCGCCGCCCCCACCCAATACCAGCCCGATGCGCGGACGCGTCTGTTCTGTGATGCCGGGCGCTGGCCACAGCGCGGCCCCGAGCGCCGACAGGGCAAGGACGAGCGGCGCTATGCCGGAACGACGACAGCGAAGCATAGAGTCATCTCAAGGGGCGGTACCGGGCGCGATGGCCGGCGACAGGTTAACCCGGACACCATGGCCGGTTCCAGGACGGCGCCGCCCGCTTGGCGGGTCGATTGTTGGCACGGGCAGTGCAAACAAAATCGCTGAGTCCCTGTTTGATGCCGTCCCGTTCGCCGTTCGTATGCATACGGGGTCGCTACAGAATGACCGGCGAGTTCGCTAAGATGCGCGGCCCGCCGAATCCCCCAGAGTGGCAGCCGGCGCCATCCACGCCCTGGATGAGCCGGTGTGCAGTTGTGTGCAGTGATGATGGATAGCGCCAAGACGCCAAGACAGATACGCGTGCTGTTGGTCGACGACAGCACGGAACGCCGCGAGTCGGTCGAGCGCTCGCTGGCCGAGGTCGGCTGCAACGTGGTCGGTTTCGCGTGCGGACTGGACAACCTGGTGCAGCGGGTCAACGCGGCGAATCCCGATGTCGTGATCATGGATATCGAATCGCCCAGCCGGGACATGCTCGACAGCCTGAGATCGGTGCAGGCGAGCGCCCCGCGGCCGATCGTCATGTTCACCCAGGACGATGACGGCGAGACGATCACGCGCGCGACGCGTGCCGGCGTGAGCGCCTACGTGGTGGACGGCATCAGCCAGAAGCGCGTGCGGCCCATCGTCGATGCAGCAATCGAGCGTTTTCTGCAGTTCCGCGAGCTGACCGAGGAACTGGTAAAGACCCGGGCGCAGCTTTCCGAACGCAAGGTCGTGGACCAGGCCAAGGGCATCCTGATGAAACAGCGTGGCATGAGCGAGGAAGAGGCCTACAAGGCGATGCGCAACCTCGCGATGAACAAGAACAAACGCCTGGTCGACATCGCCGAGGGCATCGTCGCTGCGGCAAGCCTGTTGATCTGACACGGGCCGGGCGCGCCCATCGCCGCGGCGCGCCGTCGGTGCATCGACCCCCTGCGATGCATTGCACCAAGTTGTGCTGCCAGCGCCACCGTTCGTGGTTGTTCCGCACGGCTTTGGTGCAGCGCGTCAGCGTTTTCCGGACGCCGCCGGGCCCTGGTCGACATGGCCAGGCGACCGGTCTGCGACACGGCGACACCCCCGCCAAGGCCCTGAATCGACGGCAATTGCAGCGGTACAGGTAGGGATTCCGGCGTTCCCGCACGGGCGGCAGATGTCGAGATGGCACGCCGCTTGCTCTACCTGTCTGCAAACGAGCGATGTTTGCTGACCGGTGAACCCAACGGCGGGCCCCACCGAAAACATGCTCCGGCGGCCGACGTGGGCCGCACCAGACAACGGCGTCTCGTCACAGCTACCTCGGTAGCTGCGACGGAACGCCTTTTTTTTGGCCTGAATTTTTCGTAATGAGGTTTGACAATGACTCGAAATGACAAGCGGCTGAACCGTCGCAGCTTCATCGGGCGCACTGCGCTCGCGGCCGGACTGCTGCTGACCCTGGGGGGGCTGGGCAACGCCGTGCGGGCGGCGGTCGGTGAACCGGAGAAGGAAGATCTCAAGTTCGGCTTCATCAAGCTCACCGACATGGCGCCGCTCGCGGTCGCCTATGAAAAGGGCTACTTCGAGGACGAAGGCCTGTATGTGACGCTCGAGGCGCAGGCCAACTGGAAGGTGCTGCTCGACGGCGTGATCGATGGCCAGCTGGACGGTGCGCACATGCTCGCCGGTCAGCCACTGGCCGCGACCATCGGCTTCGGCACCAAGGCACACATCGTCACGCCGTTCTCGATGGACCTCAACGGCAACGGGATCACCGTGTCCAACGAGGTCTGGGAGCAGATGAAGCCGAACGTGCCGAAGCAGGCCGACGGCAAACCGCAGCACCCCATCAAGGCCGACTATCTGAAGCCGGTGGTCGACAAGTACAAGTCCGAAGGCAAGCCCTTCAAGATGGGCATGGTCTTCCCGGTGTCGACCCACAACTACGAACTGCGCTACTGGCTGGCCGCCGGCGGGATCCATCCAGGTTACTACGCGCCGCACAAGGGCGACATCACCGGCACCCTGAAGGCCGACGCGTTGTTGTCGGTCACGCCGCCGCCGCAGATGCCGGCCACGCTCGAGGCGGGCACCATCTACGGTTACTGCGTCGGCGAGCCCTGGAACCAGCAGGCGGTGTTCAAGGGTATCGGCGTGCCGGTGATCACCGACTACGAGATCTGGAAGGACAATCCGGAGAAGGTCTTCGGGATGACCAAGGAGTTCACCGAAAAATATCCCAACACCACGGTACGCGTGGTCAAGGCCCTGCTGCGCGCCGCCAAGTGGCTGGATGCCAACGACAACGGCAACCGTCCCGAGGCAGTGAAGATCCTTTCGCAGTCGAACTACGTCGGCGCCGACTACGAGGTCATCGCCAACTCGATGACCGGCACCTTCGAGTACGAGAAGGGCGACAAACGTGCGGTGCCGGATTTCAACGTGTTCTTCCGCTACAACGCGACCTACCCGTATTTCTCGGACGCGGTCTGGTACCTGACCCAGATGCGCCGCTGGGGCCAGATCGCCGAGCCCAAGGCCGACGGATGGTACGACGAGGTCGCCAAGTCGGTGTATCGCCCCGACATCTATCGCAAGGCCGCCGAGGAACTGATCGCCGAGGGCAAGATGACCACGGAGGAGTTTCCGGATTTCGCGAACGAGTCCGGTTACCGGGCACCGCAGACAGAGTTCATCGACGGCATCACGTTCGACGGCACCAAGCCCAACGATTATCTGAAGGCGTTCGCGATCGGGCTCAAGGGCGACGAAACCCTTTGACCGATGCCGCGGGACCGGGCCTGTGCCCGTCCCGCGACGCTACTGGATAGCAAACCAACGAGGAGCACACGATGATCAGTGCAATCCGTGATCGCAGGACCTTCGGGCTTGGCGCATTGGACCGCGTACTCGACTTTCTCGCCGGCGACGGCCTGACCAGGCTGAGCGGCAGCCTGGTGCGCAACGTGCTGGTGCCGCTCGCGGCCATCCTGGTCTTCCTGCTGTTGTGGACCGCGGGTGCCAAGCAGGTGCAGACATCGCTTGGCGAGTTGCCAGGGCCTTCGCAGGTGTGGGAGCAGAGCACCGCGTTGTATGGCGAGCACCGCGCTGAGCGCGAACGTGAAACGGCGTTCTATGACCGTATGCAAGAGCGGATCGACAAGGCGATCGCCGCCGGCAAGTCGGACGAACGGATCGACAAGCTACGTGACCGCAAGTACACGGGCAAGGCGACCTTCATCGACCAGATCTTCACCAGCCTGTGGACCGTGATGACCGGGTTCCTGCTGGCGTCGCTGATCGCGATCCCAATCGGCATCGTGATCGGCATGAGTCAGACGCTCTACCAGGCGTTCAACCCGATCATCCAGGTGTTCAAGCCCGTCTCTCCGCTCGCCTGGCTGCCACTGGTCACGATGGTCGTCTCGGCGGTGTACGTCAGCAGCGATCCCTGGTTCGAGAAATCATTTCTGAACTCGGCGATCACGGTCACGCTGTGCTGCCTGTGGCCGACCATCATCAACACCGCGGTGGGCGTGTCCGGCGTGAGCAAGGACCTGATCAACGTCAGCCGGGTGCTCAAACTCAACTGGTTCACGAAGACCACCAAGATCGTCCTGCCGTCGGCGATCCCGATGATGTTCACCGGTCTGCGCCTGTCGCTGAGCATCGGCTGGATGGTGCTGATCGCTGCCGAGATGCTGGCGCAGAACCCGGGGCTTGGAAAGTTCGTCTGGGACGAGTTTCAGAACGGCAGCTCGAACTCGCTGGCACGCATCATGGTCGCGGTGATCGTCATCGGGATCATCGGCTTCCTGCTGGACCGCGGCATGTTGATCCTGCAACGCACGGTGAACTGGGACAAGAGCGCAGTGCTCCGCTGAAGCAGGCGCGCCTTCGGATTTCGCAACAGGTTTAGGAAGCGTCATGAGTAGTTATCTGAATATCGATTACGTGAGTATCACCTTTCCGACCGACAACGGGCCGCTGAACGTCCTGAAGGACATCAGCCTCAAGGTCGAGCAGGGTGAGTTCATAACGCTGATCGGCCACTCCGGGTGTGGGAAGTCGACCGTGCTCAACATCGTCGCCGGCCTGTTGAATGCGACGCAGGGCGGCGTGCTGCTCGAGGAAAGGGAGGTCACTGAGCCCGGGCCCGACCGTGCGGTGGTGTTCCAGAACCACTCGCTGCTGCCCTGGCTCAGCGTCTACGACAATGTGCGCCTTGCCGTCGACCAGGTGTTCAAGGGTCGGAAGTCGCGGGCGCAGCGCGACGAGTGGACGCGTCACAACCTCGAGCTGGTGCACATGTCGCATGCGCTGGACCGCAAGCCGGACGAGATCTCCGGTGGCATGAAGCAGCGCGTCGGGATTGCGCGTGCACTGGCGATGGAACCGAAGGTACTGCTGATGGACGAGCCGTTCGGTGCGCTGGATTCGCTCACCCGGACGCACATGCAGGACTCCCTGATGGAGATCCAGGCCCGCCTGAACAACACCGTGATCATGATCACCCACGACGTCGACGAAGCGGTTCTGCTGTCGGACCGGATCGTGATGATGACCAACGGCCCGTCCGCCGAGGTCGGCCAGGTCCTGAACATCGACCTGCCGCGGCCGCGCGACCGGCTGACACTGGCCGACGACCCGCTGTACAACCACTACCGCGCGGAGGTGCTGCGGTTCCTGCACGAGCGCCATCAGAACCCGGAGAAGGCGCACGAGGCTGCCGTTTCGGCACCACCCGCGAACGTGGTTGAGCTGCCGCGTTCGCCGGGCCGCCGCAGTGGCCGCTTGCTGGAAAAGACCCGGCTGAGCATCGGTTTCGTCCCGCTGACCGACTGCGCACCCCTGGCAATCGCGCAGGAGAAGGGATTCTTCGCCCGTCACGGACTGGACGTGACGCTGTCACGCGAGTCGTCGTGGTCGAACATCCGCGACAAGGTATCGACCGGCATTCTCGACGGTGCGCAGATGCTCGCGGCGATGCCGCTCGCCAGCGTACTGCCGAGTTCGCGCTCGCAACCGATGGTCACGGCGCTCAGCCTGGACCTGAACGGCAATGCGATCACCGTTTCGAAGGAGCTCTACGGGCGCATGCTCGGCACCGGCGTGGACGGCCTCGACACGCCGCAGGGATCGGCGCAGGCATTGCGCCGGGTTATCGAGGATGACTTGCGACAGGGCCGCAGGAAGCTGTCGTTCGCGATGGTGTTTCCGGACTCCTCGCACAACTACCTGCTGCGTTACTGGATGGCGAGTGCCGGTATCGACCCGGACCGTGACCTGGACCTGGTCGTCGTGCCGCCACCGCAGATGAGCAACTACCTGCGCGCCGGCCTGTTGTCCGGCTACTGCGTCGGGGAGCCGTGGAACACCCTGGCGGTCAGCGAGGGGCTCGGGCATACGCTGGTGACCAGCTACGACATCTGGAACAACCATCCCGAGAAGGTGTTCGGGGTGACGCGTATCTGGGCGGATACCAATCCGAACACCCACGTCGCGGTCGTCGAGGCCCTGCTCGAGGCGTGCCAGTGGCTGGACGAACCTCATAACCGCGTCGAGGCAGCGCAGATCCTCAGCCAGGGGCGCTATGTGAACGCCCCGGTCGACGTGCTGGAGAAGTCGCTCGCCGGGCATCTGCAGTACAGCGCCGGCGAGGCAGTGCGCAAGGTCGAGGATTTCAATGTCTTTCACCGCTACCTGGCGAACTTTCCCTGGCGTTCACACGCGGTGTGGTTCCTCAGCCAGATGGTGCGCTGGGGACATGTCACGCCGGAGATCAACATCGAAAACATCACGCGCGCGGTGTATCGCCCCGCGGTCTACCGACAGGCGGCGGCAGCGCTGGGTCTGCCGGCCAGTGAGCACGACTGCAAGATCGAGGGCGAACACGAAGCGCCATGGCAGATGGCGGTGAGCGAACGCAACGTGCTGATCGGCCCGGATCGATTCATGGACGCGCGTCGTTTCGATGCGACCCGGGTACGCGATTACATCGCGTCGTTCGCGGCGGTCGCGTCGCTGAGTGAACGTCAGGCCGCGGACGAGTTGCAGCAGGCGCAGGCGTCCATCGGCTGATCGGGCAGCGGGAATCAACGACCGCCGATCGCAGGCGGGAAGGACAGGATACAGGATATGAAACAGAGACTGGTGGTCATCGGCAACGGCATGGCGGGCATCCGCGCCGTCGAAGAACTGCTCAAACTCGAACCGGAGTTGTACGAGATCACGGTGTTTGGCAGCGAGCCACACCCCAACTACAACCGCATCATGCTGTCGCCGGTGCTGGCCGGTGACAAAGAGGTGAATGACATCATCCTCAATCCGCTTGACTGGTACCGTGACCACGGCATCACCCTGCATAGCGGTTCAGAGGTGACGGGAATCGACCGCGTGGGACAGCTGGTGCAGACGCAGGACGGCGTGCAGACACCCTACGATCGCCTGTTGATAGCGACGGGGTCCATGCCGTTCATCATTCCGGTGCCGGGCGCCGACAAACCGGGCGTGATCGGGTTCCGCGATATCAACGACGTGGAGACCATGCTTCGATACGCCGCCAACGGGGGCAGCGCCGTGGTCATCGGCGGTGGCCTGCTCGGGCTCGAGGCCGCCAACGGCCTGCGTACCCGGGGGATGGACGTCACCGTCGTCCATCTGCTCGACAGCCTGATGGAACGTCAGCTCGACAAGCCCGCGGCGGCGTTGCTCAAGGCCAAGCTAGAGCAGCGCGGACTCGCGTTCCGGATGCAGGCGCAGACCAGCGAGATCCTCGGCGAAGACCGCGTGACCGGGGTGCGCTTCGCCGACGGCAGCGAGGTCGCGGCCGACCTGGTCGTGATGGCGGTCGGCATACGACCGAACATCACGCTGGCCAAGGACGCCGGCATCCATTGCGAACGCGGCATCGTGGTCAACGATACGATGCAGACCTTCGATCCTAAGATCTATGCGGTCGGCGAGTGCGTGCAGCACCGTGGCGACTGCTACGGGCTGGTCGCCCCACTGTTCGAGCAGGCCAAGGTCGCCGCGAACCACCTGGCGAAGATGGGGATCGCGCGTTACGAAGGTTCGGTGACGTCGACCAAGCTCAAGGTCACCGGCATCGACCTGTTCTCGGCCGGCGAGTTCAACGAAGGCGAGGGCGACGAGACGCTGGTGCTGCAGGACCCCGCACAGGGTGTCTACAAGAAGCTGGTGATCCGTGACGACAAGGTCAAGGGTGCCGTGCTGTACGGCGACACCCTGGACGGTACCTGGTACTTCACGCTGCTGCGCGAGGGCACTGACATCTCGGCGTTTCGCAGCACCATCCTGTTCGGCCAGCACGACCTCGGCGATGCCGGCCACGGCGACGCCACGGCCAGCGTGATGGCGCTGCCGGCCAGCGCCGAGATCTGCGGCTGCAACGGCGTCTGCAAGGGCGACATCGTCGACGCGATCGCGAAGAAGGGCCTGTTCACCCTCGACGAGGTGCGTGCACACACCAAGGCGTCGAGTTCGTGCGGTTCCTGTACCGGTCTGGTCGAGGCGATCCTGGCCAGCACCGTCGGTGAGGGTTACGACCAGACACCGAGCAAGAAAGGGATGTGCGGCTGCACCGAGCACAGCCACGACGACGTGATCGCCGCGATTCGTAACGGTGGTCTGAAGTCGATGCAGGCGGTGCGCCACGCGCTCGACTGGAAGAACCCGGACGGCTGCGCGAGTTGCCGGCCGGCACTGAATTATTACCTGCTGGCCAATTGGCCGGGCGAGTACCAGGACGATGCGCAGTCGCGGTTCATCAACGAGCGCGCCCACGGCAACATCCAGAAAGACGGTACCTATTCGGTCGTTCCCCGCATGTTCGGTGGGCTGTGCACCGCCGACGAACTGCGGGCGATCGCCGACGTATCCGACAAGTATCGGGTGCCCGAGATGAAGGTCACCGGTGGGCAGCGTATCGACCTGTTCGGAGTGAAGAAGGAAGACCTGCCGGCGATGTGGGCCGACCTGTCGGCGGCCGGTTTCGTCTCCGGACACGCCTACGGCAAGGCATTGCGTACCGTGAAGACCTGTGCCGGCAAGAACTGGTGCCGGTTCGGTACCCAGGATTCGACCGGGCTCGGCGTGCAGCTGGAGAAAATGACCTGGGGCTCCTGGATGCCGCACAAGTTCAAGCTCGCGGTGTCGGGATGCCCGCGCAACTGCGCCGAGGCGACGATCAAGGACTTCGGTGTGGTCTGCGTCGACTCGGGATACGAGCTGCATGTCGGCGGCAATGGCGGGATCAAGGTCCGGGTCACCGACCTGCTCTGCAAGGTCGAGACCGAGGCGCAGGTGCTCGAATACTGCGCCGCTTTCATTCAGCTGTATCGCGAACAGGCGCACTACCTGGAGCGTACGGCGCCCTGGGTCGAGCGTGTCGGGCTGAACTACATCAAGCAGCAGGTGCTCGACGATGCGGACAACCGCAAGGCGCTGCAGGAACGTTTCCTCCATAGCCAAACCATCGCACAGGTCGATCCCTGGAAGGCACGCGCCGACGGCGAAGCGGCGTACGAGTTCCAGAAGATCCGCGTGACCGCTGCGTAACCCGACAGATGCAAGACCGGCAGATGCGCCGACGTTGATGAATCAGGTGAAAAGACCATGAACAACTGGATAGAAATCGCACCACTGGACGCGATCCCGCGCCTGGGAAGCCGCGTGATCAAGACCGACACCATGGATGTCGCGGTCTTCCGTACCAGCGACGATCAGGTATTCGCGCTACGCGACGCCTGTCCGCACAAGGGTGGCCCCCTGTCGCAGGGCATCGTCCACGGCGCCTCGGTGACCTGTCCCCTGCACAACTGGAAGATCGATCTCGCCTCGGGCGAGGCGTTGGGTCCGGACGAGGGTTGTACCAATGTGTTCGCCACCAAGGTCGAGGGTGGCCGGGTCTACCTCGCGTTGAAGGCCGACGAGGCCGCGGCCTGATATGCGCGCGCAGGCAGGGATGTCAGGGATGAGCGCGATCGCTTCGGCCGAGTGCCCAAGGTGACCCAGATGCCGCCATCGCCAGGGCGCGATGCCGTGCGACAGGTACGCACCACCTGCCCCTACTGCGGCGTCGGTTGCGGCGTCGTCGTTTCGATCGATGCGAAGGGTGGCGTAGAGGTACACGGCGACCGTGATCACCCGGCGAATCTCGGGCGCCTGTGTTCCAAGGGTACCGCGCTCGCGGAGACGCTCGACCTCGACGACCGCCTGTTGTATCCCGAGGTCGACGGTCGGCGTACCCAATGGGACACCGCCCTCGATGCGGTCAGCGGTCGTCTGCGTTCGATCATCGATGAGCATGGGCCGGATGCGGTCGCTTTCTATGTCTCGGGACAGCTGTTGACCGAAGACTACTATGTCGCCAACAAGCTGATGAAGGGTTTTATCGGCTCGGCAAACATCGATACGAACTCCCGGCTGTGCATGTCGTCGGCGGTCGCCGCGTACAAGCGGGCGTTCGGCAGCGACACGGTACCGTGCAGTTACGAGGACCTGGACGACGCGGACCTGGTGGTGCTGGTCGGGTCGAACCTGGCATGGTGTCACCCGGTCCTCTATCAACGACTGCTGGCCGAGAAGAAACGCCGACCGGCGTTGAAGCTGGTGGTCATAGATCCGCGCCGGACCGCGAGTTGCGACGGTGCCGATCTGCACCTGCCGCTGCGCAGTGCGACCGACGCGGTCCTGTTCAACGGATTGCTGGCGTGGTTGCAGCAGAACGGCCACGCCGATCAGGCATTTGTCGATCGGCACACCGAAGGCGTCGGGCAGGCGCTGCGACTGGCGTCCTGGTATGCACCGAGCATGCGCACGGTCGCCGAACACTGCGGTCTGTCGATCGATGACGTCGCGCGTTTCTTCCACCTGTTCGGGTCGACCGAACGGGTCGTCACGCTGTTCTCGCAGGGCATCAACCAGTCGAGCAGCGGCACCGACAAGGGTGGGGCGATCATCAACTGTCATCTGTTGACCGGGCGCATCGGCAGGCGCGGCGCCGGGCCCTTCTCGATCACCGGTCAGCCCAATGCGATGGGTGGCCGGGAAGTGGGTGGTCTCGCCAATCAGCTGGCGGCGCACATGGATCTGGCCGACCCGCGGCACCGCGACCTGGTCACGCGCTTCTGGCAGGCACCGAACCTGGCGCAGCGCCCCGGTCTGAAGGCGGTCGACCTGTTCCGCGCGGTCGAGGAAGGCAGCGTCAAGGCGATCTGGGTCATGGCGACCAATCCTGCGGTCAGCCTGCCGGACAACGCCCAGGTGCGTCGCGCACTGGCGCGTTGCGAATGCGTCGTGGTGTCGGACTGCGTCGCGTCGAACGACACGCTCGGCTTCGCACACATCCGTCTACCGGCACTGACCTGGGGCGAGAAGGACGGCACCGTGACCAATTCCGAACGCCGGATCTCGCGTCAGCGGTCGTTCCTGCCGCCGCCAGGCGAGGCGCGTCCCGACTGGTGGATCATCAGCGAGGTGGCCAGGCGGCTGGGTTATGCCGGTTTCGACTATAGCGGGCCCGCGGCGATCTTCGATGAACACGCGCGCCTGTCGGCATTCGAGAACGACGGGCGGCGCGATTTCGATCTGTCCGGCCTGGTCGGGCAGGGCGACGCCGCCTACGCGGCTTTGCGTCCGGTAAAGTGGCCCCGCCGGTTACCCGATGCAACACCGGCCGAACCCTTCGCCGATCGACGGTTTTTCACCGCCAATGCGCGGGCACGCTTTGTTGCGGTCACGCCGCGTCCCCCGGCACACGCCGGCGATGCAGAATTTCCCTTGATCCTGAATACCGGTCGGGTGCGCGATCACTGGCACACCATGACCCGGACCGCGAAGTCGGCGCGGCTGTCTGGCCACACGGCCGAGCCGTTCATCGCGATCCACCCGCAAGACGCACAGCGCCTGTCGGTCGGCCACGGTCAGCTGGCGCGCGTGGCGAGCCGCTGGGGAGAGTCGATACTGCGCGTCAGTGTCAGCGACCAGCAGCCGGTCGGTCAGGTGTTCGCACCCATGCACTGGAGCGACCAGTTCGCGGCGGCGGCGCGTGTCGGCGGCATGGTCAACCCCGCGGTCGATCCGATCTCCGGGCAGCCCGAGTTCAAGCACACGCCGGTGCATGTCGAGCCGTACGCGGCCAGGTGGTACGGGTTCGTCCTGACCCGGCGCGCCCTGGATCTGTCACGGGCGGTGTACTGGTCGAAGGCCCGGAGGCCGGGCGTCTGGTTGTACGAAATGGCCGGTGACGGCCTGCCGGGCAGCTGGCCGGAGTATGCGCGGGAACTGCTCGACGACGGGCAGGGGGGTGACGAGTGGCGCGAGCTGCATGACTCGACCGGTGCGAACTATCGCGCGGCGCGGATCGTCGCCGGCCGCCTGGACGCGGTGATGATCGTCACACCGGAATACGTGCTGCCTGCGCGCGAATGGCTGGTGGCGTTGTTCGCGAAACCCGAGCTGCACGATGCCGAGCGGGGCCGCCTGCTGCGCGGCACGCCGCCACCCGGCGAACAGGACGCGGGCGCGATCGTCTGCTCCTGCTTCAGCGTCGGCATCAACACCCTCACCACCGCGATCCTCGACCAGGGCCTGATCACGCCGGAGGCGCTCGGCGAGGCGCTGGGCGCCGGGACCAACTGTGGTTCCTGTGTGCCCGAGATGCGTCGCCTGATTGCCGATCTGACACCAGGCACGGGTGCGCAATAGGGTCGCTGAACGCACCCGGTCCGGCACGCGCCCCCAGCCGCACACGCGCCGGCGATGCGGCACGCCGAGCGGCGGGGTGGTACATTCGGGTCAATCCTGGCGAATGACTGCATCCGCCATCGCTGTACGGACCGGTTGATGCACCCTGAACCTGATCCCCTTTTGCGTCGTCTGCGTTGGCTGACCTGGACCATCGTGCTGGTCCTGGTGGTCTGGCAGTTCCTGCCCTGGGCCGAACGTTACCTGATCGGCCTGAGCAGCGAGCCGCGCGCGGTCACGGCGCGTGGCGAACTGGCCGGGGACGAGCGTGCGACCATCGAGATCTTCGAGTGTGCCAGTCCATCGGTGGTGTTCATCAGCACCCGGCAACGCGTGCGCGACTACTGGACACGCAACGTGTTCAGCGTGCCGCGTGGTACCGGATCGGGCCTGGTGTGGGACGACCTGGGCCACGTCGTGACCAACAATCACGTGATCGAGGGTGCCTCGGAGGCGATCGTGCGCCTCAACGACGGGCGCAGCTACAACGCGGTCCTGGTCGGTGCCAGTGAGGCGCACGACCTGGCGGTGCTGCGCATCAACGTGCCGTTCGATCGTCCGCCTCCGGTTCCGATCGGCAGTAGCAACGATCTGAAAGTGGGCCAGAAGGTATTTGCGATCGGCAACCCGTTCGGTCTGGACTACACCTTGACCAGCGGCCTGGTGTCGGCCCTCGACCGCTCGCTGGCCGAGTCGAACGGTGCCACGATCGAACACCTGATCCAGACGGATGCGGCGATCAATCCGGGCAATTCGGGCGGGCCGCTGCTCGACAGTGCAGGGCGCCTGATCGGCATCAACACGGCAATCTACAGCCCCTCGGGTGCCTACGCGGGGATCGGGTTCGCCGTGCCGGTGGATACCGTGAACCGGGTCGTGCCGGAACTGATCGCGCGCGGCAAGTTCGTAAGGCCGGGTCTCGGCGTGTCGGTCGATGCCGACATCAATCGCCTGCTGATGCGCGAACTCGGTATGCAGGGGGTCGTCGTCCTCGAGGTCGAGCCCGGCTCGGCGGCCGAGGCGGTCGGCCTGCGTGGTACCGAGGTCGATCGTGACGGCCGCGTGATACCGGGTGACGTGATCATCGCGCTGGACGACACCCAGGTGGACTCCGTGGCCACGCTGTTGTCGCGGCTCGACGATCACCGGGTCGGTGATCGCGTCACGTTGCGCCTCTGGCGTGCCGGGCGCGAGACCGAACTCGAGGTGGTGCTGCAGCCCGGCGCCGATTGACCGCTGGCTCGTGCCGGCGCCATCGCGCACGCAACGACCGCTTCAGCGCGTGACCGGAACGGATACCGCCTGGCGCGATCTCGGGTGCGCGTTGAGCCGTGCCGCCAGCTTGCCGGCCAGCCGTTGTATGCCCTTGCGCGTGACGACATCCTGCTGCCCCTTGATCTCGATCACCAGGTCTTCGGCCACCTCGCCGGTACGCGCGTCGACCAGGCGGGCCATCAGGTAGCTGAACAGGAAGCTCGGCTTGTGCAGCCGCCCGACCACGATCCAGTCCGCGCCCTGAGCACGGGCCAGCTGCGCGGCGACGTCACCGTGCTCGAACAGGTAGCCCACGCCGGCGTTGGCCTCGTCCGCCACCGCCGGGTCGATGCTCACGATCTCGGTGTCAGCGGCCTGACCGAGGGCCTCCTCCAGCATCACGCCGAGCGACGCGACATACTGCCGGTCGGCCGCCGTGTCGGCGATCGGGGTCAGGTTCCGGGACTCGAAAGCCAGCACAGCGACCCCGGTCGCACCGGCACAGGGTGACAGGCCGAGGCAGCACACGCAGGCCAGTGCACCGAACCATGTCGAACAACGTATCGCAGGCCGCATCTCAGACATCAACATCCCCTCGTTCAACGAAGCCGGGATCGGCGGACGGTGCGCCACCGCTGCGACGGTGTGTCCGTGTCAGCCGATGCGCCGATGCTTGGCCAAGCCGTCGGTTGCGGGGGTGTCGCTGTCGGGCGGCACGAAGGTGTTGCCCTGCGCGGTCCCGTAGTGGCGTTCGAACTCGTGCTGCAGTTCGTGCAGGCGCGCGTCGATGGCTGCCGTGGACATCCTGCGGTGGCGTGCAACACCGACCTCCACCTCGGCGAGCACCCGTGCCGGTGACGCCGACATGAACAGGATCCGGTCGGCCAGCTGAACCGCTTCACGCAGGTCGTGGGTGACGAACAAGACGCGACAGCGTTGTTGTTCCCAGACGTCGAGCAACAGACCACGCAGCTGTTCAGCGGTCGGTGCGTCGAGCGAGACAAAGGGTTCGTCCATCAGCAGCAACTCCGGCTGGACGACGAACGCCCGGGCGAGCGCGACACGGCGTTGCATGCCGACCGAGACGCGACCCGGGTGGTAGTCGGCGAACTCGCGCAAGGCCATCGCTTCGAGCAGCCGGTCGATGCGTGCGGACGCCGCGCGTGGATCGTCCAGTACCAGGCGGATGTTGTCACGCAGCGTCAGCCAGGGCAGCAGGCGCGGATTTTGGAACACGTAACCCAGGCGCCGGCCCGAACCGGGCCAGGTGATCCGTCCGGTGAACTCCGGGTCCAGTCCGGCGACGATGTTGAGCAGGGTGCTCTTGCCGCAGCCGGAGGGACCGATCAGCGCGACGAATTCGCCGTCGCGGATCGCGAAGCGGATGTCGCACAGGACGGGGCGGCTCGGGTTGCGCGCGAACCGCTTGTCGTCGACCTCGATCACCAGGTCCATCGCCGCGCACTCAGGGTTCGTCCGCAGGCCGGCCGGCCGCGCATCCGGTCGGCAGGCCGCACGTCGGTGGCGGGTCGCGCAGACCGGGTGTGGGCGACCCGCCGTGCCGCAGGCCGTCGGGCGCGGCGCGCGTTCACGGAAGACGCCATCGGTTGGATGCGCGTTCGAGCGGCTGCAGTATGCCGTACTCGATCGCCAGCATGACGAGGATGAAGGCCATGCTGTAGGCGAGGATCGCGGCGACGTCGAACAGCTGGAAATAGAGATGCAGCTGGAAACCGACACCGTCGCTGCGGCCGAGCAGCTCGACCACCAGTACCACCTTCCAGATCAGCGACAGGCCGTTGCGCGCAGCGACCGTGAAATACGGCAGCAACTGCGGCAGGGTGACGAAAAGCAGCGTCTTGCGCCGCCCGATGCGGAAACTGTGCGCCATGGCCAGATAGTCGCGGTCGAGCACGCGCGCACCTTCGCGCAGGGTGACGATCACATTCGGCAGCTTGTTGATCGCGATCGCGAGTACCGCAGTGGTCTCCAGCAGCCCGAACCACACGTATCCCAGTACGATCACCACCAGTGCCGGTATGTTCAGCAACAGGATCAACCAGGGATCGAGCAGCAGGTCGGCGGTACGCGAGCGTCCCATCAGGATGCCGATGGCGCTGCCCAGCAGCATCGCGATCAGGAACGCGAGTGCGACGCGGCGAAGCGTCGCGGCGAGGTGGGCCAGCAAGGGACCCTGAGTGGCCTCCCGCCATCCCCACGCGGTGACCTCGATCGGCGAGGGTAGCATCGGGTCGTCGAGCAGGCCGGAAAGGATCTGCCATCCTGCCAGCAGCAGCACGGCGGAACCCAGACGCAGGGCGGCGGGGGAAGGATTCAGCATCGCCGTTCAATCGTCGTCGATCCCCCAGAAGGTCCCGGGACTCAGACCGCCGCCCGACAACACCGCGTGTTCGCCGCCGATCTCGCCGAGCAGGTCGGCGAGGCGTTCGGCCGACGACAGCCGCTCACGCGTCATCGGCTCCGGTATCCCGGCCCGAAAACCATCGCGCAAGGCCTCAAAGGTGGCCTGGTCCGGTGCCGCCATCAAGGGGCGCAGGGCGTCCCACTCGGCATCGGACGTCGCCAGCAGGCGTCGCGCCTTGCCGATCGCGGTCTGGAAACGATCGACAAGCTCCGGCTGTGCGCGCGCCCAGCGGTCGGCGAACACGTAGCCGATCAGTGGCAACTCGGCATCAAGGCCAAGTTCCCGGGCCACCTCGCGCGCCTGTATCAGCACCCGCATGCCCTTGGCGCGCAGGCGCGCGACGTGCGGCCAGAAATTGATCACCGCGTCCAGACGTCCCTCTTCGAGCTGGCGATTGAGCAGCGGCGGCGCGCCGTAGACCGGTTCCACGCTCTCGGCAAGGTCGGGCCCACCCTGGTGCAGCGACAGTGCACGCAACAACAGCCAGTTCTTGTCCAGGGGCCCGCCGGCGATACCGACCCGTTTCCCGGCCAGGTCACGCAGGGCGTGGATCGGCGATGTCGCCGGTACCACCAGTGCGCCGGCGGCACTCGAGTACCCGATGAAGCGCAGGTCGCGTCCCGCCGCACGCTGACGCGAGACCCACAACCAGTCGTTCAGGGCCATGTCGACCTCGCCACCCTGGAGGGCCACCATCGTGGCCTGTTTGCCGGCCAGTTCGATCACCTCCAGACGGATACCCGCAGCGCGGTCGAAACCGTGCCGGCGAACCGTCTGCAGCTCCCAACTCGCGGTGCCGAACTTCAGTACCGCGATACGGACCGGCGACTCCGCGAATGCCGGGCAGGCCAGCATCAGCATCGACAACAGGAACAGTGATGCGGCACCGATATCCGTCCGGCTTGGGCGGCGCGTGGATACCGGTGACGACAGATCCAGCATGTATCACTCCCGAACGTGCATGGCTGGCGCGCGATTTGCGTCGCCTGCGGCGAGGACTCGATCCGGGTCGTGGTCGATCCGGCGTGATCGAAGAGAAGCAAGTCATGGGCCAGTCCACGTCGAATACGGTCAGCCACGCCCGCCCGGTAGCGGGTGGCGGGCTGCGCCTGTGGTTGCTCTTCGGCCTGTGGATGGCCGCGAGCGGGTCGATGCACGCGGCCAACGGATTCGAAGAGATCGCACCCGGGGTGTACATGCGCCCAGGCGTACAGGCGACACCGGACGCCGAAAACCGCGGACACGTCGCGAACCTGGGCTTCATCATCGGTCGCGAGCGCGTCGTCGTGATCGACGCCGGTGGCAGTTACGCAGAGGGCGAAACGGTGCTGGCCGCCGTGCGCCGGGTGACCGACAGGCCGATCGCCTGGCTGGTACTGACGCACATGCATCCGGACCATGCGCTCGGGGCCGCGGCGTTCGCCGACCGTGGCATACCGATTGTCGGACATGCGCAGCTCGGCGATGCGTTGAATCGACGCCGCGACGCCTACCTGCAGCCGGTCGAAGCCTATCTCGGCCAGGCTGCCGCGGGTACGCGCATCGTGCTTCCGGATATCGCGGTCACGCCGGGTCAGCTGTTTACCCTCGACCTCGGCGGCCGGGTCGTGGAGTTGCAGGCGCATCCGACCGCGCATACCAACAACGACCTGAGTCTGTATGACCGGCAGAGCGGCGTGCTGTGGCTTGCCGACCTGTTGTTCGCCGACCATGTGCCGGTGATTGACGGCAGCGTGCGCGGCTGGTTGCGACTGATCGACGAGCTCGGCGCGCGCGAACCGGCACTCGTCGTGCCCGGACATGGCCCGGTGCGCCCCGACTGGCGGACCGATCTGCAGCGCGAGCGGGAATACCTGGATGCGGTTGCCAGCGGCGTGCGCACGGTGATTGCCGCCGGCGGCGATATCGGCGACGCGCTCGAGCGCGTCGTTCCGGCGCAGCACGCGCACTGGTTGATGTTCGATGAGTTTCATCGGCGCAACGTCAGTGCGGCATTCGCCGAACTCGAGTGGGAATGAACGGCAGCGGGTCCAATCGCGGCACTTGGCATCCAATTTGGATCTTTTTCCCGAGGGTCTTCGTTCGACCGCCACCCCGGAGAATCCGCATGCCGCCTGTTGCAGAACTGGGACGCCGGCTGATCAACGCGGTACGACGCCGACACAACTTGGCCCTGACGTTCGGCCTGCTGATCGGTGCGTCCGCTGTCGTCGCTGCGGTGCAGCAATCCGAGCAGAGCCGTTGGCCGGAGATCCGCAGTGCCCTGTTCGGTGAGCGGGCCGTCCAGGATGGTGCCGGGCTGATCGCGCTCGACACGCCGTCGCGTGCGCAGGACGCGGCGGTGGTGCCAATCGAGATCGCGACGCGCTTCGAGCAGACACCGCAGCGCTTCATCAAGAAGCTCTACCTGATCATCGACAACAATCCCTCGCCGGTGGCCGCAGTGTTCGAGTTCCCCGGCGACCGGGCATGGCACAGCATCGCGACCCGGATCCGGGTCAATGCCTACACCGACGTGCGCGCGGTGGTGGAACTGAGCAACGGCGAGATCTACATGACCGGCAACTTCGTCAAGGCATCCGGCGGCTGTTCGGCGCCGGCGTTGAAGGATCCGGCTGCCGCGGCCGCACAGCTGGGTCGCATGAAACTGATCCTGCCACCGGAAGACGGCGCGGACGATCTGCTGCTCGCCCGTCTGATGGTGCGGCATCCGAACAGTTCGGGCCTGCAGTTCGACCAGATCTCCCGCAACTTCATCCCGGCCGACTATGTGCAGAATATCGAGGTGAGCTACAAGGGCGCGCCCCTGTACAAGGTCGCGACCGATATCTCGATCAGCGAGAACCCGTCGATTACGTTTGGTTTCATCCCCGACCCGGGAGACGCGACGCTGGTGGCCCGGATCACGGATTCGCAGGGGCGGCAGTTCGAACAGCGGTTTCCGGTCGCATCCTCGCCCTGAGCGGCGGGCGCGGGGCTGCGCGGCGGTGACCGATCAGAAACAGCGCAATGTCGATTCGGCCTGCACCTCGCGCAGGTGGGTGACGGCGTTCTTCGCCCAGTTCGAGCCTTTGTAGACGGCCGCCCGGCCGGTGCCCGGCATCTGCTGCAGTCTCAGCAGTGTCTCGACACGTTCGTATTCGTCGTAGGGGATCGATTCCGCGATGAAGTCGATGCTGCATGCACACTTGCGCAGCAGGTCCGGAGAGGTGCCGTTGGACAACATGCAGCCGAGCACGTAGTCGGCGATGACCGCGCTTGGATAGGCGGCGGTCTGCGGGGTGGGCTGCTCGCAGTCGGCCGCCTGCAGCGAACTGACGGACAGGGCGCATGCCAAAAGTACCGGGAGCGGCGATCGCATCGATAATCCTCCTGTGTCTGATAACGGCGGTTCGGCGGCTCACGGCCGACCGCGCGACCTAGGTCGTCAATGGACCTCGGCGGTCTGGCGAAAATGCAATTCCTCTTCGACCATGTCGCCGGCCGCGGTCGCCATGCGCGTGCGGATCAGCAACAGATCGCCGGGCACCTGTTCGGAGTAGCCGAACACGTACTCCTTGTCCGCGTAGCCGTCGAACGCGGCCAGCGTCTCGTCGCTGGTGAACGGCACCACGGTGATCATTGTCGCATCCACCTGTCGCTCACCGACGGTGGCGCGCGTCTGCACGATCTGTGGCGTTCGAAACGCCTTGCGGATGCGGTTGCGGAAATGTGCGACCGGCGTGCCGGTGTGCTGCGCCATGTCGCGGATGTCGCGCTCCAGGAACTGCACCGCGACCGGGTTGCCGCGATAGCCGTGCGTATCGGGGAACCTGATCCGATCCTCGCCGCTGAGGAACTCGAATGACAGATCGCGGCGCGCCTCATCGACCACCCCGGTGACGGTCATCCGGACTTCGTCGACCTTGTCCACCCGGCCTGTGGCGCGACTGGCGAAATCGTAGACCAGCGTCTGTCCCTGTCGCGTCTGTCTGAGATGCTCGCCGAGGAACACCAGCTCCTGTGCCCGGTTCAGTTCCTCGGCCGGCGCCTCGGCAACAGCGCGTGCGGCAGCAAACGCGAGGCACGCGATGGGCAGCCATTTCAGCAGACGGTACAGCGACATGACGACGGGTCTCCGGTGGTTTCGAACGGGTAAAGACATCGGCGGGATACCGGCAGCGAAGCAGGCCCGGGCCGCCGCACGGCTCAGCCGAACAGCCGCTTGAGCCAGCCGAACAGGCCGCCGCCTGTGGATTCGGCCGGCCGCGGTCGTGCACCCGTCGTCGTTTCCCGGCGGGCGCCGGCGACCGGCGCGGGCCGAGCCGGTGCCGGGTCCGGGTCCGGGGCCGCCGTGGGACGGTTCGGGACTGGGTTCGCGACTGCCGCCCGGTGTTGCTCGTAGTGGCGTCGCAACACCGAATCACTGGGCGGCAGCGCGAGGAATGCCTGCCAGGCGAACGCGGCGGCCGATTCGTGGTGCCGACGCAGTGTCGAGTCTTCTGGGTAGTCGGATCTGTACATGGTGTGCTCCTGGCCGAATGCGTGGATGCGCCGGTCAGCTGCCTCCGGCGACGAAAATCCCGAATGCGCGCGGTCCCTCGCCGGTGGGTATGCGGTCGGTCACTTCGAGGCTGTGGCTGTCGAGGATCAGCAGCTCATTGCTGAACCAGCTCGCGACATAGACGCGTTCGCCATCGGGGTCGGCGACGATACCCTCCGGAAACTCGCCGACCGCCCGTTCCGCAACGACCTCGAGTCGCGCGCCGTCGATCAGCGACACGCTGTTGGCGTGCTGGTTGGTCACATAGATGCGCGTACCGTCCGGCGACACCGCGACCGCGTAAGGGGTGCTGCCGACAGCGATGGTCGCGATCGGCTGCAACGTCCTGGCGTCGATCACGCTCAGGTCGTTGCTGGCCACGTTGGCCACATACAGGCGTGCCCCGTCCGGCTCGATACCGATCCCGAACGGGCGTTGTCCGGTCGCCACGTGACCGACTACCGCCAACGTGGTGGCATCGATCACGCTCAGCCGGTTGTCGTCGCGGTCGGCGACAAAGATTCGCGAACCGTCCGCAGCAACCGCCACGCCCGACGGTGCCCTGCCAACGCCGACCCGGGCCAGCGGCTTGAGTGTCTGCGCGTCCAACACCTGCAGCTCGTTGGCGAACCAGTCGGTGACGTAGACGCGGCTGCCGTCGGGGCTCAATGCAATGCCGAGTGGCCCCTGACCGCCGACGCCCTCCATCGTCACCTCGTGCGAGCGGCCGTCGAGCCGATAGATGCGCCCGGTTTCGGGATCGGAGATGAACACGTCGTGGCCGTTGCGCGACACCGCGACGCCGGCCGGTCGCTCGCCCACGGCGATGTCCACCGTCACGCGACGCTCGCCAAGATCGATCACCGAGATCGAGCTGCTGTCCTGGTTGGGGACGAACGCAAAAGGCGCACCGATGGCGCCGCCGGCAAGCAACACCGCCGTGGCCGCCAGGGCCCGTGCACCATGCACTGCGGGATGTGGCGTGCGGCGGTGACCCATTCAGCCCCCTTCGATGACCTTCTTGGCGTTGTCCAGCCCGGACTCGTAGACACCGGTCACAGCATCGACCGCGGCCTGGTCGCTCAACTCGGCTGGCGGGTCGTTGTTGGGGTAACCGCGGTAGAACGCGCCCTTCCAGGTGACCCGGCTCCCCCCGTCGGTCGGTGTGACGTTGATCCACGACGAGTAGTTGGTCACCGGCAACACCTTCACGTCGACCTGTTCTATCCGGTAGAACAAGGCGTGCTTGTCGCCGTCGTATTGCTCGAGCACCTCGAAGATCTGTCCGCCACCCCCCAGCGTCAGGGTGCGCGTCGCGCCCGGCTGATTGCCGCCCTCGCCGGTGGTCGAGGTGACGGCCGGGTGCCAGCTCATGTTCTGGAAGTCGCCGATCACGGACCAGACCTTGTCCGGTGGGGCGGCGATATCGCGCGTGATCACGACTTTTTTGCGAGTCGGGCCGTGCGCAGAGCTGATCCCCGCGTAGGCGACCAGGAACGCGATCAACGTTATCAATAGACGTTTCACCGAGGCTCCTCCCGGGCGATGCGACGATGGAAGTTACGGGTTGGGTGACTGTGTGATGAGCAATGTCCATGCCGAACCCAATGCCCGGGGTTGCGAGCAGCCTCCGAGTGACCGCCCGGGCGCATGCGCGGTAAGCAATCCGGCATCGCCACCCGGCTGCGGTGCCGGGTGTGACGGCGACGCGTTACATCGCTGACACGCTGTGTTGCATCGTGGCCGCGATCGCGGTCCACCCACTTCGACAGAGCCTGTGCAATACGGTGTCGGTCGAATCGGGCGGTACATCGCGGCGCCCGTCCACACGCGTGGTACGTCCCTTGCTTGGGGGGTAAGGCAGGCGATCGGCCGGGCGGCCGCGAGAGGACCGTTATCGATGCGAACATGTCTGGTGTTGTTACTTGCGGCACTGTCGACGGGTGCCCAGTCGCTGACCCTGGAGATCGGGCTGCTGGGGCGCCATCCGGAGGAGTCGCTGCCGCTGACGTCGCTGGAACCACGCATCGTCGACGATGGCGTGGCCGGAGCGGAGCAGGGCATACGTGACAACAACACGACTGGACGGTTCACCGGTCAGTCGTTCGTGCTCGATCCGGTGGTGATACAGCCGGGTGAGTCCGCCGCCGCTGCGTTCCGCGCGCTGCACGCCAAGGGGGTCCGCCTGTTCCTCGTGAACCTGTCGGCGGCCGACCTGCTGGCGGTGGCCGACCTGCCCGAGGCGGCTGACAGCCTGTTGTTCAATATCGGCGCAACGGACGACAGGCTGCGCGTCGCCGAGTGCCGAGACAATCTGCTGCACACCGCGCCGAGCCGGGCGATGCTCACCGATGCGCTGGCCCAGTATCTCGCCTGGAAGCGTTGGACACGTTGGTTCCTCGTCGTCGGACGGGGGCCCGCCGATACCGCGTATGCGAGCGCGCTGGAGCGTGCCGCCAAACGTTTCGGCGGTAAGATCGTCGAACGCAAGGAGTGGACCTTCGATGCCGGCGCACGTCGAACGGACTCCGGCCATTTCCACGAGCAGCAGGCGGTGAACGCGTTCACCCAGGTCGACGACTACGACATCCTGCTGGTCGCCGACGAGGCCGACAGCTTCGGCGAATACCTCAACTATCGTACCTACCAGCCGCGTCCGGTCGGTGGTACCCAGGGGCTGACCGCGACGGCATGGAGCGGGGTGTTCGAGCAATGGGGGGCGACCCAGTTCCAGCGCCGGTTCAACAGCGTAACGGGACGGTGGATGACCCCGTTGGACTACGCGGCCTGGCTCGCGGTACGCAGCCTCGGCGAAGGCGCCACACGCACCAGTTCCGCCGATCCGCAGGTGTTGCACAGCTATCTGCTGGGTCCGGAATTCAAGCTGGCGGCATTCAAGGGCGTACCGGTCGGTTACCGTGAATGGAACGGCCAGCTGCGCCAACCCCTGCTGATCGTGTCGCGGCGGATCCTGGTGTCGGTGTCGCCGCAAGAGGGCTTTCTGCATCAGTTCTCACCGCTCGACACCCTCGGTTATGACCGCGCGGAGGTCCGCTGTGCCAGGTGAGGCCAGCCGATCAGGCAATACAACAGGAGGAACCCAAGCATGAGAGTTGGTTGCAACCCGGTGGCGCTGCACGCGCTGGTGATGGTCTGCGGGTGGGGCATCGCGGATCCGGCCGCCGCCTATACCGTGTACGTGTCGAGTGAAAAGGACAATGTGATCACCGTGGTCGACGGTGAGACGCTGGAACGGCGGGCCCAGGTCGGCGTGGGTCAGCGTCCGCGCGGCATCGCGTTGAGCCGTGACAACAAGGTGTTGTATGTCTGCACCAGTGACGAAGACCACATCGAGGTACTCGATCTGGCCACGCTCAAGGTGACCCATACGCTGCCGTCGGGGCCGGACCCCGAACTGCTCGCGCTGGGCCCCGAGGGGCGCCTGCTGTACGTCGCCAACGAAGACGACAACATGGTCACGGTGGTCGACGTCGAGTCCCGCAGCAAGGTCGTCGAGATCCAGGTGGGCGTCGAACCCGAGGGCATGGGGATCAGTCCGGATGGGCGATGGTTGGTGAATACCTCCGAGACCACCAACATGGCGCATTTCATCGACCTGCAGAGCCATGCGGTGGTCGCAAACGTCCTGGTCGACCAGCGCCCGCGTGTTGCACAGTTCACGCCGGACAGCAGACAGGTCTGGGTATCCTCGGAGATCGGCGGTACCGTCGCGGTGATCGATGTCGACCGCAAGGAGATCATCAAGAAGATCGGCTTCGAGATTCCGGGCATCCGTGCCGAATCGATCCAGCCGGTCGGCATCCGCATCTCCGATGACGGCAGCCGTGCATTCGTCGCGCTGGGGCCCGCGGCACGCGTCGCCGTGATCGACACGGCCTCGCTCGAGGTCGAGAAATACCTGCTGGTTGGACAACGTGTCTGGAACCTCGCCTTCTCGCCGGACCGCACGCGCCTGTTCACCACCAACGGCGTCAGCAACGACATGTCGGTGATCGATCTGGAAAAACTGCGGGTGCGCAAATCGGTGCCGGTCGGTCGCCTGCCCTGGGGGGTCGTGGTCGCCCCTTGAAAACGCCGGCCCCCCACGAAAAGGTCGCGCTGCAGGCCGAGGGTGTCACCTTCTCCTATGGCAACCGCCCGGTGCTGCAGGATGTCTCGATCGAGGTCCCTGCGGGCAGCTTCTGCGTACTGCTGGGGGTCAACGGTGCGGGCAAGACGACGCTTTTTTCACTGCTCACCCGGTTGTTTCTGTGCCGTCGCGGCCGGATCCGGATCCTGGGTCGAGATCTGCACGCCGACGGCCACCGTGCGCTCGCCGGCCTCGGAGTGGTGTTCCAGCAGCCGACGCTGGACCTTGACCTCACGCTGCGGCAGAACCTGCGCTATTTCTGCGTGTTGCAGGGACTGGATCCCGTGCTCGCGCGGGAACGTATCCAGCAGGCCCTGACCGATATCGGTCTGAGCGACCGTGGTGACGACAAGGTGCGCCAGCTCAGCGGTGGGCAGCGGCGGCGTCTCGAACTGGCGCGTGCGCTGTTGCACCGCCCGCGACTGCTGCTGGCCGACGAGGCCACTGTGGGTCTGGACATCCACAGCCGTCAGGCGATCCTGCAGCAGGTCAGGGCCGAGTGTCGCGAACGCGGCGTCGGCGTGTTGTGGGCGACGCACCTGGTCGACGAGGTGCGCGGTGACGACCGTGTCGTCGTGTTGCATCGCGGCAGCGTGTTGCAGCAGGGATCGGCAGAGGTACTGCTGCGGGAGACCGCCAGCGATACCGTCGAGCAGGCGTTCAATCGGCTTACCCGCGGGGATGCCGCGTGAGGCCGGGGCAGTATGCACGTTGCATGCTGGGGATTCTGGTGCGCGAGGCGCTGCGTTTCCTGCATCAGCGCGAACGCTTTTTCGGTGCCCTGGTGCGGCCCCTGGTCTGGTTGTTCATCTTCGCCGCCGGGTTCCGCTCCGTGCTCGGCGTTTCGATCATCCCGCCGTACGAGACCTATATCCTCTACGAGGAATACATCGTCCCCGGCCTCGCCGCGATGGTGTTGCTGTTCAGCGGTATGCAGGGTTCGCTGTCGATGGTGTACGACCGCGAGATGGGTAGCATGCGACTGTTGATGGTGAGCCCCTTCCCGCGTTGGTACCTGCTGGTGTGCAAGCTCACGGCGGGCACCCTGGTGTCGATACTGCAGGTGTACCTCTTTCTGGCGATCGCGTGGTTCTGGGACGTACGCCCGCCGGCATCGGGCTACCTGCTGGTGTTTCCGGCGCTGCTGCTCGCCGGCTTGATGTTGGGTGCACTCGGGCTGCTGCTGTCATCGTTTATTCGCCAGCTGGAAAACTTCGCCGGGGTCATGAACTTCGTGATCTTCCCGATGTTCTTTGCCTCGTCGGCTTTGTACCCCTTGTGGCGCATTCGCGACTCGAGTGTGCCGCTGTACCAGATCTGCCTGTATAACCCGTTCACCTCGGCGGTCGAACTCATCCGCTTTGCGCTGTATGGCGAGGTCAACCTCGAGGCACTGGCATGGGTCGTCGGGGCCCTGGCGGTATTCCTTGGCGCTGCGATCTATGGCTACGATCCGGCGCGCGAACTGATGCGGCGCAAGTGAACGGTCGGCCTTTTACAAAATGGAACTGACGACATGAATTGGTATGCGATTCGCCAAGCGGTCCTGGCAGTCTTGATCACCGTATCCGGTGCGTGCCCTCTGGCCGGCGGCGCCGACGACGAGCGTGACTGGCCATGCGAGCAGGCACTCGTGCCCGAGATCGATGCCGCCGTGGTCTGGGATGGCCCGGACATCTCGGGACTGTCGGGGCAGTGGGCCAAAGACCCGCAGATCGCGACAGCCGTGCGGCGCCTGACTGCGCGGCGCTATGAACGCGAGACGGCGGAAGCGGTGGTGGAGGCATTTTCAGCCACACAGCCCGCTTCGGAAGGACGTGACCGGCAGCTGAGCCAGCTGTTCGCCGGCGTGCTCGAGGTCATGAACGATGACCGGCGGCGCCTGATCGATGGGATTCTGCGTTATGCGCGCGACCAGCAGCGCCGGGCCGAGGTACTGGGCACCCATCTCGCCGAGATCGCGGAGCTCGAATCAGATCCGTCTGACGCGGCACGCACGCGACTGCACGACCTCCAGCAGCAGGTCACGTTGGAACAACGCATGTTCGATGATCGCGAACACGCACTGCCGTTCCTTTGCACCCGGCCACGCGAGGTCGAACAACGCGTCGGCGAACTGGCAAGGATGATCGCCATGCACCTCCAGTGATCCGGCAAAGCCTCGGTTCCAGGCGTGCATGTCAGCGTATCGGTACCGGTGACGACTCGGCCATCGGCAGTTTGGCCGCTGACCAGCCGTCGGTGCCCTCCGGAAACCACAATACCTGGCGGTACCCGTAGCGCGCGGCGCGTCGGGCCGCGTTCCAAGACATCCAGCAATCGGCCAGGCAATAGATCACGATAGGCCGATCGAGGTCACCACCGGTGAGACGCTGCAGGTTGTCGTGAAAGTAGCGTTCGAGTTCGTCGGACAGGCGCCCGTAACCCACGTTGGGCAGCCACACGGAGCCGGGGATGTTGCGCCGCGCGGGCGGCAGCCACAGCGCAGTCGCACTCAAACCTGCCGGCCGGGGCGGGCGCGGCAGTACGTCGATCCATATCGCTGCCGCTTGCGTGGCAGCACGGGCCAGATGGGCGACCTCATCGGTGTGCACGGTGCGTGCGCCGGGCACATGGTCTGGCACCGGGGCGCGAAACGCGTCGATCCGGTAACCGTCGCTGGAAAAAAAGGGTGTCTGCCCTTCAGCCGAGGAAGTGGCGTTCAGGAGCAGACACAAAGTGGACATGAACAGGCACCGGGCAAAACTGCACGGTGCCTGCCAGCGGCCGTTCATTGCCCGATGGCCATCCCTTTGGCCATCGGTTCGATCGGGTGGTCGTCGGAATCGAGCAGCGGTACGTGATAGCCGATCAGGACCTGCTGCATCCGCGGTTCGAGGCGGTCGATCAACGCATTGACTTCATGCTTCCATTGCCGTTCGTTGCGTCGCAGCCCCATTGAGACGTTGAATGCCAGGTCGACGCCGTCGACCTTTGCGGGTAGGGGTGTGACATGCAGCGGTGGTTCCTGGCGCGCGGCCGTATAGCCGGCGATCGGGCCCCAGATGACGGCTACGTCGATGGCCCCGGATGCCACGTCGCGTACGGCCTGCGTGGCCGGCGTGAAGTAGCGTGTGTCGACGGTCCGCTGGTACGGCTGCACCTGACCCATCAGGCCATACCGTGCCAGCAGCGTCGCCGGTGGCGTGCCGGCGACCACGCCGATACGCAGTGCACGCAGTGCCGGGTCGTCGAGCGTGGTAACGATGGGTGCGCCGTCATCGCGTTGCACGAGGCTGTACACCGATCGGTAGTAGGGGTTGGAATTCTGTACCAGTTCGTTGACCGAGGTCACCCCCATCACCAGGTCGCACAACCGTGTCTGCAGGGTGTTGCGTACGAAACCGACACTCTGCGGCCACCAGCGATACACCAGGGGGCGATGCAGTTCTTCGGCAATCAGCTCGGCGATATGGTTCTCGAAACCTTCCATCTCCCTGTTGGAGAACGGCAGGTTGTTGGCATCGCCGCACACCGCGAGATAAGCCGTGTTGCGACCCTCGCGATCGGTCGGCGAGCCCCATGCAATGCCGGTCGTCAGACCCAGCAGGCCGGTCAGTATCAACACAAGGCAGCGCCGGTCAGACATCATCCACGCAGTCTATTGTGTGACTTTCGGAAACTTGTCGGGGCGTGTCGCACCCGGTATCGCGCCGTCGGCGCGCGCCTTGAGGTACGCGAACAGATCCGGGAGATAGGGCAGCACATTCATGTTGTCGGCGAACCCCGGCATGACGAAATTGTCACGTCCCTGGCGACCGCGCACCACGACATCCACAAACTGCGGAAAGGTCATCTGCTCCATGGACTTCATCAGTGCCGGCGCGTATGAACTGCCAAGCCCTGCCGGGCCGTGACATACGTGACACTCCGAATGGTAGCGTCGAAAGCCGTTGTAGGTGCCGAAGTCGACCTTGCCTTGCTGCAGGAAATACGGTTTATCTGCCGAGAACTCGAACTTGCGGTAGTCGCCGCCCGAGTCTGAAATCGCGTGACTGTTGCCGATGATCAGTGCTGTGCCGGCCGCTATCGTGAACGATGCCCACCGGGTCAGGGTGTTGATGGCCATGAAATTCCTCGCGGGGTGCGTTGGGCGGAACGACCTACAGGCACAACGTGTTCGGCCGTGTCGTCGGGCCGCACCGCCGTCCATCGAACGGCGGTGCGGCGTTTCGCCTCAGAAGTACCTCAGTTGGGCAGCTCGAATACCGTCAGCTGACCGCCGAGCTGGGTATAGTTGCTCAGCGATGCATAGGCACCGACGGCACCGAGTCCGGCAGTCGGATCGGTGAGGCCGGCGGCCATACCGATGCCGGCCCAGCCGCCGAGTCCGGACAGGACTGCGACGTACTGCTTGCCGTTGTGCATATAGGTGTTGACGTTGCCGATGATGCCGGACGGCGTCTTGAACTTGTACAGTTCCTTGCCGCTCTTGGCGTCGACTGCCTTCAGGTAACCCTCCAGGGTGCCGTAGAACACCACGTCACCGGCGGTTGCCAGGGCTCCACTCCACACCGAGAACTGCTCCGGGTTCGACCAGACGATCTTGCCCTTGTCGGCGTCCCAGGCGATGAAATTGCCCAGGTGGTCGCCGCCCGGCGCCGGGTACATGCTCAGTGTCGCACCGACATACGGCTGACCGGCGGTATACGAGACGCGGAACGGCTCGTAGTCCATGCAGACATGGTTGGTCGGGACATAGAACAGGCCGGTCTTCGGCGAATAGCTGGACGGTTGCTGGTCCTTGGAGCCGAGCGCCGCAGGGCAGATGCCGGTGCTGTTGACGTCCTCGCCGTTGTGATGGGTCGAGTACTGTGGGACGACCTGCGGCCGTCCGGTCTCCATGTCGACATGGGTCGCCCAGTTCACGGCCGGATCGTATTTCTCGGCGACCAGCAGCGCGCCGTTCTCACGATCCAGTGTGTAGCCGAAGCCGTTACGGTCGAAGTGCACCAGTGCCTTGTGCATCTTGCCGTTGATCTCCTTGTCGACCAGGATCATTTCGTTGATGCCGTCGTAGTCCCACTCGTCGTGCGGCGTCATCTGATACACCCACTTCGCCATGCCGGTATCGGCGTCGCGTGCCCAGATGGTCATGGACCAGCGGTTGTCACCGGGACGCTGCACCGGGTTCCAGGTGCTCGGGTTGCCGCTGCCGTAGTAGACCAGGTTCAGGTCCGGGTCGTAGGAGTACCAGCCCCAGGTGGTGCCACCGCCGATCTTCCATTGGTCGCCTTCCCAGGTGGCGGTTCCGGAATCCTTGCCAACCGGCTGGCCGAGGTGCGTGGTCTTTGCGGGATCCATCAGGGTGTCGGAATCCGGGCCCATCGAGTAGCCGCGCCAGACCTGCGATCCGTCTTTGATGTTGTAAGCGGTCAGGTGTCCGCGGACACCGAACTCGCCGCCGGAGATACCGACGTAGACCTTGTCCTTGACGACCAGTGGCGCACTGGTGCCGGTGGCGCCTTGCTTCGGATCACCGTTGGACACCGACCAGACCTTCTTGCCGGTCTTGGCATCGAGTGCCACCAGCGTGGCATCGGCCTGGTACAGGAAGATCTTACCGTCGCCATAGGCGACGCCGCGGTTGACCGTGTCGCAGCACATCACCGGGATGACACTGGCGTCCTGACGCGGTTCATACTTCCAGATGATCCTGCCGTCGTTGTTGAGGTCGAGCGCAAATACGGTGTTGGGGAAGGGTGTGTGTACGTACATCACGTCGCCGATCACCAGTGGACCGCCCTCGTGGCCGCGCAGCACGCCGGTCGAGAATGTCCAGGCGACCCGCAGGTCTTTCACGTTGTCCGCGTTGATCTGGTCGAGTTCGCTGTAACGGGTGTTGGCATAGTTGCCGTTCTGCATCACCCAGTCGTTCGGGTTCTGCTGCATCTTGAGCAGCTCGGCATTCGCAAAGGCGCCGCCCGAGGAGCCGATCGCGAGCGCGATGACGGCCGCTCCCGCGGTGGATTTGAGTCGCATCATCATGGTCTTGCCTCTCTGGTGAAATCTTTCTTTGCCGGGAAATCCCTGACGTCTGCGATCGTCCGGACGCCGGAGAGCCGTGACTTCGGTTTGCTCGCCGGTCACCCGGTTACAGGGTGCCATTCCCGTCCGCAGGCCGATGGATCCGACGCGCCACCGATTGAACCCATGTCCTGAACGGTGCTATCCGGGCCAGCGGTAGAGGAAAGGCAGCAACCGTGCCAGATTGCCGAGGCACAGGGAGCGGGGGCGGGCAGGCGCCGCGACGGCATCGCTGGCGCTGCGCTAAGCCGTTAAAAGCAATGGAGAATGGCGGGAATCCGCCGATTCCCGACAGATGTTCACGTTGAGCGATAGAACATGCGCCGCTGGTGGCGCGAATTGCGTGCGTGTCTGGCCGCCCCAAGCGCTTTGCAGTTGTACCAGCGCTGTGTCACAGGGGTGACACCACCGACGCCCGCACGGGTAGACTGTGAGCGATTGTGTCGTTGCGTGCGGAAACCCTTGACGGACCTGCTCTATCCCTCTGCCGCCTGCGCCGAGCCCCTGCATCTCGATGTCGGTGAAGGGCATCGCATCTGCGTTCGCGACTTTGGCAATACCACAGGCCACGCGGTGCTGTTTCTGCACGGCGGGCCGGGCAGCGGCTGCCGTATCGATCAACACCGGCTGTTCGATCCGACGCACTATCGGGTGCTGCTGGTGGATCAACGCGGCAGCGGGCTGTCGACACCCGGCGGAGCGGTGAAGGCAAACACCACCGACCGCTTGCTGCAGGATATGGAAACCCTGCGCGACCACCTGGGGATCCGCCGCTGGCTGTTGTTTGGAGGCTCCTGGGGCGCCACGCTCGCGTTGCGTTATGCGCAGACCCACCCGCACGTCGTATCCGCCCTGGTACTGCGCGGGACCTTCCTCGCGCGTTCCCTGGATCTCGCGTGGTTCTTTGGCAAGGCCGGCGCGGCCAGGATCTTCCCGCGCGACTATGACGCGTTCGCCGGCCCTGTGCCGAAGCACGAGCGCGAAGACCTGATCGGTGCCTATCATCGCCGGGTGCACGGCCCGGACACGGCGACCGCGACGACCTGGGCGCGACGCTGGTATGAATGGGGCGATCGCGTTGCGTGCTGGAACCTGTCGGATCGCGTGCAGGATGCGGGTCCCGACGCGCGACGCCTGCTCGCCAAGGTCCGCATCGAGACCCATTACGCGCTGAACAGATATTTCCTGGGCGACCGGCCGCTGCTCGATGGCATCGGGCGGCTGCCGGACGTGCCTGTCACGATCGTGCACGGCGAGCGGGATCTGGTCTGCCCCTGCGAGGCCGCGTGGACGCTGCACCACGCCATCCCCGGGTCACGGCTGGAGCTGCTGCCCGACACCGGACACCTGCTGGACGAGCCGGCGATGACGAATGCGTTGATACGCGCGACCGACCGGTTGCGCGGCGTCTTGAGCGATTGATCGTTCCTGTGCGCGGTGGTCTCTCGGTGAGACCGCCGGTTTGAATCACAACGATGGTCAGAGCTCGCCGGCGATGATGCGCTTCGAGTTGCGCATATTGCGAAACACGATAGGTTGCGCACGTGCCTGTTCGTGTGCGGCGTGGATCGACGCCACGCGCTCCGCGAGCTCGGCGTGGTGCGGCGATTTGCTGCACACCGGATCGGCATTGGTCGCGTCACCGGTCATGAGGTAGGCCTGGCATCGGCAGCCGCCAAAATCCCTGGCGCGTTCCGGACAGCTGCGACAGGGCTCTTTCATCCAGTCGTCGCCGCGAAACTTGTTGAAATCGGGTGAATCGCGCCAGATCCATTCGAGCGAATGCTCGCGGACATTGGGGAATTCCAGCCCCGGCAGTATCCCGGCCGCGTGACATGGCAACGCGGTCCCGTTCGGCGCGACCGCGAGGAATATCCCGCCCCAGCCGCGCATGCAGGGCTTGGGGCGCTGTTCGTAGTAATCCGGTACCACGTACAGGATGCGCATCTTGCCCTTGAGTTGTTCCTGGTATCTGTGTGCAACGGCCTCGGCCCGCTGCACCTGGTCCAGCGTCGGCAGCAGTTGTTCGCGGTTTTTCAATGCCCAGCCGTAGTACTGCGTCGTGGCAAGTTCGACATAGTCGGCGTTCAGTGCATGTGCGAACTGGATGATGTCTTCGATCTGGTCGGTGTTCTGTCGGTGCAGCACGAAGCACAGCACCATCGGGTAATCGTATTGTTTGACGAGACGCGCCATCTCCTGCTTGTGACGGAATGACTCGTTGCGCGCGATCCGATTGTT
Organism: Chromatiaceae bacterium; assembly: GCA_024235395.1. Taxonomy (NCBI): domain Bacteria; kingdom Pseudomonadati; phylum Pseudomonadota; class Gammaproteobacteria; order Chromatiales; family Chromatiaceae; species Chromatiaceae bacterium. The sequence goes on from JACKMK010000002.1 coordinate 784,043, forward strand.
GATCTCCTCGCTGCTCGCCTGGAAACTGATCTGGATATGATCGAGGCCGGCGGCCTTGAAGCCACGGATGCGCGACTCGTCCATACCGACGCCGGATGTGATCAGGTTGGTGTAGAAACCCAGCGCGTGGGCCTCGGCGATCAGTTCCTCGAGGTCGTCGCGGACCAGCGGTTCGCCGCCCGAGAACCCGAGTTGCACCGCACCCATGCGCCGCGCCTCGCGAAACACGCGTTTCCATTCTTCGGTGCGAAGTTCGCTGTCATAGCGCGCAATGTCCACCGGGTTGGAACAATAGGGACACTGCAGCGGGCACTTGTAGGTCAGTTCCGCAAGCAGCCAGTAGGGGTTAGGCAGACTTGTCTCGGATCCATTGGTGCTCATGTGCGGTACCCAAAAAAGTGAGGACGTCGTTGCTCAGGTTTTCGGCATCTGGAAACTGCCGTTTCAGGTCGTCGATGAGGGCAGCCACAGTGTGTGCGCCGTCGCAGCGGCGCAGTATCTCGCCGGCAGCCGGATTCAGTTTGATCATGCCTTCGGGATACAGGATCACATAGCCGTTCTGCGCCTCTTCCCATTGCAGCCGGAAGGTCGGTGCCATTTCCGGCATGGCGGACAGGTCGTAGGGCTCGCTCATTTCGCTGTCTCGACGTTGTGGTAGGGCGGGCGTTTCTCGATGTATGCCATCCACATGCAGTCGAGCATGGTCCACAGGATGTCGAGCTTGAACTGCAGGACCTCGAGCATGCGTTCCTGCTGCGCACGCGTGCGGTAGTAGTCGAGCGTGATCTCCAGTCCATGCTGTACGTCGCGCCTCGCCTCGCTGAGGCGTTTGCGGAAATAGCGATAGCCGCGCTCGTCGATCCACGGGTAGTGTTTCGGCCAGTTGTCGAGACGTGCCTGATGGATCTTGGGTGCGAACAACTCGGTCAGCGACGAACTGGCGGCGACCTCCCAGGGCTGGCGCCTCGCGAATTCGAGGTAGGCATCGATGGCGAACCGCACACCGGGTAGCAGGAAGCGGTGTGCCAACAGATCTTCGCGGCGCAGCCCGACGGCCTCGCCGAGCAGCAGCCAGGCCTCGATGCCACCCTCGTCACCGGTGGTGCCATCGTGATCGATGATGCGCTGTGCCCACTGGCGACGAACGTCGCGGTCGGGACAGTTCGACATGATCGCGGCATCTTTGCGCGGGATCATCGTCTGGTAGTAAAACCGGTTCGCCACCCACCCCCGGATCGCCTCCTTGTCGAGCTGCCCCGCGTTCATGCGCTGATGGAATTCGTGGTGAATGTGGTAGTAGCGCTCCTTGTCGCGCAGCTTCTGCTCGAACTCCTCGCGGGTCCACGGTGTGTCGTTGTCCAAGCCGGGCGATAGCATCGCGTTCACAGTTCGATCTCCATGCCGTCCACGGCGACCTCGATCCCGGCCTCTGTCAGCTGGGCACGCTGCGCGGAGTCTTCATCGAGGATCGGGTTGGTGTTGTTGATATGGATGAGAATCTTGCGCGGGCGTTCGAGACGTCCGAGCAGTTGCAGGATACCGCCTTCGCCCGACTGGTCCAGATGACCCATCTCGGCGCCGCGTTTGCTGCTGAAACCGCCGCGGATCATCTCGTCGTCGGTCCACAGCGTGCCGTCGACGAGCACGCAGTCGGCGTCCTGCATGTAGGCCTCGATGCGTGCGTCGACCTCGCCGAGACCGGGCGCGTAGAACAGGGTCCCGCCGCCGGCAAGGTCACGGATGCGGACGCCGATGTTGTCACCCGGCACGGTGTTGTGCCTGTGCGGCGAATACGGCGGTGCCTCGCTCTTCAGCGGGACGCCGGTGAATGCCAGGCCCGGTACCTGGGGCATCGTGAACTCCAATTCGTCGGTGCCGACCTCGTGCCAATTGACGCCTCGGAAGTGCGAAAGGATGTTGAAGATCGGAAAGCCGGTGCTCAGGTCCTCCTTGACGGCGGCGGTGCAATAGAGGTCCCAGGGTGCGGTGTGCTCGCGGAGCAACAGCAGGCCGGTGGCATGGTCGATCTGCGCATCGACCAGGAGGATCGCGCCGATCGCCGTGTCGCGTCGGGTCCGCGCCGGCTGCAGCGCCGGGAAGGCCTCGAGTTGCGCGCGGATGTCGGGCGAGGCGTTGAGCAGCAACCAGTCCTGTCCGTTGCCGCTGACCGCGATCGAGGACTGTGTGCGCGGCGTCGCGCGAATGCTTCCGGCGCGCACACCGCGACAGTTGGCGCAGTTGCAGTTCCATTGTGGAAAACCGCCGCCGGCGGCGGAGCCGAGTACGTGTATCCGCATGGCGTGTCAGCGTCGGTTGGCGCATGCCCGGCGGGCGCTGCGCGGGTGTCGGGTCGGGAAGGTGCCCGCTAGGGGCGGGTTGCCGGTGCCGGCTGCGTCTCGGCACCCAAGACGCAATTCGGCCCGGGCCCGCGGGCACATTCCGCGGTGACCCGGGCCGATTCCGTAGATCAGCGGTTGTTGATATACAGATTGATTTCGAAGCCCAGACGCAGATCTTCGAACGTTGGGGTACTCCACTGCATGGTCCTTCTCCTCACTGTTGGTGGTTGCCGGCTCACAGCACTTAATGTAGCCCGGATTCACGACTTCGGGCGGCCACATAACCACGGACATATAAGCAGATCTGGTGCCAAAGTCGCCAAGTCCCCTGGCACTAGGCATTGTGGCCGGGTCACCCGACCGGGGTGTGTCCCGCCGGGTGCAATCCGAATCAATGCTGTGACGCACAGGTGACACGATGGGTTCACTCGCTGCCCAAACCGCCGAGCCAGTCGGCGAGTACACGCATCTCGTCCTCGTTGACGTTCTGCATGATGCCGGCCATGGCCGCGGTCATCGCGTTCTTGCGCACCCCGGCCTTGATGTCCTTGAGCTGTTGGAACAGGTACTCCGGGTTCTGCCCGGCGAGTTTCGGGTAGACCGGCAGCACCGGGGTGTTCGCGTCCGGCCCGTGACACGAGACACAGGTCTTTTCCTGGTAGAGTTTGGCGCCGTCGAGCGCGACCGCGCCGTGGCTGAGTCCAAGTGCGGCGAGGGCGAGCAGGGTAAGGGTTTTCGGCTGCATGGCAGAGTGTCTCCGTCGATGGGCGGGTGTTTGGATGGCTGCAGTGCAGCACGGATGGTCGATATCGCGGAAGGAGCAGATTCCATGCCAGCACAGGGGTTCCGCGGGATGCGCACGAGGAGACTTTGATGTCGCTGTACGGCGCCCGGCACCGCCCGCGGGTGATGGGCATCCTGAACGTCACGCCGGACAGTTTTTCGGACGGCGGACAGCTGCAGGACACCGATGCCGCCGTTGCACGAGCCGCGCAGATGTTGCTCGATGGCGCCGATATCCTCGACGTTGGCGGCGAATCCAGCCGGCCTGGCGCGGCACGCGTTCCGGCCGAGGTGCAGATCGCGCGTGTCGTGCCGGTGATCCGTGCGCTGCGCGAGCGACTGCCGCAGCGGCCCGTGATCAGCGTCGACACGACGCTGCGCAGCGTTGCAGAGGCCGCGCTAGACGCCGGCGCGGACCTGGTCAACGACATATCCGCGGCGCGCGACACGCCGGACATGTTGCGTTGCGTCGCCGAGCGCGCGGTACCGATCGTGCTGATGCACATGCAGGGCGAGCCCGCGACCATGCAGTTGGCGCCACACTATGACGATGTCGTCGCCGAAGTGACCGCATTCCTCGCGGCGCGCGCGCAGGCCGCGCTGGCGGCGGGCCTGCAGCCAGACCAGATCCTGCTCGACCCGGGGATCGGATTCGGCAAGCGCCGAAGCGACAACCTCGCACTGCTGGCCGGTCTGGACAGGATCGTGGCGCTCGGCTACCCGGTGCTGTTGGGGGCCAGCCGCAAGCGGTTCATGGGTCACCTGTGCAACGAGCGTGAGCCCGCCGAATTACTCGGGGCAACCTGCGCGACCACCGCGCTGGCGGTGGCCGCTGGTGTCAGCGTCGTGCGCGTGCACGACGTCAAGCCGAACCGGCAGGCGGCGGATATCGCCTGGGCATTGCGCGTACCCGCAGTGTTCGAAGACGCCTAGCGGTCGGTGCCCCGTTCAGGCCGGCGCGATCTGGATCGCGCAGAATTTGAACTCGGGGATCTTGCCATCCGGGTCGAGCGCCTCGTTGGTCAACAGGTTTGCCGCCGCCTCGTGGTAACAGAACGGCAGGAACACCTGGCCGGTACGCAGGCCGGTGTCGGCGCGGGCGTGGGCCACGACCTCGCCGCGCCGCGAGCGCAGGCGGATTGGCTCGCCGGCATGCACGCCGATCGCATCGAGTTGTTCGGGGTGCAGCGACGCGACAGGGACCGGTTCGATCGCGTCCAGCACACTGGCGCGCCGGGTCATCGCACCGGTGTGCCAGTGTTCGAGCTGGCGGCCGGTGATCAGCACCAGCGGGTACTCCGTGTCCGGCAGTTCGTCGGCATTGGTCAGCCTGGCCGGCACCAGCAGCGCCCTGCCGCCGTCGCGCGGGAACTGCTCGGTGAAGATCACCTCGTCGCCCGGGTCGCCCTCTGTGACGCAGGGGTAGGTTACCGCGCTCTGTCGCTGCAGGCGCTCCCAGGTGATGCCGGCGATGCTCGGCATCGCTCGGCGCATCTCGTCGAACACCGTCTCCGGGCCCGGATAGTTCCAGTCGAGACCGAGCCGCCGCGCCATGTCGACGATGATCGCAAGGTCCTGGCGTGCCTCGCCGGGCGGGTCTATCGCCTGCCGGCCGAGTTGTACGCGGCGATCGGTGTTGGTGAAGGTGCCGGTCTTCTCCGGGAACGCGGACGCCGGCAGGATCACGTCGGCGTAGTGCGCGGTCTCGGTCATGAAGATGTCCTGCACGACCAGGTGTTCGAGCCTGGCCAGTGCCGCGCGCGCGTGCGCCAGGTTCGGATCGGACATCGCGGGGTTCTCGCCCATGATGTACATGCCGCGGATTTGGTCGTCGTGGATCGCGTGCATGATCTCGACCACCGTCAGGCCGGGTCGCGGATCCAGCTCGCAGCCCCAAAGCGATTCGAACCGCTGCCGGGCGTCGGCGTTGTCGACCCGTTGGTAGTCCGGAAACACCATCGGGATCAGACCGACGTCCGATGCACCCTGGACGTTGTTCTGGCCGCGCAGCGGGTGCAGCCCGGTACCGCGTCGACCGATCTGGCCGCTGATCAGCGCGAGATCGATCAGGCAACGCGCATTGTCGGTGCCGTGCACGTGTTGCGAGATGCCCATCCCCCAGAAGATCATCGAAGCCCTGGACGAGGCGAACACCCGCGCCACCTCGCGCAGTGTCGTCGCCGGGATGCCGCAGATCGGCTCCATCGCCTCGGGTGAGAAATCGGCAAGGTGTGCCTTGAGTGCCGCGTATCCCTCGGTGCGCGCCGCGACGAAGGCCTCGTCGACCAGGCCTTGATCGATCACCGCGTGCATGATCGCGTTCAGCATCGCGACGTCGGTGTCGGGTTTGAACTGCAGCACGTAGTCGGCATGCCGGGCGATCTCGGTGCGGCGCGGGTCCATCACGATCAGCGTCTTGCCCTGTCGTGCGGCGTTCTTGAAGAAGGTCGCGGCGACCGGATGGTTCTCGGTGGTGTTGGAACCGATCAACACGATCACCTCGGCCTCGCTGGCGTCGGCGACCGGATTCGATACCGCACCGGAGCCGATCATCTGCAGCAGTGCGGCGACCGACGAGGCGTGACACAGCCGCGTGCAGTGGTCGACGTTGTTGCTGCCAAAGCCCGTGCGGATCAGCTTCTGGAACAGATAGGCCTCCTCGTTGGAGCCCTTGGCCGACCCGAAGCCGGCCAATGCCGTGGGGCCGTGGGCGTCGCGAATCCGCAGCAGGCCGCTGGCCGCGCGGGCCATCGCCTCTTCCCAGCTGGCCTCGCGGAAGTCGCGCAGCGGGTCGCCGGGATCGAGATCGAGCTCGGCATGCTTCGGCGCATCGTCGCGGCGCACCAGGGGTCGGGTGAGCCGGTGCGGGTGATGCACGTAATCGAACCCGTAACGCCCCTTGACGCACAGGCGGCCGTGATTGGCCGGTCCGTCGCGGCCCTCGACACGCAGTATGCGATTGTCGGCGACGTGATAGGTGAGCTGACAGCCAACACCGCAATAGGGACACACCGAGTCGACCCGCGATTCGACAGGCAGCAGGCCGGCCCCGTGCGCCGGCATCAGGGCGCCGGTCGGACAGGCCTGGACGCATTCGCCGCAGCCGACGCAGCTCGAATCGCCCATCGGGTCCTCGAGATCGAACACGATGCGTGCCTGGGCTCCGCGCCCGGCAAGCCCGATCACGTCATTGGCCTGCGATTCGCGGCAGGCGCGGACACATCGGGTGCACTGGATGCAGGCATCCAGGTTGACCGCGATCGCGGGATGCGACAGATCGGCCGGCGGCTGCCGGCGGCCGCCGAAACGCGGCATGCCGACGTCCAACACCTCGCTCCAGTGGTCCAGTTCGCTGTCCGGGGTGTGCGCGTGCTCCGGGGTCGCATCGCTCTGCAACAGTTCGAGGACCATGCGCTGCGCGTGGTGTGCGCGCGGGGAATCGCTGTGAACCCGCGCCCCTTCGGTCGGACGCCGGCAACAGGAAGGCGCCAACACGCGTTCGCCGTCGATCTCGACCATGCAGGCGCGGCAGTTGCCGTCGGCGCGCAGTCCTTCCTTGAAGCACAGGTGGGGGATCTCTATGCCGTGCCGTGCGGCGGCCTGCAGGATGCTCTCGTCCGGGTGTGCCTCGATGCGTCGGCCATTCAGCGTGAAGGCCACCGGCTGGGGTATCTCGTCGGCGCGTGCGGCCATGTTCAGAACTCCTCCGGAAAATACTTCAGCGCGCAGCGCAATGGGTTGGGCGCGGCCTGTCCGAGGCCGCAGATCGACGCGTCCGCCATTACCTGACACAGTTCCTCGAGCAGCGCGGCGTCCCAGTCCGGCTGCGCCATCAACGCGGCCGCCTTCGCGGTGCCGACACGGCACGGGGTGCATTGGCCACAGGATTCGTCGGCGAAGAAGCGCATTGCATTGAGCGCCTGCGCGCGCACGCTGTCGTGTTCGGACAGTACGATCACCGCGGCCGAGCCGATGAAACAGCCATACTCGGCCAGGGTATCGAAATCCAACGGCAGGTGGGCGAGCGATGCCGGCAGGATGCCGCCCGATGCCCCGCCGGGGAAATAGGCTTTCAGGCGGTGGCCGTCGAGCATCCCGCCGCAGAACTCATCGATCAGTTCGCGCACGCTGATCCCGGCCGGTGCCAGATGCACCCCGGGCCGTTGCACACGCCCGCTGACCGAGTAACTGCGCAGCCCCTGGCGACCGTTGCGGCCGTGTGACAGGAACCATTCGGCGCCCCGTTCGAGGATCGATGGGACCCAGTACAGCGTCTCCATGTTGTGTTCCAGGGTGGGCCGGCCAAACAACCCGTACTCGGCGATATATGGCGGGCGCAGGCGCGGCATGCCGCGCTTGCCCTCGATCGACTCGATCATCGCGGACTCCTCACCGCAGATGTAGGCGCCGGCACCGCGGCGCAACTCGATCGAAGGCAGACGGCAGGGCGGATCGGCCGACAGCGCCAGGAGCTCGCGCTGCAGCAGTGCGCGCACGCCGGCGTATTCGTCGCGCAGGTATATGAAGATGCGCTCGATCCCGACCACCTCGGCGGCGATCAGCATGCCTTCGAGAAAGCGATGCGGGTCCTGCTCGAGATAGACGCGGTCCTTGAAGGTGCCGGGTTCACCTTCGTCGATGTTCACCGCCATCAGCCGCGGTCCCGTATAGCCGCGCACGATCCGCCATTTGCGGCCGGCCGGGAAGCCCGCGCCGCCGAGTCCGCGCAGCTTGGCGTCGTCCAGCGTCTGGATGATGCGTTCGGTCGATTCGCCGGCGCTGTCCGCGACCAGGGCCTGCAGCTGGCGGTAGCCGCCGGCGGCACGGTAGGCCGCATAGTCGCGCGCCTGCGCCGGTGCCTGGTCGGCATGCGGCCCGCTGCGGATCACTGTGGCGACGCTGTCCGCGGTCGCGCTCCCGACCGGCCGGGTACCGACCACCGCGACCGGTGCCGTATCGCAGCGCCCGACGCACGGGACGCGCTGCACGCGCACATGATCGCCCAGGCCGCGACGCAGTGCGTCGAGCAGCGATTCGGCGCCGCCCAGGCTGCAGCTGATCGAGTCACATACGCGCACCGTGAGTGGCGGTGGTGGCGTGGCGTCCTGCTTGATGACGTCGAAGTGGTGATAGAAGCTGGCCACCTCGTAGACCTCGGCCGGTGCAATCCGCAGCCGCTCGGCGAGCGCGACCAGCAGGTGCGCCGGGAGGTGCCCCAGGTCGTCCTGGATACGGTGCAGGTATTCGATCAACCGGTCGCGCCGGTCTTCATCACCGTCGAGATAGCGTGCCACCGCCTGCAGATCGGCGGGTGTCGCACGGCGGCCCTTGGCGCGCGCGGCCTTGCGGCGGGTTCGGTCATCGTTCAATGGACGGGGCTCCGATCGGATGGTTGGCCTTGGTCGCGCGTCGTATCCAGGGCCGGATGTCCCGGTCCGGCAGCGGGTGCGGCGCGGCCGGCGGCGATCGCCGCGCGCAGCGCATCGGTCAGTGCCACGGACGGCAGACCGTACGGCAGGATCGCCGACACGCTGCCGCGCGGGTCGACCAGATACACATTGGCCGTGTGGTCCATGCTGTAGTGCTCACTCGTGTCCTTGCCGACGAACGCATAACGTACGTTGAACAGCCGCGCGACGCGGTCCAGCCGGTCGGTGTCGCCGGTCAGGCCGATTATTGCCGGATGGAAGTACCGGGTGTACTCGCGCAACCGTGCCGGCGTGTCGCGCGTGGGATCGAGCGTCACGAACAGTGCGTCGACCCTGCTGGCATCGTCGCCGAGATCGCGCAGGGCGCGGGCGATCCGGCTCAGTCCCGTTGGGCAGACGTCCGGACAGCTGGTGTAGCCGAACAGCAGGACCACGGCCTCGGCGTGCGACTCGTGGAGCGCATAACGTCCACCGTCGGCCCGGTCCAGGGTGAAATCACCACCCAGCCCGATGGCGGCGCTACTGGCGACCAGCTGCAGCAGTCCGGCCAACACCCGGAGTCCGTTGGTCATTCCAGCCCCCCAGCACATCGTTCGATGTTAAGCAGCTTTGGTGCCAGCGGCCAGGCGGCCGGGCACGGGACGGTACGCCGGGCGCCGCGTGTCACGCAGTGCACACAGCGTTCTACGGCGCTGTACCCGCGGCGACACAGTGACACTGCGCGGGCAGGGGCGCATGCCGCGCCCACGGTCGGGCCGCGTCGGCCGACCATTGGCACCTGAATTGCTTTAAGGATGGGGCCCGCGTGGGCGACCGCCGAGTCGGGATGGTCGCCCGAGACAGAGGGTTTAACGAAAACATAAGCAAAAACGATGGAGGAAAACACCATGACGAGCCGGAAGTTGCAGCTGTGTGGCAGTGCCGCGCTGGCGATCTGCGCCGCGTCTGCCGCGATGTCCCCGGCGGCACTCGCCGACGAGACCTGCATGTCGCCGTATATGGCGAAGATCGTCGGGCAGGAGGATTTCGTCTACGTCTGGACGCTCGGCGCCGAGGGTGTCGGTGATGGCCAGGACAAGCTGGTCACGATCGACGTGAATCCGAAGTCCACCAGCTACGGCAAGGTGGTGCACACACTGTCGGTCGGCGGCCGCAACGAGGCCCACCATTCGGGATTCACCGACGACCGCCGGTATCTGTGGGCCGGCGGTCTGGATACCAGCAAGCTGTTCGTGTTCGATGTGCACACCGATCCCGCCAAGCCGCGCCTGCACAAGGTGGTGGAAGACTTCGTGGCCAGTAGCGGCGGCGTCGTCGGACCGCATACCACCTATGCGCTGCCCGGCCGGATGATGATCACTGGTCTCTCCAACAACAAGGACCACGGCGGCCGCACAGCATTGGTCGAGTACACCAACGACGGCGAGTATGTGGCCACGCACTGGATGCCCACCGACGACAACCTGCAGGGCGCGAAAAAGGGTGGCCAGTACGCCGATGGTTACGGGTACGACGTGCGCGCACTGCCGCGGCGCAACGTGCTGGTCACCTCGTCGTTCACCGGCTGGTCGAACTACATGATGGACTTCGGCAAGATGCTCCAGGATCAGGAGGCGATGAAGCGGTTCGGCAACACCGTCGTGGTCTGGAACCTGCACACCCGCCAGCCGAAGAAGGTGCTCGATGTGCCCGGTGCCCCGCTCGAGATCCGCTGCGCCTGGCAGCCTAACCACAACTGGTGCCTGACCACGACCGCGCTGACGTCGAAGGTCTGGATGATCTACGAGGACGAGGCCGGCGAATGGCAGGCCAAGGCGATCGCCGACATCGGTGACCCGTCCAAGGTGCCGCTGCCGGTCGATTTCTCGATCGCCTCGGACGACTCCGGGTTCTTCGTGAACACCTTCATGGACGGAAAGACACGTTATTTCGACATGAGCGATCCGGAACATCCGAAACAGGTCTACGAGACCGTGATCGGCCGCCAGGTCAACATGGTATCCGGGAGCTGGGACGGCAAACGCCAGTACTACACGAGCTCCTTGCTTGCGAACTGGGACAAGAAGGGCGAAGACAACGACCAGTTCTTCAGAGCGTACAACTGGGATGGCAAGCAACTGGACAAGCGGTTCGAGATCGATTTCTACGCGGAAAAGCTGGGTCGTCCGCATCAGATGCGATTCGGCGCCTATTCCCTGTATGCCAAGCGTGATCCCGGACAGGCCGAGGGTTCGGCGCTCGCGGCGATCGAATAGGACGCATGCCGGACGGAGTGCTTCCCGTGCGCATCCATGCGCGCGGGAAGCGGGCTATCGAACCGTCTAGGGTCAACCGGCACCGGCGGTCGCAAGGGGGCGAAATGATCCGGGCACCCGCTGGCGGCGTGATCCTCGCGTTGGTATGGCTCGCATGCCTGTCGTCGCCGGGCGTGTCTGCCGCGCCCGCAATCGAGGGACCGCAGGTCCTGGCGCCGGCCTACGTGGCGTCCGAATTTCGTGCGCCGGCGGCCGGGAGTTACAGCCTACCGGTACTCGGCGACGCAGTGGACGGGGTGGTACTGGATTCGGATGGTCGGGAGCGCCGCCTGTTCGACCAGTTCGGCGACGACAAGCTGGTGCTGCTGAGCTTCATCTACAGCAGCTGCAGTGACGCCAACGGTTGCCCGCTGGCGACCGGCGTGTTGTACAGCGTGTTGCGCAAGATGCGCGACCAGCCGGGGTTGCGTGACCGTGTGCGCATCATCAGCCTGAGTTTCGATCCGGTCTTCGATACCCCGGATGCGATGGCGCTATACGGTGCGGGTCTCGCCGGGCAGGGGGACTGGCGGTTCCTGACCACCGGTTCCGCGGAGGCATTGCAGCCGATTCTGGATGGCTATGGACAATCGGTGATCCGCGACGTCGACGATCGGGGCGACGCCTTGCCGTCGTTCTCGCACATACTGCGGGTCTACCTGATCGATGCGAACAGAAAGATCCGCAACATCTACAGCGTGTCGTTTCTCGACCGGGACCTGCTCATTGCGGACCTGGAGACCGTGTTGCTCGACCGCGATGCGACGACCGTCGAGTCCAATCATCCGGACACGCGCCCGGTTGCCACACTGTCGCGACCGGGCGACCCGCGCGACGGTTACCTTTCCGGACAGTACCAGACGCGCAGTCTGGCGTTGCAGCGGCGGCACGGCACGCCGGCCGACCTGCTGGCGCTCACCGAGCGTCCACCGCTGGGTCTCCCGCCGGTTCCGCAACCCGAGGCGAACCCGGTCACCCGGGCAAAGGTGGCGTTGGGTCGCAAGCTGTTCTTCGACCGGCGCCTGTCGCTCAACAACACCTTTTCGTGTGCGATGTGCCACGTACCCGAACAGGGTTTCACCAGCAATGAACTGGCGACCGCAGTCGGTTTTGAGGGACGCAGCGTTCGGCGCAATGCACCGACCTTGTACAACGTCGCCTACCTGGGTCGGCTGTTTCACGACGGGCGTGAAGAGACGCTCGAACAACAGGTCTGGGGTCCACTGCTCGCAGCGAACGAGATGGCCAACCCGTCGGTCGGTGCGGTGGTGGGAAAGATCCACGGACTGAGCGACTACCAGGGGTTGTTCGAGGCGGCGTTTGCCGGTCGCCCGGTCGGCATGGAGACGCTTGGCATGGCGCTCGCGAGTTATCAGCGCACGCTGTTGGCCGGTGACTCGGCGTTCGACCGCTGGTACTTCGGCGGACAGTCGGACGCGATCAGCGAGCCGGCCAGACGCGGTTTCGCGCTGTTCACCGGCAAGGCCGGGTGCGTCGGCTGCCACCCGGTGGGCGAACACGATGCGCTGTTCACCGATGACCAACTGCATAACACCGGGACCGGCTACCGTGAATCGATGGGTATCACACCGGAATCACACCGCGTCGTGTTGGCGCCGGGTGTCGTGGTCGAGGTGCCGCATGCCGTGATCGATTCGGTGGGCGAACCGCCGCCGCCCGATCTCGGTCGGTACGAGATCACCCAGGATCCCGATGACCGTTGGAAGTACCGTACGCCCAGTCTGCGTAACGTCGCGTTGAGTGCACCTTATATGCACAACGGTTCGATCGGCAGCCTGCGCGAGGTGGTGGCGTTCTACAATGCCGGCGGCGTGGACAACCCGCTGCGCGACGCCCGCATCCACCCGCTCGGCCTCAGCGAAACGGAGATCGATGACCTGGTCGACTTTCTGCGAAGCCTGACCGGTGGCAATGTCGACGCGATCGTCGCCGATGCGTTTGCCGCGCCGGTCGGTGACGTCACGCGCCAGGCCAACAAGTGATCGCTCAGCGCAGGATCAGCAATTCGCCGCGGCCGTCCACCGCGACGTCGCCGAGGTAGCGTTCGACCTCCGGTGGTTCGTCGTCGGGCACCGCTGCACTCCCGATAATGCGCTGCAGGTCGCCGAGCAACAGTGCCAGGAACGGAAGTCGGTGACGGCCGTTGGCGCGCAGCGTGGGACAGACCTGCTGCGGACGCCTGCGCAGCAGCAGTGTGCCCCGGTGCATGCCGTAACCGGCGCGCTCACCGACCTGGCCGCCGACAAACACGGTGCCGGCGATCATGCGATACCCCGCGAGGGCACCGGTATCGCCTTCGATGATCAACATGCCCCGCCGCATGCGTTCAGCGGAGCGTTCACCGGCATTGCCGCGTATGCGGATGACGCCGCCGCGCTGCCCCTGGCGTTCGCCGTCCGCCGGGCCACCGACCCGGTCGCCGGTATCGCCGTGAACCTCCAGGTGGCCACCGTGCAGTCCGCGTCCAGTCAGGTCACCGGCGTTGCCATAGACTGTCAGTCGACCACCACGCATCGCATCGCCGGCGCAATCGCCGACATCGCCGTGTATGGTGATAGAGCCCTGATCCATCGCGCCGCCGACGAAGTCGATGCGGCCGTTCAGCGAGTGGATGACCAGTGCCTGTGAATCGGTCTCGGGATCGACGGAGACGTCAAACAGCTGACCGAGCGGTATGCGTCGGTTGCCCGCACGCAAGACCCAGCGCCGGACATCGTCGATCGGCATGCCGGCGAGCACGGTGGGCAGCAGACCACGCAGATCGAGGCGTTGGGTAGGCGCCTGCACCTGACGCAGTGTGATCGTCATGCGAGCACCTGATGCAGATGAAAGTGGTACTGGCCGAGTTTGCCGCCGTAGTTGCCGGCGGAGATGCGCTGAATACCACCGGCCTGCCCGTGTTCGCACACCGCCTGGATCCCGGTGCGCATCGCATTGCCCACATCCTGCTCGGCTATCCCATTCACCACGATCTCCAGCACTGCCCCGGTTGTTTCGCCCAATTGCGACGGCACCAGCCCACGCAGGGTCGGGCAATAGGCATCGTTGGTCGATGCCATCAATGCCTTGTACTTGGAACCGACCTTCGAGCCGGAGCGGACGATGCCACCGGGGAATGGCAGCACGACGTTCGGCAAGGCGCGCATCGCCTCGACCGCATCCATGCACGCCTCGAGCGCCTGGGCCTGCGTGCGGGCGAGCACCAGAAAGTTACCACCTCCAATCGCCTTGCAGCGCCCGGTGTCCTGTTCGGCGAGGAACTCGCCGTCCATCACCGGTACGCGCCAGTAACGCCGGCCATCGATCAGCTTGCTGATCTGATAGCCGTCTCCGAAGTAACGCAAATTCTTACCGAGCGGCAGACGTTCGTCGCCATCCATGCCGGCGAATACCGCCGTGGTCGGACAGGTCAGCACGCATTGCCCGATACGTGTCTCGAGCTGCTTGGCCAACTCCTTACCGGACATGCCAAACAGCAATACGGCGACGCCCGGGCGGCCGTCGGGCGTTGCAGCGCCCGGCAACTGCGCTTCGATCCCCGCCTCGACGCCGCAGCCGATCACCGAGGTGGCGAATCCGGTCATCGTGTGTGCGGCCTGCATGGCCCAATGGTGATCGATCGCAGTGATCAGTACCCGGGTGGCCTTCATGCCGAATGCCTCGGCAAAGGTATCGTCGATCGTAACCCCGTTGAGCTGCATGCCGTGCAGTCCACATCATTTCGTTGCCGGCGTGCGACGCAAGAGCCGTGCCGGTATGGGCGGGCGACGCCCTGTCGAGGCCTGTAGCGCAAGGTGCCGCATACGCGTCGAACATTGTCATCGTCGCGCTGAGTGTTCGTGACACTGTGACACGAAACAGGTGCAACGGGGTCATGGGTGGGCGCCAAGCACCTGATCTCAGACACCGGCCTGTTTCAGGCACGGCGATTGCAAAAGGCGGTGGTATGACTCAGAGGAGACACCACCAAAGCGGCTGCGGGCGTGTGCTGGTCGACACGCAGGCCCGCCTGCACCTCGGATTTCTCGACATGAGCGGAACGCTGGGTCGGCGTTTTGGTAGCCTCGGGCTGAGCATCGCGGGATTTCACACCGAGCTCTGTGCGCATCGCGCCGCCGACTTCAGTGCCCAGGGGGCCGGCGCCGAGCGCGCGCTGCGCTACGCCCGCGAGATCGCCGGTCAGCTCGGGCTGCGAGGCGGACTGCGCCTGGAGCTCAGGTCGGCGATACCTGACCATCTGGGACTCGGCTCCGGTACGCAGATGGCGTTGGCGGTGGGGCGCGCGGTCGCCGCGCTCTGCGACCGCGCGATGTCGACCCGCGATGTCGCGGCCTGTCTGCGGCGTGGTGGGCGTTCCGGTATCGGCATCGGCGCGTTCGACCAGGGCGGCTTCCTGGTCGACAGCGGGGTCGGCGAGGACGGTGCAGTGCCGCCGGTCACCGCACGCCTAGCGTTTCCGGACGAGTGGCGCGTGTTGCTGGTGATGGACGCCCGCGGGCAGGGGTTGCACGGGGCGCGGGAACTGGACGCGTTCCGCCGTCTGCCACCCTTCCCGCGTGAGGTCTCGGCGCACCTGTGTCATCTCACGCTGATGCAGATCCTCCCCGGTGTGCAGGAACGCCGGCTGCAGCCGGTCGCCGATGGCATTGCCGAGCTTCAGCGCCGGGTCGGTGACCATTTTGCGCCGGCCCAGGGTGGACGCTTCACCAGCACGGCCGTCGCCGATGCGCTCGCCTGGATCGAGTCCCTCGGCTTCACCGGCATCGGTCAGAGTTCCTGGGGGCCGACCGGCTTCGCACTGCTGCCGAGTGAGGCGGATGCGCAGTCGGTGTTGCGCATGACGCGGCAGCGTTTCGGCGATCTGTCGTCGCTACGGTTCGTGGTCACCAGGGCGCACAACCAGGGCAGCCGGATCGAGCTGCAACCGCAATTCGATGCGCTCAAGGAAATGCACTGAGCCATGGCTGAGCGCGATGCCATCCTGCACATGTTCAGTGCTGCGAGCAATCTGAGTCCGTTCGACGTCAACATGGCGATCGACGCGGGCTGGCAACACTGCATCCCGTATACGGCGCTGGGTGCCGATCAGATCGCCGACCTGACCCAGGACGCGATCTTCTCGCGTGGTCCGAAGGGCGTCAGGCGTACCGGCATTTTCATCGGTGGTCGCGACATCCACCTCGCGATGGACATGTTGCGCGCTGCGCGCAAGGCGATGGTGCCCCCGTTCGAGGTCTCGGTGTTCGCCGACCCCAGTGGGGCATTCACCACCGCGGCCGGGATGGTCGCATGCGCCGAAAAACATTTCCGCGCGCAGACCGGCGGGACACCGCTGGACGGCAGCCGTGCGGTGATCTTCGGTGGCACGGGCCCGGTCGGGATGACCTGTGCGGTGCTGCTCGCCCAGGTCGGCGCACGTCCGGTGATCGTCAGCCATCACGACCAGTCCAAGGCGGACGCGGCCGCCGCACAGTGCCGCGAGCGCTACAGTGTGGAGGTCAGCGGCGCTGACGGCAGCGACGATGCGAAGGTTCGCGGCCTGTTGGCCGAAGCCGACCTGGTGTTCAGTGCGGCGAAGGCCGGCGTGCAGGTGCTCGATGCGCGGCAACTCGGTGTCGCGAAACAGGCGCGCGTACTGTGCGATGTCAACGCGGTGCCGCCCGAGGGCATCGCCGGCGTCGGTGTCATGGACGACGGCGTGCCGGTCGCCGCGACGCCGCAGCCCGCAGTCGGGATCGGCGCACTGGCGGTCGGCAACGTCAAATACCAGACCCAGCAGGATCTGTTGCGACAGATGCTCGCGTCCGACGGTCCGGTCTACCTGGACTTCAGGCAGGCCTTCGAGACGGCGCGCACCAGGGTGTGAGATGGACGCAGCCGCGAGATATCTCCTGGTCGGCAACTCGGTACGCTACCTGGCGCAATCCGCGCATGCCGCGACGACTGCGGTCGTGGCGGTCGATGCGTTTGCCGACGTCGATACACGCGCGGCAAGCGTCTTCCACGAGCGCATTTCGTCATGCACTGCGCACGCCTTGTCCCGGGCCGCGGCCGCCGTCACCGGGGATTGCAGCGGATGGATCTACGGTGCGGGATTCGAAGACGATCCCGGCGCCTTGAGCTGGCTGGCGAGACGTCGCCCCGGGATGCTCGGCAACGATCCGTCGGTCCTGCACTGGCTGGCTCAACCGCGGCGCCGCTTCGCGCTGCTGGAGGAGCTCGGTATCGCCTATCCGGAGGTGATGTTCGAATCGCCGCCGGCGCCCGCAGCCTGGCTCGCCAAGCCGCCGGGTGGTTGTGGCGGCAGCGCCGTACGGCGGGCATCGGACCCGGTGCCGACCGGGCCCGCCGGCTACTTTCAGCGCTATGTCAATGGCCCGCTCTGTTCGCTGACGTTCGCCGCCGACGGCGCCGCGATCATGGGCATCGGGTTCAACCGACTGATGGCCCGCTATCCTGCGGCCGGTGACTTCCGCTTCGCCGGCGCGATCGGCGGGCTGCAACCGCCGCCAGCGGTGCGCGAACGCATGCTGGAGACCGCGCGTCGTTTGACCCGGGCGCTGGGCCTGCGTGGCGTCAACGGGCTCGACTTCGTGCTGCAGCGCGGGGAGCCGCTGCTGCTCGATCTCAATGCCCGTCCGCCCGCGAGCCTCGAACTGTACGAGACGATTCTGCCGCGCGGCGGCTGCCTGACGCATGTCGACGCCTGTCGTGGTCGCCTGCCGGCGCAGCCCGGCAGCGATGTCGTGCGCGGTCTGCGCATCGTGTACGCGCGCCGGCCAATCACCGTGCGCTGCGTCGAATGGCCGTCCTGGGTCAGCGATTGCCCGGTACCCGGCTCTTCGATCCCTGCGGAGGCGCCGCTTTGTACGGTACATGCCGAAGGGCGAACGATCGAGGCGGTCGCCGGGCAGCTGAGGCAACACACCGACAGCGTGTTGCGCCTGGCGGGCAGCGTCCATGAGCAGGCCGCCTGACATGGATGCCCCGACCCAGGACCTGGAGATGAATCGACGCGCCGGGCGATTGCTCGACGCACTGGTCGCCGATGCCGGTACCCTGCGAATCGGTGTCACCCGGCTTGCGGACGGCGCGCAGGTGATCGATGCGGGCATCGAACATCGTGGCGGCCTCGAGGCCGGCCGGCGAATCAGCGAGATCTGCATGGGCGGGCTCGGCAGAGTCGCGTTCAGCGGTCAAGGACCGGTGCCGCAATGGGCGGTCAACGTCACGGTGCACAGCAGCGATCCGGTGATGGCCTGCCTCGGCAGTCAGTACGCCGGTTGGAGCCTCTCGTCGGGCGAGGGCAAGGGGGCGTTCCAAGCGCTCGGTTCCGGCCCCGGGCGGGTGCTCGCGCGCAAGGAAAAACTGTTCGACGAGTTGCGCCTGAGCGAACAGGCGGATCGCGCCATCCTGGTACTCGAGGCGGACCGCATACCGCCACCGGCGTTGGTCAGCAAGATCGTCGACGACTGCGGCGTGTCTCCGGAGTCGTTGTCGTTGATCGTCACGCCGACGCGCAGCCTGGCCGGCACCACCCAGGTGGTCGCGCGCGTGCTGGAGGTCGCGCTGCACAAGGCGCACGAGATCGGTTTTCCTCTGCACGATATCGTCGACGGGATCGGCACCGCACCGCTGCCGCCGCCGGCCGCAGATTTCCTGGCCGCGATGGGGCGCACGAACGACGCGATCCTGTTTGCCGGCCAGGTGCACCTGTACGTCGACAGCGACGACGCCGCAGCGTCGCGGCTGGCGAATGCGTTGCCGAGCAGTGGGTCGAGCGACTACGGACGTCCGTTCGCCGAGGTCTTCAAGGCGTACGGCTTCGATTTCTTCAAGATCGACCCGATGCTGTTCAGCCCCGCAAGCGTCGCAGTCACGGCGCTGCGTTCAGGCCGCACCTTTCGCGGCGGCGCGATCGACGCCGGCCTGCTCGGCGATTCGTTCGGGGTGGCGTTTTGAACATGCATGTCGCGATTGTCACCGACGATCCGGGTTGGCACGGTGCGCGGCTGCGCGAGGCGTTTGCCGCGCGTGGGGTGACCGGCGCGTTTTCCTCGCTCAGCACCGCGGTGTTGCGTCTGCAGGATGTACCGCCGGTGGTACTCGGGGGTTTCACCGATCGGCTGCCCGACGCGGTGTTCGTGCGCGGTGTGCCGGGCGGCACGCTGGAGCAGACGGTGTTCCAGCTGAATGCCCTGCACGCACTGCAGGACCTGGGCGTCCCGGTCTACAACGACGGGCGGGCGATCGAGCGTTCGGTCGACAAGGCATACACCACGCTGCGCCTGCACCATGCCGGCATAGCGACGCCGCCGACCTGGGTCACGGCCGACCCCGACGTGGCGCGTGAAATCGTGCGACGCGAGACCGCGCGGCGTGACGTCCTGTTGTGCAAACCCCTGTTCGGCTCGCAGGGGCAGGGTATTGCCGTCGTTGCCGCGGCGTGCGACCTGCCTGACGTCGCGGAGGTCAACGGTGTCTGGTATCTGCAGCGCTTCGTCGGCGAACGTTCGGATACCGCGACGGATTGGCGGGTGATGGTCGTGGGTGGCCGCGCGATCGCAGCGATGCGCCGCAGCGCACCCGGCTGGCGTGCGAATGTCGCCCAGGGCGGTCAATGCCAGGCGGCCCTGCCCGAAGGCGAATGCGCGCGACTCGCCGAGGCGGCTGCCGGCTGTCTGGACATGGCCTACGCCGGGGTCGATCTGATGCGCGACCGCGATGGCAGCTGGTGGGTGATCGAGGTCAACAGTATTCCGGCGTGGCGGGGACTGCAGAGTGTCTGCCAGATCGACATCGCCGCGAGCCTGGTCGACGACCTGCTGCGGCGCTGTGGGACTTCACGGCTCGACGAGGTGGTGTCGTGACGGATCACGCCAATCCTTCGCTGGCCGACCTCTATCGCGAGGCCTGCGTCGCCGATGTCACGGCGTTCAAGCCCGGCAATGTCTCGCTGGCGTCGCCGGGACACGGCATGACCGCCGACGCCTTTCTGCGTAGTGCCGACGCCAGTGCGCCGCATATGGCGCGCGCTGGCATCCGACTGGGTCGGCGCGTTTGGCTGTCGGTCTCGGCAACCCGTAGCGCGGTCGGCTGCAATACCAACCTCGGCATCGTGCTGTTGTGTGCACCCTTGATCCAGGCGGCGATGGATTTTCCGCGCCATGGGCTGCGCGACGCCATCGACCTGGTGCTCGATGCGGCCGACGCTGCCGACGGTGACGCGGTGTTCGCAGCGATTCGCCTGGCGGCGCCGGGCGGCCTCGGCGAGGTCGCCGAACACGATGTCGCCACGCGATGCCGGGTGCGTCTGACCGAAGCGATGCACGCGGCTGCCGCCGGTGATGCGATTGCACGACAGTACGCGAATGGCTTCGCGGATCTGTTCGACGACGCCGTGCCGGCACTTGCACGCGAGTTCGGGCGGACCGGCGCCGTCGCGCCGGCGCTCACCGGTCTGTTCCTGCACCTGTTGTCGCGTCATCCGGATACCCATATCCGGCGCAAGCACGGTGCCGCTGCCGCGAACCGGGTGATGCAGCGTGCCGCAGAGGTGCGGCGCGACTGTGCGGCGGCAGCCAACGATCACACCGCATATGCCGCGCTGCGTACATTCGACGGCGAGCTCAAGCGCCATGGTTTGAACCCTGGTACGACCGCAGACCTGTGTGTCGCCAGCCTGCTCATGTACCGCCTGCTGACGCGGACGGTACGCAACCCCGGAGACCCCGGAAAACCCCAGCACGCCGAAACGCCGCACCCGGCTGAGAGTGCTGCAACTGTCCATTAGCCAAGCAAAGCAACGAAGGAGAAACGACATGGCAACGATAACCAAAACCCTGGTGGGCGAGTCCCTGGTGGGTGACGGCAACGAGGTCGCGCATATCGACCTGATCATCGGACCGCGCGGTTCGGCAGCAGAGACCGCGTTCTGCAACGGCCTGGTGAACAACAAAGACGGCTTCACCGCGTTGCTGGCGGTGGTGGCTCCGAACCTGCCCTGCAAGCCGCACACGATGATGTTCAACAAGGTGACCATCAAGGGGGCCAAGCAGGCCGTGCAGATGTTCGGCCCGGCTCAGCGTGGCGTCGCGATGGCCGTGGCGGACTGCGTCGAGGACGGCACGATACCGGCCGCAGAGGCCGAGGACCTGTTCATCTCCGTCGGTGTGTTCATCCACTGGGAGGCGGAAGACGACGCGAAGATCCAGGACTACAACTACGAGGCGACCAAGCAGGCGCTGAAGCGCGCCATTGCCGGGACCCCGACCGCAGCGGAGGTGCTTGCCGGCAAGGGCCAGCAGGAACACCCGTTTGCGGCTCACGCCTGAGTGTTGCTCGGTGGGGTCCCAGGGCCCCACCGAGCGCGCCGACCCCGAGGGCAACGCGATGAAATGTCGAGAGTGTGGTGCGGAACCGGAGCGGTTCGACAACGCGCATCTGCTGCATTGCAGCGGTTTGACATTGCAGGAGTACGCAATTCGCCACCAGCTGCCGCTGGAACTGGTCGTACCCAGCGACCTGGTGAATGCGGCCGACTCACCCGACAACTACCGTCGCACATCGAAATGCCCGGGTGAGGACGCACGGGCGACACTGTGCGGCCTGCGTTGGGCCGGTCTGGTGCAGACCCACGACGGCCTGGCCGAGGTGCGCGGCGAGGTGCGCCGTCTCGAATTGCTGTTGTGGGCTCTCGAACGCCTCGCCGACTACGGTTTCCGTTACTGTCAGAGCTACGAGTACACCGCCGACACCCATCGGGTGGTCGCGCGCAACCAGCTGCGCACCAGGGCCGTGAATCTCGGTCGCGACCCTGCCTGGGTGGGGATGGAACCGCCGCCCGCGTTCCTCGACGCGCTGGCCGTCTATGTGGCACACAGCGCGGAACTGCTCGGCGGTTATCTGTTCATGCAGTTCAACTGCGCACATCAAGGCGAGGATGTGCGTCAGGCGTTGTGGCGGGATCACGCCGTGCACTGCAAGGCGCTCGATGCGGCGGACCATCCGGGCGGCCTGCTGCTGCGCACCTGCGAGACGGCCGACACCCGTCGCCTGCTCGATCTGCTGGACGGTCGCCTGCGTTCGATGCCGACCGCGGCGGAGCGGTTCAATGCGGACACGCCGGCAGCCACGGTCAGCAAGGAACTGGTGTTCGATGCGGCGCATTTCATCACCGACCACCCGGCCAAATGTTCCAACCTGCATGGCGGTCGCTACGTTCTGCAGGTCGAGGTCAGCGACCGCATCGATCCGATGACCGGCTGTGTGGTCGACTACGGCTACCTGAAGCGGGTGGTGTCGAAGCAGGTGGTCGAGCGCTTCGATCATCACAACCTGAACTATGCCGCCGGGGAACTCGCCTGGCGCTCGAGTACCGAAATGCTGTGCGCCCACATCTGGGAGTGCCTGATCGACTACCTGCCGGCACTCAGCCGCCTGCGCCTGTACGAGACACCGCAGTCATGGTGCGACTACCGCGGGCCCACGCTGGCCGACTATCAGGCGCAGGGTTCCAACACGCTGCTGCACCCGTTTGCCGGGCCCGCCGACAGTGAACGGCGCAGGCAGTTGTTGTTGGCCGAGCCGGCGACCCTGCGGACCGTAGCCGGGCAGTCGGTTATCGGAGCCGGGCGATGATCCGTGCATCGAGCCTGCCGTCGTGCAAGGCACTGGCCACCAGGGTCCCGGCGGCGCCGGCGCGCGCGATCGTCTCGAGATCGGCGACGTTGCGTACGCCGCCTGCCAGGTACAGGCGCGCCGAAGGTGCCTCAGCCCGCCAGTGCTCCAACATCGCCAGGTCGGGGCCGCTGTCGGCGCCGACACGTTCGAGGTTCATCAGGATCAGGTCGACGGGACGGCGCGCGGCATCGTGCGCGATGCCCGAAGGGTCACGCAGGCCGTCGACGCCTCGGTCGATCGACAACAGCGCCTTGTCGCCGATGGGTGACGCAGGGTCGGTCCAGGTCTCTGACCCGACCACCGGAAGGATGCGTTCGTCAGTCGCCGCTGCCAGGCTGGACGGTGTCCTGAAACCACCGTCAAGCCAGATCTGCAGATCGGGAAAGGTATCGGCGATCTGTCCGACCAGTGCGAGCTGGCTCGCTTGGCCCTGGATGGCATCGAGATCGGCCAGGTAGATCAGCGGGAACTGCAACTGTTCGTGGAGGCGCCGCACCAGCGGCAGTACCTGTCCATCGGGACAGAGCACACTTTGCCAGGGACGGTACGCGGATCGCCGACCACGTATCGCGTGCACGGCGCGACCGCGGAGAAGGTCGATGACGGGAATGATCTTCAAGGAGTCGGGATGCGAATCTTCGTATTCGAATACGTGACCGGCGGGGGATGTTACAACGACGCGATGGTAGCAGACCTCGCCGTCGAGGGCGATCTGATGCTGAACGCCGTGGTGCGCGACCTGCTCGACATCCATGGCGTCGAGGTGTTGGTGTGCCGCGACCGTCGTCTGCAGATGCCGCAGCTGCCGATCGAGGTGCATTGGGTGGAGGGAGATTGGCAGATGGGGTGGGCGCATTGCCTGGCACAGGCCGATGCAGTACTGCCGATCGCGCCGGAGAGCGACAATGTGCTGGAGTCTCTGTGTCACGACGTCGAGTGGGCACGCAAACCCCTGCTCAACAGCACGGCCGGCGCGGTCGCGATTGCCGCCGACAAGCAGCGCACCTTGGATCTACTGGGTCGTTGCGGCGTGCCGGTCGTACCGAGTTGGCGTGCCGACGGTGTGTCGTCGGTCGACACCCCGATCCTGGTAGTCAAACCGAACAAGGGGGTTGGGTGCCGGGGTATCCACCTGCTGACGGACGGGCGTGCGCTCGGCGACTTTATCGACAGCCAGAGCGAGCCGTCGCAGTGGCTGGTGCAACCCTATCTCGAAGGGCAGGCCGCGAGTCTGTCCCTGTTGGTCGACGAACACTGCGTGTGTCTGCTGGGTTGCAACGTGCAACGTGTCGCCCAGGTGGATGACGGTTTCGTGCTGCTCGGTTGCGTCGTCAACGGTCTGAACGAGTCGCGCGAGCTGTTGGGCCAACTCGGTGAACAGGTGTGTCGTGCGATTCCCGGCCTCTGGGGGTATGTGGGCGTGGACCTGGTGATGACGGACCGCGGCCCAGTGGTGCTGGAGGTCAACCCGCGACTGACCACCTCATATGCCGGTATCCGGCGCTCCACCGGCTGGAATGTCGCCGAGCTGTTGATACACATGCTGAACACCACCTCGACGTTGCCGTTGCCACTGGTCGGCGCGCAGAGCATCCATGTGGACCTGGAGTTGGGACGTGTCGCGTAAGCTGGGCATCATCGGCTGGGATCTCGGCGGCGCGCACCTCAAGATGGCGGTGCTCGATGCACAGGGCGGTCTGCAGTGGATCGCGCAGCGAGCGACTCCGCTCTGGCAGGGACTGCAGCCGCTCGACGACGCGTTTTGCGACCTGGGGAAACGTGTCGAGTTCAGTGCCTTCGACCACGTGCTCACCATGACCGGCGAACTGGCGGACCTGTTCGAGAACCGCACGGTCGGCGTCGCCACACTCGCCGCCTTTGTCGCCGAACGCCTGCCCGCGGGCAGCCTGCGGCTGTATGCGGGCCCGCTGGAATTCGTCGATCCCGCGCAGTCCGCCAGCCTGTATCGCAACATCGCGTCGGCCAACTGGTACGCCTCGGCGGCTTGGCTTGCGGCCACTCGTGGTGAAGGACTGCTGGTCGACATCGGCAGTACAACGACCGACCTGCTGCCGTTTCATGGGCGGGTGGTGTGCAACCGCGGCTACAGTGATCGCGAGCGGCTTGCGTGCGAGGAACTGGTGTATACCGGTGTGGTGCGTACGCCGGTGATGGCGGTGGTCCAGCGGGTGCCCTTCGCCGGTGACTGGATGGCGGTCGCGAGCGAACACTTCGCCACCATGGCCGACGTCTACCGCGTTCTCGAGGTGCTGCCGGATGGTGCCGACCAGTATCCGAGCGCGGATGGCCGAGACAAGGACACGACATCCAGCATGCGCCGCCTCGCCCGCATGATCGGCGCCGACCTGGGCGATGCCAGCGTGGACAGCTGGCGGGCGCTCGCGGCGTTCGTAGCCGAACGCCAGCTTGACCTGATCGCCGACGCCTGCTGGCGTCAGCTCAGTGTGGCACCGACACTGTCGCTGCCACTCTATGCCGCCGGTGCAGGCCGTTTCCTGGTGCCGCGTCTGGCACAGCGCCTGGGCCGTGAATGTCACGATGTCGACACGTTGATCGGTGCGCCGGCCAGCGGTGGAGGGTCTGGTGCGGATTGCGTACCGGCGGTCGCCATCGCACAGCTGGTCGCAATGCAGAGGTTGGCATGTGCCTGTTGACCGAGCTTCCCTATCGACCGGACAGCAGCCAGCTATTTGCCGGAATCGCACAGCGCCCCTGGGCGGTGTTCCTGGACAGCGGCCGGCCCTATTCGCAAGCGGGTCGTTACGACGTCTTCGCTGCCGATCCCTATCTGACGCTGTGCACCCGTGGCCTGTTCACCGAGATACGTGACGGCGACGGTGTGCGCCGCAGCAGTTCGGACCCGCTTCGTCTGCTGCGCGAGGCGCTCGGCGAGCCGATCGTCAACGATACCGGGCTGCCGTTCTGCGGCGGTGCGCTCGGTTGGTTGTCATATGACCTCGGCCGTCGATTCGAGCGCCTGCCGAGTTGCGCCCGGGATGCCGAGGACCTGCCGGAAATGGCGATCGGGCTGTTCGACTGGGCCGTGGTCGTCGATCATCAGATGCGGCGCAGCTGGTTGGTCGGGCAGGGCAGGGATCCGCGCACGCGGCGCCGCTGGTGGTCGCTGCTGCGGCAGTTCGGTCGACCTGCACAGAGCGTGGTCCGCCGACCTTTCCGGGTCACAGGTCCGGTGCGTTCCAACATGGATCGTCGACAATACGATGCCGCGTTTGCGCGCATCGCGCGCTATATCCGCGACGGCGACTGCTACCAGGTCAATTTCGCACAACGTTTCACCGCACCGGCAGAAGGCGACGGATGGTCGGCCTATCTGCGTCTGCGCGAGCTCAATCCGGCGCCGTTCAGTGCCTTCGTCAACACGCCTTACGGTCAGGCCCTGAGTTCATCGCCGGAGCGCTTTCTGTCTCTGGTCAATGGGCACGTGGAGACCAAGCCGATCAAGGGCACGCGTCCGCGCGCCGATACCCCCGAGGGGGATTCGGCGATGGCTGCGGAGCTGGCCGGCAGCCGAAAGGACCAGGCCGAAAACCTGATGATCGTGGACCTGCTGCGCAACGACATCGGGCGTACCTGCCGTATCGGCAGCGTGCGGGTACCGAAACTGTTCGACGTCGAGAGCTACGCGACGGTACACCACCTGGTCAGCACGGTGTGCGGCGAACTGGGCGAGGGACGGGATGCCTTCGACCTGGTGCGCGCCTGCTTTCCCGGGGGGTCGATCACCGGTGCACCGAAGATCCGCGCGATGCAGATCATCGAGGAACTCGAACCTCACCGTCGCGGGCTGTATTGCGGTTCGATCGCGTATTTTTCGGCCGACGGCAACATGGATTCGAATATCGCGATCCGTACTCTGGTCTATAACCATGGCAGGGTCCGATGCTGGGCCGGAGGCGGGATCGTCGCCGATTCCACTGCGGATGCCGAGTATCAGGAGACGTTCGACAAGGCCGCGGCGATGTTGCGTCTGCTCAATGGCGAGGGCCTTTCCGATGTGGGTCGTTAAGCTCGGCGGAAGTCTGTGGGACTCCCCCTATCTCGCGGACTGGTTGCAGCAACTGGAGCGCGTGGAGCAGCCGCTGGTGGTGGTGCCGGGGGGAGGTCCGTTCGCCGATCAGGTGCGCACGGTGCAGGCCCGCTGGGGGTTCGACGATGCCGCCGCACATGCGATGGCGTTGCGTGGCATGGAACAGATGGCGCAGATGCTGTGTGCAATGCAGCCCGGGATGGTCCCGGCCGCCGAAGCCGACGAGATGCGTCATGCGCTGCGCAGCGGCAGGGTCCCGGTCTGGCTGCCCAGCCGGATGGTCCTCGCCGAGCCGGCGATCGCAGCGAGCTGGCGTGTCACCTCGGACAGTCTGGCCGTGTGGCTTGCCAGTGTCTTGAACGCCAGCGGTGTGTTGCTGGTGAAATCGGTCGAGTTGCCGGTGACGGTGGCAGACGTCGGTGGCCTGCAGCGCAGCGGCCTGCTGGACGCCGCATTCGACGGCTACCTGCGACACTTCCCCGGTCCGGTCTGGATGATGTCGCGCAAGCACAGCGCAACGCTTGCGGCGGTACTCGACGGGCGCGAAGGACCGATGCTGTCAGTCGCCTGCTGATCGGTCCTTCCGCGTGGCCGGACTGCTGTTCAGGCGTCGTACTTCAGGTACTTGAACCTGGGGTCATCCGGTGTGCCCTCGAGCGCGCTTCCCGGCTCTCGACCCGGTTGCCACATCACGACCTCTTCGATCTTTCTTGCCAGCTCAAAGTCCTTCGCGGTAACGCCCTTGGCGGAATGCGTGCACAGCTTGACGATCACGAACGCGTAGGACGCGGTGAGATCGGGGTGATGAAACGCCGCCTCGGCGAGGTGGCCGACGGTGTTGATCACCATCAGCGTGCCTTTCCATCCGCTGGTCTTGTACTTGCGCCGGATCCAGCCGTCTTCGAGATACCACTTCGGGAGTTCGTCTCGCAGGCGCGCCTCGATATCGGCGTCGCTGTAGACCTCGTCGTTCGATTTGTTACGCCATTGGCTCATGGTTCGATCTCCGTGTTACGCCGCTCGCCAATCACGGACCGCGGCGCAGTGTCTCCGGGTGCCGCGCTCAGACCAGGCGCCATTCCAGGTGCGTCGGATGCAGCGCCTGCTGAATATAGTCCAGGCAGAGTGCCGGTTCGAAGCGCCGGCAAGAGTAGACGTCCAGCGTGAAAAGACGCCGCTCGCGCCAGGTGTATAGCGAACAACCCGATTCGGCCCAGGCCTGAAAGCCGCCAACGCCGTGATGCAGTGTGCTGACCGCATCCGGCGAAAAGATCAGCGCGTCGGCGATCGGTGTCATGCGCAGTCGCTCGGTCAGGCCGCGAAGCAGGGCACCGACGAACGTGGCGTCGACCGCGGGGATGCCGTACAGACCCTCGATGACCAGGCGCTGACGCAACACCTCGGGACACAGGGTCGTCATACGGCTTCCATGCGGCGGTGACGCGGCGCCTTTTTCGTTGTCCGAGTTGGAATCCGTCTACGGACGCGCGCGACCGCGTCCGGGTCGATCCCGGCAGCGCGGTCGCCCACGCACAATGCGCTGCGAAACCCGAGATAGTCGGCACCGATCGGCAACAATCGGGCGATATCGTCGGACCTCAGGCGTCCGGCCAGACCACAAACCAGGCCAACGCTGTGGGCGGCGTCGACGAATCCGGCGATCCACTGCCGTGTCCGGCATTCGGTCAAAGATCCGGCGTGCTTGTCGTGCGTATCGAGCATCGCACCGTAGACGCCGGCATCGGCCAGCTGTGGCAACAGGTCATTCGGGTCGTAGCGATCGGCAAAACACACGGCGACCAGCTTCAGGTCTGCGACGCCGGGTCGCACCGCGGCCAGCATCTGCGATGCGGCGTCGCTGTCGTACAGGCCGAACTTGACCATGTCGACCCCGCAATCCGCCGTTGCCTCGATCTGTTCGCGCAGCGCCCGGGCGTCCGGTGCGGGACGGCCGGTGGTGGCGCTGACCGGACGCTTGCCACCGACCACCGCCACGACCGCACGGATGTCCCTCGCGGGCAGGGCGCCGAGCGCCCCGTCGGCCGGTTCTTTGCAGTCGATGATGTCGGCCCCGCCATGCAAGGCGATCAGTGCCTCGTCGGCGGAGCGGATGCTGGCGAGCAGTCCTGTCATGCACAGGCCCGCGCACGGTGTTCTTCGACCCGCCGCAGCAGCCACCGCCATGCCTCCCGCTCCTCGGCGCCGGCAGTCTTGTCGATCGCGATCTGCAGGTAGGCGATCTCGCTGTCGATCTTGTCGTCCGGCAGCCTGTCCAGGCGACTCACCAGGATCGCAAGTTCGAGTACCGCGGCCTGTGCCCGGTTGTAACCGGCGAACGGACGATGATTCTCGATGTGCACGGTGCGGCACAGGAACTGCGGCCGTTGTTCGTCCTGCTCGACACGCACGACCTCGACCTCGCGGTGGCTCAAGGCCCCGCTCAATCGTGTGCACGCAATCCGGGTGCAGCGCTGCGTCGGCCAGTCGCGCCGCCCGGTCAGGCAGCCGGCATACAGGCGAACGTCATCGGTGGTGTTGATGCTCGCGTGCCGGTCACGCAACAGGTTGTCGAGTGTGCGCGATGGCCGGAAAGGCGCGAGCAGGCAGATTTCACCACGCCAGCGCAGACCCATCGGTGCAATGTGTGCGCTGCCATCCGCATCGTTGGTGACCAGCAGGATTTCGTTGATGCGTTCGCTCATGACAGGTCCTCAATGGAGGACGATTTCGTGGCCCAGGGTCTCCGCGAGGTGCGCAACCGAGAGCTTGAAATTCGTCGGGCTCATGAAATGGTAGCGGTCGAAATAGGTACCGATGGCGCGTTCGATGCCGGGCGTGAACTCGGGGTTTACGGCATGCGTACGACCCGGGCACGACTGAGTGACCCGCCCCTTGTACACCACCTGGCGCCCGTCCTTGAACAACATATGTGCACCGGCAAACATTGCCGCCTTGTCGTCCAGTTCCTCATACACCGCAATGTCGGCACGCGCGCCGACACCCAGGTGACCGCGGTCGCTGAGTCCGAGCAGCCGGGCGGGTGCGGCGCGGGTCATCACGGCGATATCGTTCAGGTCGTATTCGCGCTCGAGGTGACGCAACAGGCATACGTCCGCGGCTTCTGCGTTGATCCGGGAAAGCCAGCGGTTGCGGTGCTCACGATCCATCAGCAGGTGAAACAGTTCCGGATAGCGGGTGAACGGTGCCCCGTTGGGATGGTCGGTGGTGAAAAACACCCGCCAGGGGTCGTCGATCAGCAGGAACAACTCCAGGCCGATCGCCCATTGCAGCGCATTCACGTAGTTCGCGGCCCGGTAACGGTACGGCACAATGCCGCCACCCCCATCCTCGGCCTCCCAGATCACGGGTTTACGCGGGCTGGCGATGCCGCGCGCGTCGAACTGTCGCAACACGTCACCCGAGATCGTGACCGTCTGTCCGAACATCACCTGGCCGATGTCCACCGAGACGTTGCGATGCACGTTGACCGCATCGGCGAGGGCGCGTGCGCCGGACGAGAAGCCGCGTTTGCCCTCGTCGCCATAACCGTAGAACTGCACGTGCGCCAGGTGCATCGGCAGGCCGTCCGCGGCATCGATCGTTGCCAGCGCGGTCTGCACGTTGCCGGCGACGCCGAGGTTGTTGCAATGCACGTGCACCGGATGGGCGATACCCAGTTCGAACACCGCGCGCTGCACCGCGTTCAGGATGGCGCGCGAACTCACACCGTACATCGGCACCTGTTCATCGAGACTCATGTGCCGCTGATTGAACTTGAATGCCGCGGCGCCACCGGCATTGATGACCTTGACGCCGAGACAGCGTGTCGCGTGCAGCGTCCAGGCGACGTAGTCGTTGATCCGCTGCTGCTCGGCACCGTCGCGCAACAGCCGCAACAGAAAATCGTCGTTGCCGAGGATCGCGAGCCCGGCCGTATCGATGATCGGGATGCTGGCCAGTTCGGCGTGCGCCTGGCTCGCGTTGATCGGCAGCACTGCGGGCTCGACGACGGTGGTGAAGCCCATCTCGGCGTAGCGATAACCGGTGTCGAAGCTCGACCACTTGGCGCCGGCGAATGGCAGACGCGCGTAGCGGGCGCGTTCGGCGAGGTGCTGCTCGGGCAGCAGGACGCGCGCCCCGTTGACGTTGCCGCCGGCGATGTGGCTGTGAATATCGATCGCGCCGGCCATCATGACCTTGCCGTGCAGCTCGATGGTCTGATCGGCGCTCTGCGCGTCGCTCGGGGCCGCGCAGATCCGTTCGTCGCGTATCCAGACGTCGCGCACCTCGCCGGCGACCTCGTTCGCGGGATCGTAGACCCGAGCGCCGACCAGACGGGTCAACATGTCCGACCCTCCGTCTGATCGGCGTCGAGCAGCTGCGCGACCAGCTGTGCGGTGCCGGGCAGCGAAGACGCGGCGATCGCCCGCAACGGCAGCATGTGCACACCATCGGCACGGTGCATGTACCCGGCGCGGTGCACACCCGGGACTGCGACCGGCAGAAACACCTGCGGTGGTGCACCGTCGAACCGCATCTGCGGATGGCCGATCGCAATCGTGGGTTGGCGGCATGCCGGCGGTGGGTCGTCGCTGAGGCTACTGAACCACACCATCAGGTCGACTTCCTGATCGGCCAACAGCCGCGGGGCGGCAAAACGTACCCGGTCCTGTTCGGCGCAACCGTGCGCAAACCGGGTACGCAGACCGAATCCACAATGCCATGCACTGGCCTGCAATGCCGTTGCGGCACCGATGTCGGTCGCCAACATCAACAGCGCCGCGCGTCCACTCCCGTTGAGCTGCCCGACCAGGTCGCCTGCCGAGCGCAGCACCTGCTCCGCGAACCGGTGATCCTTCAGTAGTGGTACCAGTACCGGGTAGCGGCTGCGCAGGATCTGTTCGTGCAGGTCGACCGCACGCCGATCCGGGTTCGGCAGCGGGCGCGCACGCTGCAGCACGCGCACCTGGTCGAGGATCTCGAGCGCGTCCTGGTCGAGATGCACTACCTGTGGTGGGTGTTCCGTGTGCAGGCGGTCGGCTGCCTGCAGCAGGCGTTGTCTCAGGCGCGGCATCAGGTCGTCGGGATCGGCGCCGATCCACACGATCAGGTCGGCGCGATTGCGCACCTCGCCCAGACTGGCCGCAAACCAGCCGCTGTCCTGGTACACCGCGAGGCCGTCGGCCACAGCGGCGCCGCTGCGGTGGTCCACGACACCGCCGAACCGCTCGGCGAGTCGCAGCGCAGCGCTGCAGTCGAGCAGATCACCGACCAGGCCGTGCATCAAGGGTGCCCGGGCCGCTTCGAGCAGGGCGCGTGCCTGGTCGATTGCCTCGGTCCAGCCGACCGGCGTGCCGGCGATCGTCGGGGTGGCCTCGGTCGCCTGCAGAGCGTGCGAGAAACCGGCGGTCGCCAGCGCGCAGCGGTGCGGCTCGGTCAGCACGTCGGCGTCGCGCTGTGGCGGTGACAGATCGTCACAAAGCAGCGCGCAAAACGGGCAGACCAGCGTGGGGCGACCGGTTGTGTCGCCGTCGAGTGCGGTGTCGTCGGATCGTGTGGCCATGGCAATGGGCATCCCAGCAAGAGGCGCGCCAATGGGCTTCAGCTGCCGGCCGCGGACTTGGTGCCTTTGGTGGATGCCGGTTCCGCATACTCGAGCCGGTCGTCGGCCTGTTCGGCCAGTGCGGCACCCCAGCGCAGCGGCTGGTCCTGGGTGTAACGTTTGCCCAGCCGCAGCGCGATCTCCGCACGCGCGAGTTCGACACCGAGATAGAATGCATGTCCGCCGTCCTGCGCGACCTCGAGATGAGGAAACAGGGAAAACGGCTCGTCGGCGATACGATGCAGCTCGCGGTTGTAGATATGGATGCCGTCATCGGCGACCTGGATGCGAAAATTGCGGTCCTTGACGGCTTCAGCGGCCCGCTCGATCTCGCGTCGATCGTAGGGGAACGGTTTGCGCTCGTGCAGACCGGTCAGGCCGCCATGCAGCAACTTGGGCAGGGTGCCGTCCTCGCGGGCACGGTACATGATGCGCCGCGCCAGGTCGGCCTCGCGGATCGCCGACCGGCAATGCGGGCTGACCTGGGTGGTGAGTACCGCCGCGACGCGCAGTTCTGAAACGATACCGAACAGCACGGCGTTGATGCCACAGGTGTCCGCCTCGGTCAGCTCGGTGACGTTGCCAATGCCCATCATCAGCGCGGCGTCCGGAAGGCGTTGGCGCAGTTCGCGGTAACGCACGATCGATTCGACGAAGCCGAAATGGATCGGCTCCATGATCGGGTCGACCAGCGCCGCGCGCCCCGCGGCGTGCAACGTCTCCCAGGCCCGCTGCAGGCTGTCGAGATCGCCGGCCTGTGCCGGAATCAGCACCGGCGTCGACGGCACTTCATCGGCGATCCACAGCGTCTGTTCGGTGAGGCTCAACAGGTAGTCGGCGCCGGCCTGGCCGGCGCGGATCAGTTCCTCATCGAGCAGCGAGTCCACGCTGACCTGCAGGCCCGCCTCCTTCAGCATCGCGACCGCCTCGGCGAGATGCGGAAAAGGCTGTTCGGGGAGGCAGCCGAGGTCGATCACCTCGGCGCCGTCCGCGCGGTGGGCGAGGGCACGGGCGAGGATGCCGTCCAGGGAGAGCCGCGGTGCGTCGACGATCTCCGCGAACAGCGTCACGTCGTGCCGGCTCAGGTCGATCGGCCGGCCTGCCTGTCCGAGCCACTCGGGCAGGTCACGCAGTTCCTCGGGTCCGCGCTCGAACGGCACGCCGAAATGGTCGCTCAACCGCGCGAGATCGCCTCGGCAGCGCCCCGGCAGGATGACCCGGTCGGCACGCCCAATGTCTGGCAGGCGCCGGAGGATCATGTCAGCGGTCATCAGTGCGGCGACCTTGAGTCCCAGCTCGCGGACCTCCCAGGAGAACGTGGGCGCCTGCAGATCGTGCAGCACACGGTGCAGGCTGGGGGCGGCCAGCGAGCCGGTCAGAAAGAGGAGATGTTCGGACATGGTTCGGCGGCCGGCAGGGCGTCACGCAGCGCATCCAGGCTGGTGACGACCCGGGTGTGTTCGAACGCCTTCAGGCGCTCGGTGTTCTGCAGGTCGATCGGACGCGGATAGACCTTGACCATGCCACCCGGTGCCTTGGTGTCCATCTCGGGTGCCGCGTCGCAGGCGAACACGATGCTCGGAACCCGGCACTTGCCGGCCTGCGCATAGACGTTCGTGACCAGCGTGTCGGAAATCCCGAGGACCATCTTGGCGACGCTGTTCGAGGTGGCAGGGGCGATCACCAGCAGGTCGTACACCCCCTTGTAGAACAAGCCCACCGGCGGTGCGCTCGCAGTGCTGTCGCGAAACACCCGGAAGCGCTCCTTGAGCCGTTTGACCGGGTGGCCATAGGCCTGCAGGACCTCTGCCGCCGCCTCGCTGAGGAACAGATCGAGCAGTGGCAGGCGTTCGGCGATCTCCAGGCACTCTTCAATGTAGTGCCCTGAGCCGGTGATTGCCCATGCGATGCGTCCGCGCTCATGCATGCTCGATCACCCGGCCGCAGACGCCCCACTGGTTGTCGGCCTCCTCGACCGCCACCTCGAGGAAGTTCAGATTGCCGAGTGCTTCGTTGGCCCGCAGCTCGGTCAGCAGGCGGTCGCTGATGTGGCGTGCGAGCATCTCGGCCGTGGTATTCGGGATCGGCAGCAGGATGCAGCTGGTGCGGCTGAGGATGAACTGTTTGCCGTAGCTGCGGATCTCGACGAGGTCGTCGTCCCGTACCTCGACGGCAATCTCGTCGCCGCTTTGCGGCACCAGCACACCGTCGTGCAGTTCGCGGCAGATCGCGGCCGCGAGCCGGTTCAGCAGCACAAAGTCGACCACGAACGCGTCACCGGTGTTGTCGCCGCGGGCCTCGATGCGCACGTGGAAATTGTGCCCATGGATGTTCTCGCAGACACCGTTGAACGTGATGAAATGTGCGGCGTTGAAATGCAGTTCGCCCGGACTGACGCGAACTGCATAGATGGACGTCGACATGGTGTCCCCGAGGCCGGTAATACGCTCAATCAGTTGCAAGCGGCGGGCCAACAGGTCCCGCGAAGTGCTCCGCCGGCCATCCCGGTCAACGCGGGGGCCTGATGTCGAACCGTTTCATTTTTCGGTACAGGGTGTTACGGCTGATGTTCAATTTCGACGCAACCCGGGTGATGTTCCAGTGGGCGGCCTCGAGTTCGCGCATGATCGCGTCGCGCTCGGCGATGTCCAGCGGGTTGCTGGGGCGGAAGCGTTGGGCGGCCTCGTTGCAGGTCGCGGCACCGAAGATCTCCTCCGGTATGTCGTCGACCCGGATCACCGGACCGTCGCACAGGCCGATCACCGTGCGCAGCGTGCTACGCAGCTGGCGGATATTGCCCGGCCAGTCGTACTGATCGAGGACGTCCAGCGCCTGCTCGTCGATCTCGACGATCTCGGCCCCGCCGGCCTCCTGATCGAGGATGTGCTTGATCAGCTGGCGCCGGTCTTCGCGGTCGCGTAAAGGTGGCATCTGCAGGCTGATGCCGTTAAGGCGGTAGTACAGGTCTTCACGGAAGCTGCCTTCCTCGACCCGGCTGCGGATGTCCTTGTGGGTCGCGCTGATCAGGCGGATATCGACCTTGATCGGGACCTCGCCGCCGAGCGGGATGACCTCGCGCTCCTCGAGCACCCGCAGTAGCCGGGCCTGCAGATGCAGCGGCATGTCGCCGATCTCGTCGAGGAACAGGGTGCCGGTATGGGCCTGGACGATCTTGCCGCGCGAGCCCTCACGGCTGGCACCGGTGAAGGCGCCGGACTTGTAGCCGAACAACTCGCTTTCGATCAGCGTCTCCGGTAGCGAGGCGCAGTTCACCGCAACAAAGGGTTTGTCGGCGCGGTTGCTCGAGCGGTGGACTGCCGTGGCGAACAGGTCCTTGCCGGTCCCGGTTTCGCCGAGCAGGATGAACGGGATATCGCGTTCGAGCAGCTTCTTCGCGCGCTCCACGTTGCGTCGCATGCGGGTGTCGCCGAACTCCAGCCCGTCCAGTTCCGGCGTGGCCTTGCCGCAACGACGCTGCACCTGGGCCGGACAACGGCGGTTGGCCGGGCTCTCGATGGTGCTCGCTGGCGGTTGGAAAGTCGCGAAGAAACGCCGCCCCTGGTGCGTCTCGTGCACGGTGTGCTGCGTACCGGCGCGCTGATGGGCGTTCTCCAGCGCATCGTTCATGCGGATCGTGAACAGTTCCTCGACCGGCTTGCCGAGCAGGCTCTGGGTGTCGCTGGCATCGAGTTGGAACAACGCGCTGCGATTGGCGGCCACGATGCGCCCGTCACCATCGAACGCGATCGCGCCTTCGCCGAGCGTACTGACGAACTCCGGCCGACTGTGGAAACGCAACACATAGTTGTCGCGCATGCGACACAGGAACAACCGGTTCTCGATCAACTGCGCGGACATGTTGACCAGCACCATGGTGTGTTGTTGTGCGCGGCTGGAGTCACTCGAGGCATCCAGTACCGCCAGCAGTTCGCCGGTGGGGTCGAAGATCGGCGCCGCAGAGCAGGTCAGCTTGGTGTTCTTCGTAAAGAAGTGTTCATCCTGGTGGATGATCAGCGGACGCTTTTCGACCAGGCAGGTGCCCATGCCGTTGGTGCCCTGCGCCTGTTCCGTCCAAACTGCGCCGGTCTGCAATGCCGTTTTCGACGCGGTACCGGTGAACATCGGGTCGCCGACATAGTTGAGCACCACGCCGTCGTTGTCGGTCAGCAGGATCGCGTGACCCGAACCGGCAACCTGCTGGTAGAGATTGGTCATCTCTGCGCGAGCGATCTCGGCCAGGGTGCACAGCTTTTCCTGGCGGTCGAGCAGTTCGCTGCGGTCGACCACGATCGGTTCGGGCAGGCGCTCGGGGTCGAGTTCGTACTCGTTGATGCAACGCCGCCACGAATCGATGATCTTGGTGTTAATGGCCAGGGTCGCGGACCGGTTGCCACGAACGGCATCGGCCACTTGGCCGCCGTGGGTTTTCCCGGTGATTAGGTCCATCACTATTCCTCTGTCGTATGGCACCGGTTGGCGGCAGGGCGTTGGACTGCGCTGCGGTCACCGTACCTGTAGTTATTCGACGGCGCCCCTGCCGCGACGCATCGCGTCGGCGGGCCCCGCGTTCTGACCCGGACCTGGTGGGGGTCGCGGGCCGGCCTCAATCGGCCAGGGTCGGCACATTTACAGGCCGGATCGACCGGCCCGACGATCGCCAGATCGTTGCTTCCGGGCCCATTGCGCAGCCCACCGGTACAG
Organism: Chromatiaceae bacterium; assembly: GCA_024235395.1. Taxonomy (NCBI): domain Bacteria; kingdom Pseudomonadati; phylum Pseudomonadota; class Gammaproteobacteria; order Chromatiales; family Chromatiaceae; species Chromatiaceae bacterium. The sequence continues at coordinate 820,963 of JACKMK010000002.1, forward strand.
CAATCCGCTCGATCGCACCGCCTTGGAAGCAATATTTACACCATTCGCTGCGTCCGAGTGTGATCCTCGGCGCGAATTGGGTTGTCGGGATTGGGAACGCAGGTGGTCTTGAGGGCTCCTTCGCGCGACCGACCCCCTGATCAGGGGCCTTCCGACATCTCACGTCCGTATGCCGGATCTTTTGGTTCCAGTATAGAGCACGCAGCGGGTTTCGACCGTGCTCGTGCGGGTCCTTGCGCGGTGGTGGCGTCGACTGTCAGCTTTTTTTCCGCCGGCGCCGCCTGGTGCTCGATCTGTCGTGAGACAGCGTTGCCAATACGCTGAAAACAAAGCGAATAAATTTTTCGGTATGGGTTTTGCTCGGATTCAGTCAAAGGCATCGGTCCCGTGCGATGCCCGGCCAGCTCAGATGTAGGAGGTGTTGGTCATGAACACGCGGTTTGGTATTCAGCCCGGCGATTCCGGGGCGCCCGAAGGTCGCTCGCAGGTGATTGCGGCGCAGAGCATGGACAGCCTGTCTGGCTGTTTTTCGAGGCCACGCGACCCACAGTATCCGCCGGCGGTCGAACGGCTGGTGTTTCCGCGTGTCGCGGATCGGCTCGGTCGCCCGATGCGCGATTGCGCCGGTCGCTGATCCCGGGTACAGGCGCGACCCGGGACAGCCGGATCGCAGTGGATGCCGCGGAGCGATCGATTGTCACCGGGCGGTGTCGACCCTCGCGCGGTCAGCGCGAGACCAACGTCATCAGCCGGTCGCCCCGGCGCAATCGGATCTGATTCACGCCGCCCTGGGCGGCATCGTGCAATTCGCCGAGTGTCCGCACCCGGACACGGTTGACCTGAAACAGCACGTCACCGGCGCGCAGGCCGCTGTTCCACGCGGTGCTGTCTTCGTCCACCCGGCCGATCGCGATCCCCGGATTCCTGCCCAGACCCGATTCGTCGACGACCTCGCCGAGCAGTGCCCCGTCGAAACGGGAATGCACCTGGCCGCCGCTGACGTAACCCTCGAACGGATCGGCGATCCGCGCCGCGAGTCGCTGACTCCGGCCGTCACGCAGAATGTCGAGATTGACCTGGTCGCCAACACGCATCAGCGCGAACTGGGTGTGCAGATCGGTCGCACTGCGTACCGTGTGCTCGTTCAGATGCACGATCAGGTCGCCTGCGCGCAGGCCGGCGCGTGCGGCTGAAGAGTCCGGCTCCACGCCGGTAACGACTGCACCTTTGCTATCGGGAGGCAAGTGCAGGGCGCGCGCCAGGTCGGGGGTGAGATTCTGGGTCGATACGCCGAAGGTGCCGCGTTGTACACCACCGAACTCGACGATCTGGCGCCTGATGGCCGCGGCCATGTTGATCGGGATCGCGAACCCGATGCCGACGTTGCCGCCGCTCGGCGCCAGGATCGCGGTATTGATGCCGACCAGTTCACCGCGCAGGTTGACCAGGGGCCCACCGGAATTGCCGGGGTTGATCGAGGCGTCCGTCTGGATGAAGTTCTCATAGCCTTCGATACCGAGACCGCTGCGTCCCAGTGCGCTCACGATGCCCGAGGTCACGGTCTGGTTCAGGCCGAAGGGATTGCCGATCGCCACCACGAAATCGCCGACGCGCAATGCATTCGAATCCGCCAGAGGAACCGCGACCAGGTCGTCGGACGCGACCTGTAGCAGCGCGACATCGGTTTCGGGGTCGGTGCCGAGGAGTTCCGCCTTCAGCTCCCGCCCGTCGTGCAGGGTGACGTAGATCTCGTCTGCCTGCTCGATGACATGGTGATTGGTCAGGATGTGTCCCAGGCGCGCGTCGACGATCACGCCCGATCCCAGGCTCTGGTTGCGTTTCTTGCGGGTCTCGCTGGGCAGTTCGAAGAACCAGCGGAAGAATGGATCGCGCAGCAGCGGGTGGTTTTCGGCACGCACCACGCTGACCGTTGAGATGTTGACCACGGCCGGTGTCACTTTCTCGAGCATCGGCGCGAGGCTCGGCAACGCCTGGCCGTCCATCTCGGCGGGCAGCGCGGCCCATGCCGGCAGGGTGCCGAACAGGCACAGACACATCAGCAGCACATGGCCTGTCTGGCGCATGGAAGCGTGACTCCTTCGTTTGCCCCCGGGCGATCTTGCGACCGCCAGGGGGCGTCGACTCAAAGGCTCTGTCAGGCCGCTTCGACCTTGCTCTCGATGAGTTTCTCTTCGCTGCCGCGGATCTGGATGCGCCGCGGCTTCATCGAATCCGGTACCTCGCGTACCAGGTCGATGTGCAGCAGGCCGTCCTTCAGTTCAGCGCCGTCCACGCGCACGTAGTCCGCGAGTTGGTAGCTGCGCTCGAAGTTGCGGTTGGCGATGCCACGGTGCAGGAACCGGCGGTCGGCAACATCGGCGTCCTTCTTGCCGGTGACCGTCAACCGATTCTCCTTCACCTCGATGTCGATCTCGTCCGCGGTGAAGCCGGCGACGGCCATGCTGATCCGGTACTGGTCCTCGCCGGTCAGTTCGATGTTGTACGGGGGGTAACCACCGGCCTCGGCGCGATTTGCCGTCTCAAGGGCGTGAGCGAGGCGGTCGAAACCGATGGCGGTGCGGAACAGCGGGGTGAAATCAAAAGTCGTCATGGTTTTGTCCTCATGCAAAGCAACAAAATAGAAAAGGCGTTCGTAACGAACCGCCGTTGCACGGGCCCGTGAAGCACCCGTGGCGGGGAGATAGGGGCGGCCGGATGCTTTTCAAGAGGTCGGTCGGCGGCGTGGCAATCGGCGCACGGCGAGTTTCTCGAGTTCGACCAGCCATAGAACGCTCGATCCGACCAGGACGATCAGACCCCAGACCCCGGGCGCCAGCGGCGCGGTGCCGAACAGTGCATGGCTCAGCGGCAGGTAGGTGAAGCCGAGCTGGAACAGCACCAGTATGGCCACGGCCACCAGCACGTATCGATTGCCGAGCAGGCCATCGCGGCTCAACACGGGTTCGACGATGAAGCGCGAGTTGAACAGATAGAAGATCTCGAACATCACCAGGGTGTTGACCGCCACGGTGCGCGCGTGCGCGATGTCGGACCCGCGTCCTATGTCCCAGATGAACAGCCCGAAGGTGCCGGCGACCAGGATCAGCGCGACGAACAGGATGCGCCACAGGAACAGCGGCGTGAGCACCGGCATGCGCGGGTCGCGCGGCGGTCGCCGCATGATGCCGCGCTCCGGTGGCTCGAATGCCAGCGCGAGCGCCAGCGTGGCGGCGGTGATCATGTTGACCCACAGGATTTGCACCGGGGTCAGGGGAAACGCCTCGAAACCGAGCAGGATCGCGAACAGGATCACCAGCGCCTCGCCGCCGTTGGTCGGCAGGATGAACAGTATCGCCTTGCGCAGGTTGTCGTAGACCGTGCGTCCCTCCCTGATCGCGTTGACGATGGTCGCGAAGTTGTCGTCGGTCAGCACCATCTCGGCCGATTCCTTCGCGACCTCGGTCCCGCTCCGCCCCATCGCGACACCGACATCGGCGCGTCGCAACGCGGGGGCGTCGTTGACCCCGTCTCCGGTCATCGCGACCACGCGACCGTGCGACTGCAGCAGCTGCACCAGGCGCAGCTTGTGTTCCGGCGTCACGCGGGCATAGACATCGATGTCCTCGACCCGGGCGCTCAGCTCGCTGTCGGTCATCGACGCGATGTCCTGGCCGGCGAGCACTTCGGCGGTATTGCGTACGCCGATCTGGGCGGCGATCGCACGCGCAGTGACACGGTGATCGCCGGTGATCATCTTGACCCGGATCCCGGCCCCCTGACAGGTCGCGACCGCATCGATCGCCTCGGGGCGGGGCGGGTCGATCAAACCACACAGGCCGAGCAGCTGCAGCCCCTGTTCGACGTCGGCGAAACGCAGTTCCTGCGGTTGGCCGTCGGCGTGCTTCATCGCCACGGCGATCACCCGATACCCTTGTTCACCCAGTCGCTCCATGCGCGCCTCCCAGGCCGCCACGTCGAGGGAAGCGCCGGCCGGGTGCGTCGCCGACCATTCCGCGCTGCAGTGTTGCAGCACCTGTTCGGGCGCACCTTTGACGAACAGGAACGATTGCCCGTCGTGACTGTGGTGCAGCGTCGCCATGAACTTGTGTGCCGTGTCGAACGGGATCAGGTCGGTTCTCGGGTAGCGCTGCGCCTCGAGGTCGGGGTCGAGACCGGCCTTGATCGCCGCTACACCGAGCGCGGCCTCCATCGGATCGCCCTGGATGACCCAGCGTCCGTGCTGGTTGTGCACACTCGCGTCATTGCACAGCAGCAGCGCACGCAGGCTCTGCACCGCGCCGGCGTGCGTCTGCGGATCGATCTCCCGGCCATCCTGGCTGAAGCCGCCGTGTGGATCGTAGCCGGTACCGCGGACCTCGAAATCGCCGGTGGGCAGGGCCAGGGCCCGCACGGTCATCTCGTTGCGTGTCAGGGTGCCGGTCTTGTCCGAGCAGATCACCGACAAGGTACCGAGGGTCTCGACGGCCGGAAGACGGCGGATGATCGCGTTGCTCGACGCCATGCGTTGCACGCCGATCGCGAGCGTGATGGTCATGATGGCGGGCAGTCCCTCGGGGATCGCGGCCACCGCAAGACCGACCGCGGCGAGGAACATGTCACTGGCGGTGTAGTCGCGCACCCAGACGCCGTAGACGAAGCTGAAACCGGCCAGCGCGACGATCCCCAGCGTCAGCCATCGGCCGAACTCGGCCATCTGACGCAACAGCGGCGTCGTGAGCTGTTCGACCTGTGCGACCAGCGTGCTGATCCGTCCCAGCTCGGTGTCGCGCCCGGTGGCGACCACCACGCCCAGTCCCTGGCCGGCGGTGACCAGGGTGCCCGAGTACGCCATTGGGCGGCGGTCGGCGAGGACCGCGTGTTCGGCGCAGGCGTGAGCGCTCTTGTCGACTGGCGTCGATTCTCCGGTCAATGCGGCCTCGTCGATGCGCATGCCGTGTGCGTGCAACAGTCGCAGGTCGGCGGCAATCTTGTCCCCCGCCTGCAAAGGCAGGATGTCGCCCGGCACCAGATCGGCGGTGTCGAGCGTGACGCGCCGCCCGTCGCGGATGACCAGGGAACGGGATGCGAGCATCTGCCGGATCGCCGCCAGCGCATCCTCTGCCTTGCCTTCCTGGACATATCCGATCAGCGCGTTGACCAGCACCACGCCGAGGATCACCGCCGTGTCGACCCAGTGCTGCAGCGACGCGGTGACCCCCGCGGCGCCGAGCAGGACATAGATCAGCACGTTGTGGAACTGCGCCAGCAGGCGCATCAGGCGGCTGCGCGGCCGGGTCTGCGGCAACCGGTTGGGTCCGTACTCGGCGAGGCGTCGTGCCGCCGTGTCCGATTCCAGCCCGGATTCGCGGCTGCCGAGCACTTCGAGCACCTCGGAGGTCGGCATCGCGTGCCACACGGGACTTTGGGTCTCTATCGGCCTATCCGTGTCCATCAGTCTGCCGACTCGAACCTGTGTGGCGGGATGGCCGTTTTTTGATCAGAGCCAGCGCACCAGATAGTAGATCCGCTGGCTCTCCGATGAAACCGACGGGCCGTAGACGACCGCCGGATGCAAGCGCCGCTCCGGATCGGCCTTCGCGTGCGCGGCCTCTGCGCTGTCGACGACCGTGACACAGGCCTCGGGATAACGCTGGCGCGTCTTGCGCGGCGTCTTGATCAGCGCAAAGCGTTCCTGCAGCGAGACGGATTCGGGATCGACGATGACATGCGGCATGGTCCGATGGTAACACCCGACGCCCGGTACGTCGCACGTGCCGGCGGCATTCCTGGAGGGGTTTCGAAAAACGCCCTGTGGCCCACTAGAGGTAGTAGAGCAACAGCGAGAGTCCGAGCAGCGAGGCGACCCAGATCACCATGCTGCCGGTTGGCCAGGTGGCAGCCAGCACGCCGTAGGATCCGTGGTGCCGTGACAGGCCCTGCAGTATCAGGTGCAGTATCCGCATCGCGAAGGCACGCAACGCCCGGTCGATCGGGGCCAGCCTGCGCAGACCGGCCTGTACGGCGTCCGGCACGACGCGGCGGTAAAACCAATCGGCGTCCAGGTTTACCGAGCGCAGCTCCGGTGGATAGATGCCGGCGAGCTTCAACCAGGTAAAGGCAAGCGCCGAAAACGCCAGCAGTTGCAGTTGCGCGAGGACGTGGCTGACATCGTACGGCGAATAATCGGTGGCAAATGGCAGCAAGCTGTACAACAGCCCCGGGAAACTGCCGATGGCAATGCACAGCGTCGCCGCCAGGGTCATCGCGATCAACATGTTGCGCGGTGGTTCGTGGGCATCCGCGACGAAACGTGAATCATGGGAAAAGAAAGCGAAAAACGGGATCTTGATCCCGGCGTGGTGGAACACACCCGCGGAGGCGAACAGCAGTGCCAGCCAGACGAAGGAATAACCCTCGCTGATCGCCGCGCTGACCACCATTGACTTGCTGACGAAACCGCTGAACAGCGGGAAAGCCGAAATGGATGCCGCGCCAACCATGCAGAGCATCGTGGTCTTCGGCATCTTCTTGTACAGACCGCCGAGTTCGGAACCACGTATCTCACCGGTGACGTGCAGCACGGCACCCATGCTCATGAACAGCAAGCCCTTGAAGATCACGTCGTTGAACGCATGCGCGACCGCACCATTGAGCGCCAGTTCCGTGCCGATGCCGATGCCGACCACCATGAAGCCGAGCTGGTTGATCAGGCTGTATGCGAGCACGCGGCGTAGGTCGTTCTCGATCACCGCGTAGAAGATCGGAAAGCAGGTCATCAGGGCCCCGATGTAGACCAGCAGCTCGGTACCTGCGAAACCGCGTGCCAGCGCATAGATCGCGACCTTGGTCGTGAAGGCACTGAGGAACACGGTACCGGTGGCGGTCGCCTCGGGATAGGCGTCGGTCAGCCAGCCGTGCAACATCGGGAATGCGCTCTTGATGCCGAACGCAATGAAGATCAGCCAGCCACCCGGCGCGTCCAGGCCGATGTGGTCGAACGCAAGGCCCTGTCCGGCCTGCGCATAAAGGATGACCCCGGCGAGCAACAGCACCCCCGATCCGATCTGCACCACCAGGTAACGGATGCCGGCGGCGAGTGCACGTTCGTTGCGGCGGGCGAAGATCAGGCCTGCCGAGGTCAACGCAAGCAGCTCCCAGTAGATGAACAGCGTCAGCAGGTCGCCAGCGAACACGGCGCCGACCGCGCTGCCGGCATAGGCCAGCGCCGTGGTGTCCTGAAGACGGTCCCTGAGATGCAATGCGAAGAGCACCCCGATGAACGCCGCGAGGTGGAACAGGTAGGCGAACAGGATGGCGAGCCCGTCGACCCGCACCGGCGTGAGGCTGTATCCGAGCATCACGACCTGGGTGGTGGTGCCCGGTTCCAACTGGTAGACGCCATAGGCGCCCAGCAAGGGTGCAGCGAGCATCACCGCGGCACGTAGGTGGCCGCGGACGAACAGCGTCAGCAAGGCGCCCAGAAAAAGCGGTAGCGCGGGTGAGGCGTCAAGCATCGCCGTCCTCGCCGTGATCGTCGTAGTAGCACTCGTCGCGTTTCAACAGCGTGCGCAGTTCCTTGGCCAGCAGTACCAGCAGGACGCAGGCGACGAACCCGTACAAGGCGTAGAAACCGAACACGTCCTCCCAGGGATGGACGACGTGCCGGTGCAATATCAGATCGAGGCCGATCAGCACGATGCACAGTGCAACCAGTCCTCGCACCACGCGGCGGACGTTGCGCGGTTCATCGAACAGGTAGCGTCGCTGCCGGTCGCCGCTCATCGTGTGATCTCCCCGGCCACCTGATACACGGGGTCGGCCCAAAAGAACAGCGCCACGCATCCGACCGCAGTCACTCCGATCGCGATCAGGCTGGCCAGGGGTGCCTCCCGGATACCGTCCTGCGCCGCGGTCGGCTTGCGGAAAAAACCACGCACCGGGATGGACACCAGGTAGGCTACGTTCAACAGCGAACTCAACAGCAATACCGCGGTCAACAGCCAGGCGCCGGTGTCCAGCGTGCCCTGTACCAGCACCCATTTGCTCCAGGTGCCGCCCAGTGGCGGTAGTCCGACGATCGACAATGCGCCCACCAGAAATGCAAACATCGTCAGCGGCATGCGCCGACCCAGGCCGTCCAGTTCGCTGACCCGGGTCTTGTGCGCGGCGACCAGGATCGCCCCGGCGCAGAAGAACAGGGTGATCTTGCCGAATGCGTGCATCACGATGTGCATGCTGCCGCCGACCACGCCAGCGGTTGCGCCGAGCATGGCGCCGAGCACGATGTAACCCAGCTGGCTGACCGTCGAATAGGCCAGCCGCGCCTTGAGGTTGTCCCGGGTCATCGCCACCAGCGAGGCAATCAGGATGGTGAGCGCGGCCAATGCGGCGAGCAGGTCCGCGACCATCAGGTCGGCGATCACGTCGATGCCGAACAGATAGACGACCACCTTGAGTATCGTGAATACACCGGCCTTGACGACCGCGACGGCGTGCAACAGTGCGGAGACCGGTGTCGGTGCGACCATCGCTGCCGGAAGCCAGCGATGAAACGGCATCAGTGCGGCCTTGCCGGTGCCAAATACGTACAAGGCGAGCAGCACGCCCAGCATGACGCCGTCGACCTGGCCGTCGAACACCCCGCCACGGGTGAACTCCAGGGTCCCGGTCAACTGCCAGGTCCACACGGTCGCAAGCAGCAGCAGGCTCACCGAGGTCCCCATCAGTATGCCGAGGTACACGCGTCCCGCACGGCGCGCCTCGTCGGTGCCGGCGTGGGTCACCAGCGGATAGGTGGCCACCGTGAGGATCTCGTAGAACACGAACAGCGTGAACATGTTCGCGGCGAAGGCGATCCCCATGGTCGCACCGATCGATACCGCGAAGGCCGCAAAGAAACGCGTCTGGTGCTGTTCGTGGTGGGCGCGCATGTAGCCGACCGCGTAGACCGAGGTGACCGGCCACAGGAATCCCGCGACCATCGCGAACAGCAGGCCGAGGGGTTCGGGCTCGAACGCCAACTGCAGTCCGGGAAAGGGTTCGGCGAGTACCAGGCGTGACGGGTTGTCCCAGTCGAGCGAGCGATACAGGGCCACGACGAGGAGAAAGAGCACGATACCCGAGGCGACGGTCAGCGATTCGCGCAGGTTCGGTCTCGCGCGCGCGACGACCACGGCGCACGCCGATATCACCGGCAGCGCGAGAATCCAGGCGAGTAGCGCGACGCCGCTCAACCTCCACCTCCCAGCAACGCGGTGGCGGCGCGCGTCGCGACGCCGGCGCTGACTTCGGTAAAGATGCCGAAGTAGAAGTTGGTCGCGACCAGGAACCAGATCGGCAACAGCATCGACAACGGCGCCTCGCGGACCGGCGGCGCCTCGGCGGCCGGTTCGCCGAAGTAGGCCGCTTCGATCAGTTTCCAGACATACACCAGCGCGAGCAGAGTGCCGGCGAGGATCAGGAGGGCCACGGGCCACAGTCCCTGCTCCATCGTCGCCAGCACCAGATACCATTTGCTGACGAAACCGACGCTTGGCGGGATGCCGATCAGACTGAAGCCGCCGAGCACGACAGCCGCCATGGTCCACGGCATGCGGCGGCCGAGGCCGGCGAAATCGCCCAAGGTGACGCGGCCGATGCGATACACGATCGCGCCCAGGGCGAGGAACAATGCGCCTTTCATCAGGGCATGGTTGAACAGGTGCAGGATCGCGGCGCTCACGCCGAGCGTCGATGTGAGGCCGATGCCCAGCACCATGTAGCCGATCTGCGCGACGCTGGAATACGCGAACATGCGCCGGATGTCGTCCTGGTAGACCGCGACCAGCGATGCCGAGAATATCCCGATCATCCCGAGCACCATCAGGATGTCGTCGAACGGCATGCGCTGCAGGGCGAATTCGGCGCCGAACACCTCCAGCATGAAGCGCAACAACGCATAGACCGCGACCTTCGTTGCGGTGCCTGCGAGCAATGCGCTGACCGTCGAGGGTGCATGGGCATAGGCATTCGGCAGCCACAGGTGCAAAGGAAACAACGCCAACTTCAGCCCCAGACCGACGGTGAGAAAAGCGAAGCCCGCACGTACGGTGCGCGTATCGGTCACCGATGGCAGTCGTTCGGCAAGATCCAGCATGTTCAGGGTGCCGGTCATCATGTACAGCAGGCCGATACCGATCAGGATGAAGGTCGCACCGATGGTACCCATCACCAGATACTGGAATGCGGCGCTCAGGGCGCGGCGGTCGCGCCCCATGCTGATGGCCGCGTACGAAGCGAGCGACGAGATCTCGAGAAACACGAACAGGTTGAAGGCGTCGCCGGTGACCGTGATGCCCGCCAGTCCCGCGACCACCAGCAGCAGTGTCGCGTAGAACCGTGCGATGAGTCGCTCTGCGATCTCCGACTGCACACTCTCGCGCGCGAAGGTCATGACCAGCGCGGCGATCGCCGTCACGACCAACAGGACATAGGCGCCGAGCAGATCGACGTGATATTCGATCCCCCAAGGGGGTGCCCAGCCACTCAGGTGGTAGCTGACGGGACCTCCATCGACCACCTGGACCAACAGCGCCACGGCGGCGATGAACCCGAGCCAGGTGGAGACGAGTGCGACAAGCCATGCCGGCCCGGGGCGGTCGATCAGGACGCACAATGGCGCGCCCAGCAGCGGCAGGACCACCGCGAGCACCGGCAGGTGGTCTATGAGGGTCAAGTCTCCGACTCCGCGGATCCGTCATTGGGACGTGCGCCCGGTGCGTCCGCAGATTCGGCATCGCGGGCCTGGATCTCGTCTTCCTCGACGCTGCCGTAGGCCTCCTGGATACGCACTATCAATGCCAGGCCCACCGCAGTCGTGGCGACCCCGACCACGATCGCAGTGAGGATCAGCACGTGCGGAAGCGGGTTCGAATAGTCGCCAAGCCCCGCAATGAAGATCGGCGCATTGCCGTCGGCCACCTTGCCGATCGAGATATACAGGATGAACACCGAGGTCTGGAACAGCGCCAGGCCGATGATCTTCTTGACCAGATTGCCCTGTGAGATGACGACGTAGAATCCCGCCATCATCAGGAACACCACGATCCAGTAGTTGTACAGACCGGGCAGGCTACTCATGGAATCCGTCTCCGTCCGGCGAGCGCGTAGAACACGGCCATCACCACCGAGAAGACGGTGATCCCGACACCCAGTTCGACCAACATCACGCCGAGGTGCTGGCCGTCGACCGGGTCTGCCGCGAGGGCGCTGTAGTCGAGAAAGGCATACCCGCGCAGCATCGCGAACAGGCCGACCGCGGCATAGATCAACACACCCAGCGCCGCCAGTCGGTGCAGCCAGCGCGGAGGGACCACCAGGCGGGCGTCACCGTCACCGAAAACCAGGTCGTACAGGATGAAACCGGTTGCGAGGATCACGCCGGCCTGAAAGCCGCCCCCGGCACCGAAATCGCCGTGAAACTGGACGTAGAGCGCAAACAACAGGATCAGCGGCAGCAGCATCTTGACCACCACGCGCAGCACCAGGTGTTCGCCGATCGCCGAACTGCCGGGACGCGTACCCGGTCCGTCCTGGATACCGAGCAACAGCAGGACGCCCAGGCCGGCGGTGAAGATCACGAATGTCTCGCCCAATGTGTCATAGCCGCGATAACTGGCGAGCACCGCCGTCACGATGTTCGGCATTCCTACCTCGGTCGGCCCCTGCTGGATGTAGCGAGGTGCGACGTGCACATGTGCCGGGGCTGTCGGGTCCCCGAGCAGTGGCGCATCGAGCGTCGCGTAGACCAGCGCCGCACCGGTTACCGTGACCACCATCAGCGGCAGCAACGGGCTGTGCCTCGGGCGTTTTTCCCAGCGGGTGGTCAGGCGCAGGCTGGACAACAGCAGTACCGTGGTCACGCCGGCACCGACCGCGGCCTCGGTGAACGCCACGTCGACTGCATCCAGGTCCATGAACAACGCGGCCGTCATGAAACTGTAGACACCGAACAGCATCGCGACCGCGAACAGGTCACGCTGGCGGATCGCGGCCACGGCGATCAGCACCAGGAAACCCAGCACGAAGACGTCGATCAACCCTTCGATGACCGATCCTCCTCCGCCGGGTCGGTGTCGTGGATCACCAACGGCTTGTGGTCGCCGTGCAGGGCCGCCTTGGCCATCGCATGGGTCGCGGTCGGGTTGGTGGCCAGGATGAGCAGAAGGATCAGGAAGACCTTGATCAGGTCGGCCGACCAGTCCATCTGCAGCATGAGTCCGCACAACAACAACGGTGTCGCGAGCGTCTCGGTCAGGCCGGCGGCGTGTACCCGGGCATAGAAGTCCGGCAGGCGCAGCAGTCCGACCCCACCGGTGAGACACAAAATGCCGCCGGTGAGAAAGCAGAGGCTGCTCAGCAGTTCCAACGGCGTGCTCACAGTTCGCCCCCGCGCCGCCGTTGCGGCGGGTCGTTGTCGCTGTATTCGAAGAATCGCATCACGGCGATCGTGCTGACGAAATTGACCATCGCATACAGCAGCGCGATGTCCAGATAGCTGTGCCACGACAGGGCATAGCCACCCAGCGCGATCAACAGCACGGTCTTGGTTCCAAACGCATTCGCGGCGAGCATCCGGTCGTAAGCGCTCGGCCCCTCGAACGCACGGATCAGGGCAAGGATCATCGTGACCAGCACAGCGGCTATCGCGGCGCTCAGCATCGGCTCATACCTTCAACCGCAGGATGCGCCGTTCCATCTCCCCGCAGCGGAGTTCGTCGATACCTTCTTTGTACAAGCTGTGCACCATGAAGTGGTCGTCGTTGACATCCGTGGTCAACGTACCGGGCGTCAGCGTGATGGAGTTGGCGTAGAGGGTCTTCTCGAACGGTGTCGTGACGCGCGTGTCGAGTCGGGTCCAGGTCGGGTGGATCGGCATCCGTGGGTCCCAGATGCGGCGTGCGAGATCGATGTTGGACTTCACTACCATCCAGAACAACCATGGCAGGTACCCCAGAAGGCGGAGGTTCGGGTACAGGATGCTCGGGTCGTGATCGGTAGCATCCATGCGTCGCAGGAACCATACCGTCAGCAGTACCGAAAACAGACCGAGGGACAGCATGAACGCCGAGAACAGCCCGGACAGCAGCATCCAGAATCCGAAGAGCATGACGGTCGCGTAGAGGTAGCGCATATTCGATCTGTCGTTGGTTCCCCGCCAAAACCTGACGGGCACGGGCTTACGGTTTCCCGTTCAAAGCTAGTCAATCACCGACGACCTGGCAATCCGAGGGGTGGCTTCCGCCATGTGGGCAGCATTGATTTTTTCGATCCAGACCCTTGTTCCGGGCCCCTTTCCCGGCGTCGTGCGGCGGTCGCCAACGGCCGGGACGCCGGCTTGGCGAAGCCGGCAATGCCCGTTATGCTGCCGGCAGACCGCGGCGCAAGTCGCGGCCGTGCGGCGTATCAGTCAATCCAGCATCAGGACCCGGACTTGATCGGACCAGTCAGCAACAAGACCCTGTCGGCCTGTGCGCGGCACGAACGTGCGATCGGAGCGCTGGGCAGCAGCAACGAGATCTTCTTCAATCTCGATGCGCGCCGTGTCTACTTCGACCGAAGCCTCGGTCATCTGTATTTCTGCGCCACCCAGGACGACCTGATCCCGGCGACATTGCGTGCGGTGTTTTCGGGCATGGGCAGCGGCATCGTCGTCGAACAGCTGCACCTCGACGAACATCGCTGTTTCAACGCGGCCCGGCGGGTCACCTTGAGCGCCGATCAGGCCGGTGCGGCACTGGTCGCATTGCGTCTGGCGGGGGTGAGGGCGACCATCGCCTGAGCCAACCGGGCCTGGATCTCGAATCGATGATTCAATCCGGGCGTGCCCGCCGCAACAACGCGTCGATCCCCGGATAGTCCGGTGGTGTCACCTCGAACTTGCGGCCTGCGCCGCCCCAGGATTCGCCGGCGGCGAGTTGCGCCAACAGCTGCGTCCGGTCACCGAACTGAATGCCGCCGACCGAGGCGATGCCGCGCGCGAACAGCGGGTCCGGCGCGCCGCTGCCGCTTGGGCCGATCAGCTCGATGCGTACCCCACCGCCGAGTGTTGCGAGCAGTTCGTCAAGACTGTCGTTGACCAGGGTCGACGCGGTGCATAGCACCTGGCTGCAGGCGCGCAGGTCGGCGGCCACGGTGGTTGCGGTGATCCCTTCGCGTGCCGGAATGCGTTGGGGCACCCGTTCGAGCACCACGACCTCGGCCCCTTTGCCCAGCAGTCGGTCGACCAGAGGGCGGAAGTAGCCGACCATCCCGACCCGGTTACCCGCCGGCGGCCACTGTTGGGCTGCCGCGGCGGCGCGGTCCGGTGGTACATAATGCGCCCTGCGGTACAACGCTGCGCTCAGCGCATTGTAGGCACCAAGTGCCAGGGCGCGTTCCGGCAGCCCGCGCTCGGAGAAACCCGTCAACAGCTCAGCTGTGTCCGCGCTGAACCGTGCCGGTTCCGGGTAGCGGGTCCGCAGCTGCTGCAGCATCCCACCCATGCTCACGTAGAACGGACCGACGCTGCCGTCGGCGAGGAACACAAAGCCGAACTCGTCGCGGAAGTCCTCGTCGTCCACCGGCGTCGGCAGGTGCATGCCGGCGATCTGCGGATGCCCCAGATGGCGCGCGATACGTTCGCCGATGCGCTGGTAGTCGTCGTTGATCGACATCCTGCTGCCCCTCGTTCCCAGGCTGATAGGTTGTTTCAAGCACCGCGCGTCGGCGCTACTCCGGGTAGTTCCACACCCGCCAGTCGGCGAACAGTGGGAAGTACAGCGCGAGACGAATCGGACGTGGGTCGATCTCCCGCACGATGCGCGCATAGTTCTCGAGTTGATCGCGGTAGCGCGCCTGCTCCTGGTCGAGGAAGGCCGCGCGATCGCCGGCCAGATGTTCGCCGGTTTTGTAATCGATGATCCAGCGTACACCGTCATGATCGACGAAACTGCGGTCGATCACATAGTGCCGCGGATGGCCATCGAACATGGTCAGCGGCCACTCGCAGCGCGCCTCGGCGTGGTCATCGAGGATCCAGCGACCGGTCGGGTCGGCCAGTGTCTGCTGCAGTGCCCGCAGTGCCTTGTCCAGTGCGCGATCGAGTTCGGCGGGGGCGACCCCGAGGTTCTGCAGGCCGCTGCGCAGGGTCGTGTCGAGTTCCTGTGCACGTTGCGTCGGCCAGTGTTCGATGCCCTCGGTCGCGATGCGCTGCAGCAGCCGGTGTACCAGGGTCCCGACATGCCGTGCGCTGTCGCCGGCCCAGTCGAACTCGATCGCCCCGGCGACCTCGCCGGCCGGTTGCGGCACTGCGGTCGGGGGTTCGCCTGGCGGCAGTCGTGCCTGCCAGTCCGCGGCGAGGCGCAGTTGTGCGTGCGGCGCGGTCGATACGCGCGGCGGCACAGATCCTCCGCCCGGCGCGAGCCCGGTGAACGCCGCACCGACCACCGGCCACAGGCGTTCGAGCAGCGAATCCGCCTGCGGTGCGCGCGGCTCGCCGTTCGCGTCGAACACGATATGCCCGAGCAGGTGCAGACGGCGCCTGGCACGCGTCGCGGCGACGTACAGCAGTCGGGTCGTCTCGAGGCGATCCTTGTCACGTTCGAGTTCGCGCAGGTAAGCCGAGATCGGTTCGTGATCGCTGCCGACCGCACGAATCGGCGCCATCAGCAACTGTGTCTGGCCATCTGCGGAAGGGCGCTCCAGCCAGTACAACAATTCACTGTCGCGGCCGCGGGGACGGCGCCCGAGACCGGGCAGTATCACGCTGTCGAACTCGAGTCCCTTGGCCTTGTGCATCGTCATGAGCTGAACACGGCCGTCGGCGTGGCTGTCGGGCGCGGCGTACAGGCCGTCCAGGGCGCTCGCGAGGCGCGTGAAATCGACCAGTCCGCCGGCCTCGGCGCAGTCGTCGAGCAGACGCAGGAAGGCCTGCGCGTCATCGGCCGCCGCATCGCCGGCGGCGGCAAGCCCGCCCAGGCGCAGCCAGATGCCCTCGATCCACTGGCGCAAGGGGCGCCGTCCGCGTGCCGGCAGCTGACCGTCGAGCAGGGCGATCAGGCGTTCCACACGTCGTCGGCCGTCGCTGCTGAGCGCAGTGCGCAGGCCCGGGTCGCGTAAGCGCGCCGGGATGCAGTGGTCGGGGTCGCCACCGATCGTCAGCAGATCCGGCAGGTCGAGGCCGAGCCAGGGTGTGCGCAGCACCACCGACCAGGCGAGGCGGTCTGCCGGATGCAACAAGGCGCGCGTCAGGTGGTAGAGATCCTGGACCACCGGGCGCTGGGCGAGCGGATCGACCTCGACCGCCTGGAAATCGATACCGGCGTCTTTCAGTGCGGCCGCGATCGCATGCAGGTGGCTGCGCGCGCGCGCCAGTACCGCGACCTCGCCGTCGGTCGTCTCGGTGAGCGCGGCGCGTACCAGATCGACCACGCAGCGCGCCTCGGCCTCGGTATCGGCACCCGCGAACGGGTGCACCTGGACCGCCCGCGCATCGCCGCCGTGGTCAAAGGCGACCGCCGGCGCATAGGGCACCGCACCGCGGCCCACGTCGGTCGCGGCCGGCATCACGTCCGGAAATCCGCGGTTGACCCAGTCGACGATCGCGCGGTTCGAGCGGAAGTTCACGCTCAGGGTCAACGGGGTCAGCGGCAGGCCGCCGATGCCCTGTTCACGTGCGGCCAGGTACAGGCCGACCTCCGCCTCGCGGAACCGGTAGATCGACTGCATCGGATCGCCGACCGCGAACAGGGTACGGCCGTCGCCGGGCATCCAGCCGGCCGTCAGGGTCTCGAGCAGCCGGTACTGGCTGCTCGAGGTGTCCTGGAACTCGTCGATCAACAGGTGGCGAACCCGGTAGTCGAGGCTCAGCGCCAGGTCGCTGGGTGCCTGCGGCGTGCCGAGCGCGCGCTGGGCACGCATCTGTATCTCGGCGAAATCGACCTCGCCCTGTTCCCGGAAGACCAGCTGCAACTGCGCGCTGGCGTGCAGCAGTACCTGCAGCAGGCCGGTCAGCACGGCCTGCTGCCGCGCATCCGGACCGTGCAGCGGCAGAGTCCTCACCGCGGCCCACAGCGCGCGCTCGTCCGGCGCCTCGGCGAGCCGCGCGGTGAGTGTGGCGATCTCGGCCTTGGCCTGTTGCCGCTGAGCCTTCGTGGCGCCGTCGATGCCTTTCTCGCTGGGTGCGGGGAAGCCTTGCCGGGCGTTCCAGCTCTTGCGCGGCGTCGCGTTTGCGGTCAACAGCAATTCGGTCAGGGCGCGCCACGCCGGCAGCGCCTCCCAGTCGGTGCCGAGCGCGCCGGGCGGAGGCTCGCCGAGCTGGTCGGCGGCCTGCGCCGCGATAGTCTGCAGACGGGTCAGCCAGTCGGGCGGGCAGGTCGATCGCAGGTGCGCGAGGTGATCGGTGACGGCCGCACCCAGGGCCTGCTCGATGGCACTGCCGTCGGGCGAGGCCAGCGCGTGCGCGAGCCACTGGTCGCGGCGGGCGAGCAGTGCGGTGAGCAGGTCCTCCAACTGCGCCTGGCGGTTGTCGAGATGCGTCAGCACCTGCGCGAGGTCGTCGCCGAGGTCGCGATCGTCGAGCATGCGCAGCGTCGCACGCGCGGCATCGCGGTAGTGCGTCGCCGCCTGTTCGGTCACCTTGGGTACCGCACCGAGCTCGCTGGTCAATGGCAACTGCCGGGCGAGCGACGCGGCCATCGAGTCGAACGTCTGGATGCGCAGGCGGTTGGGATTGGCCGCCAGCCGCCAGTCGCCGGCATGGTCGCGATCCAGCACGCGACGTGCCAGTTCCCAGGTCTGCCGGCGGTGTGGCTGGTCCGGCCGCGCGGACTGTGCGGCGTCGAGCGCCGCCAGCACGCGATTGCGCATCTCGGCGGCCGCTTTGCGCGTGAAGGTGATCGCATACACCTCTTCGGGATGGTCCACCTCGGCCAGCAGGCACAGGTATCGCTGGGTCAGCAGCTCGGTCTTCCCCGAGCCGGCCGGTGCCTGGACGATGAACGATGCAGCGGTATCGAGTGCCCGGGCACGCTGCGCGGCGTCGGCAACGTCATTCATCGGCGACCTCGGACGGCTGCTCGGCGAGCCCCGTATCCTGCACGCGGCACAGGGCACCGAACGGACAGTAGCTGCATGCCGCCGGCGATGGTGTGGGATCGGCGCGACCGGCGCAGACCTCGGCGGCGAGTGCATCGAGTGCGGCCCGCCAGCGCGTCAGCAACGCCGGCCAGGCGATCGCCTGATCGGCATCGTGGGCCGGGTCGACACCCGGTGCCACGCCCTGTTCGCGGCTCACGCCGACGAAACCGCAACCCTTGGCGTCGCGCCTGACCCGCCCGAGCAGCGCGGCATCGACCCGTTGCGGATCGCTGATGCAATACAGCGGCAGCTGCGGTTCGCTCAGGCGCGCATCGAACCAGCCGGCGTTGCTGACCTCGCGGCCGGTCTTGTAGTCGATCACCACCAGCCGATCTCCGGCCAGCCGGTCGATACGGTCGGTACGCAGCCGCAACCGCAGGCCGCCCAGTTCGACCACGCGCTCCTGCTCGAGTGCGGCGATCGCGAACGGGATCTCGCGGCGACGCTCCACGGCCAGCCAGTCGAGCACCAGGCGTGTCAGGCGTTCCGCCTCCAGCGCCTTGAAACGCGGCGTGAACAGATCCGGGCGGCGCCGGCCGAGGTCGTCGAGGGTCGCGGCGGCGAGCGGTGCGACCCGTGCGGCGAGTGCCGCGTCGTCGTGCGCGGCGAGTGTCGTGGCATCCTGCAACACGGACCAGACGCGCTGCAGCAGTTCGTGCACCAGGGTGCCGAGCAGCGCGCCGTCGATCGCATGGGACGGCTCTTCCAGCGGCGTCGCGGCCAGCCGGTACTGGGCGAACGCACGGAACGGACAGGCCGCCTGGGCACCCAGCAGTGCGGCGCCGCCGCGTTGCTCGGGAGGCGCCGGTGGCGCCTGTGGCGCCGGCATCGGGTCGTGCGCTCGCGGTGTCGTACACCCCGGGTGCAGCGGCGAACCGGCGAGGGTCGGTGTCTGCGCGAGTGGCCAGTCGCCGATCAACGGGCTCGGTCGACGCTGTTGGTCACCGTCGCGCAGCGCGTGGCTCGCGATCACCCGGGGCGCGGCGTTCGCGAGTTCCGTCGTCAGTCGGGCGGCGAATGCGTACTCGCGCTCCGCCGAGGCGTGCGGCATGCCGAGTTCGCGCTGCAGGCCGGCCGGCAGCAACGGGTCGGGACGTGGCGCCGGTGGCCAGTCCTGGTCGTGCAGGCCCAGCAACCAGACGGCGTCGAACGCGATCCCGGCGGCCTCGAGCGGACCGAGGATGCGGACCGGTGTCGCCGGCGATTCCGCCTGGAACAGGGTCTCGGCGGCCAGTGCGCGCAACTGACGCAGGGCCTCGCCGAGCGACATGCGTGGCCGCACCTTGGCCAAGGCGGCGAATTCGCTGAACAACCGGAGCAGGCGCTCGCGGGTCTGGAACTCGTAGCTGTCGAGGCCCTGGTCGCCGGGCCAGCCGAGCACCGCCAGGGCGCGCTGCAGGTGCGCGGCCCATCGTTCCGGACCCTCCATGGCCGGCAGCGTCCGCTGCAGCTCGATCAGTCCCTGCAGGCGGGCTGCGAGGTCGCCGCAGTGACGCCGGTCGGGGGGGCTGTACTGGCCGATTCGATGGTGCAGCCGGGTGAGATCGATGCGCGGCACGCGGTCGGCCCGCAGTGCGGCGTCCAGCAGGGCGCGCGCTGCCCATTCGGTGGCATGCCCGCCGACGAACGGACTGCGCAACAACTGGCCGATCGCCGCCAACGGCTGGTCGCCGTGCAGCAGGTCCAGCGCGAGCAGCGCGTGGGCGACAAGGGGTCGCTGCGCCAGCGGTTCGCCGAGCGAGATGTCGAACAGCGCCGGGCGCGGCCCCTGGGTCAGGTAGGTGTGTGTTGTGAGTACCTCGTCGAAGATCCGT
This sequence comes from Chromatiaceae bacterium, assembly GCA_024235395.1. Taxonomy (NCBI): domain Bacteria; kingdom Pseudomonadati; phylum Pseudomonadota; class Gammaproteobacteria; order Chromatiales; family Chromatiaceae; species Chromatiaceae bacterium. The sequence goes on from JACKMK010000002.1 coordinate 840,933, forward strand.
TCCAGATCCTGGCGACGCGCCCCGATCTGTACACAGACGATGCCGATCCGCGCCCGCGGATCGGCCTGCAGGCGCTCGCGGGCCCAGTCCGCCGCAAGGCGGATCTCGTGCTCGTCGTCGTCCGCGGCGATTCGCTGACGGATGGCGGCGCGGGTCGGCGGACGGTGTTCCGTGACCGTGACGCCGTGCGCACGCAGCGTCTCGAACAGCGCGGTCTGTGCCGGTGCCAGGGTGTCGAAGCCGCTGTGCACCAGGCGTTTCGGCGGAGGGATCACGGCCCGCGCGAATGCCTGCTGCAACAGTGCCGGCAGCGATGCACCGCTCATGAGGCCGCGCCGTCGCAGCACGTCGTCGAACCTGTGTCGCCAGGCGAGAAAACGGCGCCCGTCGTCGCCGGCACGTTCCGCCAGCACGTCGGCGTCGAGTCGCCAGTCGTGCAGCAGTTGGTAAGTCGCACGCGCGGCCTGCGCCGCGGCGGCCGGTCGCAACAGCGGCCCGGCATCGGGATCCTGTGCAATGACCTCCTGCCAGAGAAGCGCCTCCTGGGCGGGGTTGAGCAGATCGAGCGAGGTCTCGCCGGTATCCAACAGCTGTTCGTAGCCGCGCCTCAGCCAGGCGCTCCACGGCAGGATGTCGGCGCTCGGCCAGACGTGCCGACCGGCGTCCGCCTGCGCGGCGTCGAAACGCGCGCGCAGTTCGCCGGCGAGGCGCTGGTTGACGGTCAGCAGGGTGGTCTCGTCGTCGAGCGCGTCGAGTGTCCAGGTCACGATGGGTCGGGGCTGCGGGGTTGGATGGTGCAAGGCTAACAGAAGCACCACCGCGCGGGGTGAGCGGCGACGGTTGGCGCCTCGGCTGCGGCTATACTCCCTCACTGATTGCCGATGCAGTGCGCGCCGGTGCTCGGCCAGCGGGGCGTATCCGAATCTTCTGGGGAGAGCCATGCTCAGCCAGTATCCTTGTCGGTCTCCGGCTGTGAGCGATGCCTGTCTGCGGGCCCTGTGGCTGCTGGTGCTGCTGCTGGGCAGCGCGGGTGTCACGGCGGATGCATTCGAGCGGCACACCGCGCACGGTGGCCCGGTACGCGGTCTGGCGTTGTCGCCGGACGGACGTTGGCTGGTCAGTACCAGTTTCGATTACACCGCGGTGCTGTGGTCCGTGGATGGCCTGACCGAGCGGCGCCGGCTCATCGGACACGAGGCGGCGGTCAACGCCGCGGCCTTCTCTCCGGACGGGCGTTTCCTGGTGACCGCGGGCGACGACCTCACGCTGCGCGTCTGGTCGCTCGACGAACTGCTGGACGACCGTCGTACGCCGCAGCCCAGGGTATTGCGCGGTCATACGGCGAAGGTCGTACATCTCTCGTTCTCGCCCGATGGACATTGGCTGGCTTCGAGCGGCTGGGATCACAGCATCGGACTGTGGGCGGTACCGGGATTCACGCTTCGGGGGTTCCTGAGTGCACACGAGGGGCCGGTCAACGCCGCCCAGTTCTCCAGCGACGGGCGTCAGCTGTACAGCGCCGGCGGCGATGGTCACATCCGTTTGTGGGACCTGCGCAGCGGTAAGTATCTGAAGAGCGTGGTGGAGAACGGCTGGGGCATCAATGTGCTCGCGGTCGACGAGGGGCTGGATCTCATCGCTTACGGCACGGCGAACGGCCGCATGCGCAGTGCTTCGCTCAGCGGCACCCGCCCGCGCCACGACTACGTGGTCGACGGCAAGCCGGTACTGGCGTTGGCGCTGGACAGCGCCAGCCGCCGCATTGCGTTTGCCGATGCGCAGGGCAGGGTGGTGATCGCCACGATTGACGGCGACATCCAGCGCGACTTTCACGCGGTAATGGGACCGGTCTGGTGTCTCGCACTGATGCCCGGTGGCGAGTCACTGGTCTTTGCCGGCCTCGACGATTTCGTCACGCGGATGCCGCTGGACGATGCCTTTCTGCCGGCGCCGCTGGTCAGCCAGGGAGCGCTGCGCTTCGATCTCAACAGCCAGCAGGACAACGGGGCGCAGCAGTTCGCGCGCAAGTGCAGCGTTTGTCACTCGCTGGACGCAAACGACAGGCGTCGAGCCGGACCGACCCTGTATGGAGTGGTCGGCCGGCGCGCCGGCAGCCTGCCCGGGTACCCCTTCTCGGCGGCACTGAGCGGGGCCCACCTGGTCTGGGACGAGAAGACCATCGACGCGCTGTTCAGGGAAGGGCCCGAGGTCGTCACACCGGGCTCGAAGATGCCGCTGCAACGGATCGACAGCGCCACCGATCGGCGCGACCTGATCGACTTCCTGAAGACCGCGGCGCATTGACTCGCCGGCGGCCGCGCCACGCGGTCTGCGGCCTTCGATCACGGCGCATCCAATGCGGTCGGAGCGACTTTGCGTCGTCGGTTGACGTAGTAACCCCGTGAACGCTAGGGTCGCGTGCTTTCTGCGTGGGCCTGATGTCATGGCGTCGGCGCCACGCGTTGCCAGCGTGAACTTTTGCAAGGGACGACGAACGGTGCTGGGCCTTTTCCGATGCGACGGCCTGTGGCAGTCGTGAGCCAGGCGCGATACCGCGCAGACATCGATGGACTGCGCGCTGTGGCGGTACTGAGCGTGCTGCTGTTCCACCTCGGCGTTGCGCCGTTCAGCGGCGGTTATGTTGGCGTTGACGTATTCTTCGTGATCAGCGGTTTTCTGATCACGCGCCTGATTCGCGACGAGGTCATCGCCGGAACCTTTCGTTTCGGCAACTTTTATCTACGCCGCGCGCGGCGCCTGTTCCCGGCGCTGTTCGTCACGCTGGTCGGCAGCTTTGTTGCGGCCTATGTGCTGCTGTCGCCTGCATTGCTGGAGCGTTTCGGCGGTGCCCTGCTGCACGCCATACTTTCGCTTTCGAATGTCTATTTCTGGGCCGAAGGCGGCTACTTCGACGTCGAGGCACACTACAAGCCTCTGCTGCATATGTGGTCGTTGAGCGTCGAAGAGCAGTACTATCTGGTGTGGCCCCTGTTGCTGGTTTTGCTGTTGACCAGGGCCCCGCGTGGTGCGGCCGTTGCGGCGTTGTCGATACTCGGCGTTGGCAGCCTCGGCCTCAATGCATTGTATGTGGACCAACCCGCCGCGATGTTCTATCTGGCGCCGTTTCGTGTGTTCGAGTTCGCGATCGGCGGGGTGTTGGTGTGGGCGGACCGGTTCCGACTGCGGGCCAACCCGGTCGACGAAATTTTGCTGCTGCTCGGGCTCGGCTTGATCGCTTACGCGGTGTTCCGCTTCACCGACGAGACTCTGTTCCCCTGGTTCAATGCCCTGCTGCCCAGTGGCGGCGCGGCAATGGCGATCTACGCGGGAAGGGCACGCTTCGCGGGCTGGCTGCTGCGCAACCGGCTGATGGTCGGGATCGGGCTGATTAGTTATTCCCTGTACCTGCTGCACTGGCCACTGATCGTGTTCTACCGTTACCTGACGTTCGAAACACTGACGCCGATTGTCCAATGGGTGCTCGGTGGCACAGCGGTCGGCGGTGCGGTGCTGATGTACCGGTTCGTCGAACAACCCATCCGGCGTCCCCATGGGGTGCGCCGACTGTCGCCACCGGCGTTCGGCCTGAGTTGTGCGCTCGCGGCGTTGGTGCTGACGCTGCCGGCCGCAAGCAGTTGGGCCAACGGCGGCTGGGGTTGGCGCTTCCCCGATCTGCCGGCGAACCTCGAATTGTCGGCGCGACATCTCGAACGGCAGCAGACGGACACGTCCGAACTTGCCCGCAACGCCGAGACCATCGCGCCGTTTTCGGAAGGGGCGACCAAGGTGCTGGTGGTGGGTGACAGCCACGCCAACGACGTGTTCAACGCGCTGTATCTCAACCGCGAGCGCCTGGCGGACTTCGAATTCCGCCGTCTGTGGATCGGTCGGCACTGCCTGCACTTTCTCGACGACGCGCATCCGCCGCCGGCACACCTGACCGCGCAGCACCGCCGCTCTTGTGATGCCGCGCTGCGCGTCCTCGCCGGTGGTCGCAACGTGCGGGAGGCTGACTACGTCGTGTTGGCGATGCGCTGGGATCCTTTCATTCTGAGGCAGCTGCAGGCGCTGCAGCGCGCGCTCGCCAGGTACGGTGCCCACCTGGTGGTGCTGGGGCGAACCGCGGAGTTTCCCGACGTGCCGAGCCTGGTGCAGCGACACCGCGGTGCGCTCGACCGCCTGCCGAAGATCATGGCGAGCTACAGGGACACGGAGATCGACAAGATCAACACGGTACTGCGTCAACGCCTGGACGCACTCGGCATCGCCTATTTCGATCGTCGAGCCCAGCTGTGCGACGCCGAGGCGACGCGGTGCCGGGTGTTGAGCGACGACCATCGCCTGCTGGTGTTCGATTACGGCCACTGGACACTGGATGGCGCACGGCTCTACGGCGAGCTCATGCTGGATCAGGGTTTTCTGCGATTGTTGCAGCGGGGTGCCGGCTAACGGACGTCGCGTCAGCCTTCGAGGATCCGGATGCGAGCCGGGTCGAGCCCGACCACGACCTGGTCGCCCACGTTGAGTAGGGTTTCGCTGCTGCGCGACCGGTCCATCCACACGGTCTTGCCTGCGATCTCGATGCTGTAGCGCATGCTGTCTCCGAGGAACTCGGTCTGTTCGACCCGGCCGCTGAAGCGGATCTGGTCACCGAAGGGCGCGGCATTCGGATGCACGACATGCAGGTCGTGCGGACGGAACATCGCGGTGCCGGTGCGTGGCCGGATCAGCGGGTGGTCGAACAACGGAATCACGATGCCGTTCTCCGCCCGGAACAGTGCCTGCTCGCCGGCAAACTCGATCTCCCCGTCGATCAGGTTAGCGCTGCCCATGTATTCGGCCACGTAGCGGTTGCGCGGTGTGTCGTACAACTCGATCGGTGTTCCGGTCTGTTGTATCTCGCCTTCGTGGACGACCGCGATGCGGTCGGCGACGCGCAGTGCCTCGCTGCGGTCCTGGGTTGTCAGCAGCGTGGTCGCAGCGCTCTGCTGCAGGCGCTTGCGCAGGACGCGCAACAGGTGCTCGCGGCGTTGCGCGTCCTGGGCACTGAACGGTTCGTCGAGCAATATGACCCGGGCGTCCGCGGCCAGCGTTCGGGCCAGCGCGACGCGCTGCCGTTGGCTTGGGTTCAGCTGCCACGGCAGATGGCGTGCGAACTCCGAAAGCCCGACGAACGCCAGTTCACGCGTCACCCGGCCGCGCCGGTCGCTGGCACCCAGGCCGCTGCGATCCAGCGCGAAGCCGACGTTGCGGGCGACCGGCATGTGCGGCCACAGGCGGTACGACTGAAACATCAACGCGATCGGTCGGCGGTTGGCGGCGCTGCGGGTGATCTCCTGGTCGTCGATCCACAGCGAGCCGGCGGCGACCGGGTCCAGTCCGGCGATCGAGCGCAACAGCGTCGACTTGCCCGACCCGGCGCCCCCGAGCACCACGAACAACTCGCCCGGGAGCACGTTCAGATCGATATGCCGCAGGATCTCGCGCTGGTTGACCACGACATCGACGCCGCGCAGCTCGACGCTGGCCGGTTGGCTGTGTGTCATGCGCTGCCTCGCTGCCATTCGGCCGGCAGGCGGAATGGCTGTTCCACGCCGCTATGGAGCCGGCGACGCGCGCGGACCAGCACCACCGCCGTGGCTATCAGGCCGACGATGATCAGGGTAAGCAGAACACCGGGCACCGCCCAGTCGAGCGCCGGCGCATCACCCTGCAGCGCCATGTACACGGTCTGTGTGAAAGGCAGCGGCGGGGTGTGCACCAACACCAGCATCGCGGAGATCTCGGCGAGCGCACCGACCGCCGCAAAAGCGAATGCGGCGACCAGCAGCGGCAGCGTGGCACGCAGTCCCAGCCCCAGGACCGCGACCGGTCGGCCGGTGTCGAGATCCAGCACTGAACGGCCCGCGAACAGCCGCTCGAGCAAGGGGAGCAGTTTCAACGCCACCACTGCGGCGAGCAGCCCGGTGCTGCCGAACGGGATCGCGACCCCCAGTGCATCGAGCCGGTCCGAATTGACCAGGTAGGCCGCGGCGAGTACCAGACCAGGTATCGTCCACAACGCGACCGTCGCCCCGCGCAGCGCCCGCGCGACGGGTCCGTGCCCGCGCGCCGCGGCGGCCGAGGCGCCGAGCAACACCGCAAGGCCTGCGCTCAGGCCGATGTAAGGGAGCGAGTCGTGCAGCACGGGCCATTGCGCGAACAGTGCGTCGGCGAGCGCCGTGGACGGGTCGCCTGTGCGGTCTATCAACGCTCCGGATGCCAGGTGCAGCAGCCACCCGAGGACCGGAAGGGCCACCAGCGCGAACGCCGGCAGTGCCAGGACGGCGACCACCCTGGCCGGCGCGCGCGGCCAGCGGCGCGCCCGCACCCGTGTGTCGTCGCCCGCGGCGAGATCACGCGACGACAGGGACGACCAGGCACCAGCGACGAGCAGCGCCGCGACCAGCAACAGCGCGATGGCGAAAGGTGAAGCGGCGTTTGCGCCGCCAGCCTCGCGGCCCAGCGCGAGCAGCAGTTGTGGCGCAAGCATCTCGCGGACGCCGAGTACCAGCGGTGTCGCCGCGTCCTCCAGCATGCGCAACGCGGCGAGGGTGGCACCCGCGAGATACCCCGGCATCGCCAGCGGGCGGGTGATCTGCCACCAGACCTTGAGGCGCCCTGCACCGAGATTGCGGGCACTCTCCTCGAGCGAGGCATCGATCTGCAACAGCCCCATCAGGGTGGTCAACGCAATCAGCGGCGAGTAATGCACGGCGTAGGTCAGCACCAGGGTCGCGAAGGCGCCGAACGGCTCCAGGCCCATGAGCCAGGAGGCTGGCACAACGCCCGCGGCGAGACTGGCGAGATCCTGCAGGACCGCGGCAACCAGGAATGCCGGCATCGCGAAGGCGATCAACGCGAGCGCCGCGACGGACCAACGCACCGCCGGCGAACAGCGCAGCGCGACGAATGCGACCGGTAGCGCGATCAGGCTGGCCAGCGCGCTGCCGAGCAGCAGTACGCCGACGCTATTGCGAAATGCCTGCTGCAGCACGTCGTCGGTCCACAGTTCGGCGAGTCGCAGGGCACCCGTCAGGTCGGCGAACCATTGCGCCAGAGGCCAGACGACTGCTGCGGCAATCACTGCCAGCACCAGCAATCCCAGGCCATTGCACTTCCAGGTGGTGTAGGTTCGTTCGCTCATTCGGCTTGTTGTTTCTGCGGCGGCGCGTCCGCCGTCATCGGCCGCGGCCGTTCCGCGGGCGCGGTTTGAGCGATCAGCAGCGGGTGTGGCTGGCGCCGCTCCGCGGCGCTGAACCGGGTCAACGCCTCATTCTGCCCCTTTTGACGGCGGCCTGCCAACTCCGCTGAAGGCCGCTGGAAGCCGGGCGAGCATCAGCATTTTATTATTGACGTCAATAGCTTGAGATCGAGCTTCCGGCCGCTGGCCGGGGTGCTCCGATATACTCGCAGGCGACAACAACCCAAACGGAGGCCTTAGCGATCGTGCGACCGATCGGCGCCCTACTTGCGGTTACCGCGATCGTGGTCCTGGCGTCCTTGCTGGTCGCCTGCGACGGCCGCGCAGCGTCGGCGGGTGCAACCCAGGTCGCTGCTCCCGTCGAAGCCGTGACGCCGGCCCGTGCGGCGGAGGGGCCGCCCGAAAGCACGGGTTTGCCGCCGCGCGTGCCGCCACCGGCAGTACCCGAACGTTATGTCGGTGACCTGCGTGCGCTGAAGCGACGCGGTCGGTTGCGGATCCTGATACCGGCCAACATCGGAGGCGTGTTCTATCTGCCGCGGGCGGGCTGGCCGGTCGAGGCGCAGCACGAGGCCGCGGAGCAGTTCGCTCGCAGTCAGGGCCTGGAACCCGAGCTCGTCCCTGTCGAGCGATTCGCCGACATGATCCCGGCATTGCTCGAAGGGCGCGGTGACATCATCGCCGCCAACATGACGGTCACCGCCGCGCGACGCCGGCGGATCGCGTTTTCGGTGCCCCTGACCAGTGTCCGCCAGCAGGTGTTGGTCGCCAGCGATCGGACGGATGTCGCCGCGGTCGCCGACCTGGCCGGCAGGCGGGTGATGGTCGACGAGGGGTCGTCGTTCTGGGAGCGACTGCGCGGCCTGCGCGACGACCTGCCAGGCATGGAACTGGTGCCGCGACCCGAGGGAATGTCCGACGAGGAGGAACTCGACGCGGTCGCCGGCGGCCGGGTCGACGCGAGCGTGCGTGACAGCAACGTCGCCAGCATGTACCTGGCGTACCGCGACGACCTGAGGGCCGCGTTCGAGCTGCCGGGAAACGACGATATCGCCTGGGGCGCGCGGCCGGATTCACCGCAGCTGCTTTCGGCGTTGAACAAGTTCCTGCACCTCGAGTTCGCCAGCGATGCGCGCGCGCGCCGGCATACCGACGGTCTTGACGGCATCCGCCAGCGCAAGGTGTTGCGCATATTGTTGCCGAACAACGCCGCGTCGTATTTCCTGCATCGCGGCGAGCTGCACGGATTCGAGTACGAACTCGCCAAGGCGTTCGCCGATGCGCAGAAGGTACGCCTCGAGGTGATAGTGCCGGAGACCCCTGCGCAGCTCATCGACTGGCTGCTCGAAGGCCGCGCCGACATCGCCGCGGGCTTCCTCGAGCCCAGCGAGGAGTATGCCGCGCGCGGTGTGGCGTTCTCGCGTCCCTACCACTATGCGCCGCGGCACCTCGTGGTGCGTGCAGATTCTCCGGTCGAGGGTGCAAACGCGCTCACCGGACGGACGGTCAGCGTACGGCGTTCGAGCCCGTATTGGAGCGAGCTGATCGCGTTGCAGGCCGGTGGGGCCGGTTTCACGCTGGTCGCCGCGCCGGAGGACCTCGAGACCGAGGAGTTGATTGGAATGGTGGCGTCCGGCACGATCGAGGCGACAGTGGCCGATGGACACCTGCTGGACATCGAACTTGCGCGTGGCCTGCCGGTAAAATCCGCTTTCCAGATCAGCCAGGAGCGTGCGCACGCGGTCGCCGTGCGCAGTGACAATCCCGCGTTGCTGGCCGCGCTGAACCGTTTCGTCAAACGGCAGTACAAAGGTCTCGTCTACAACATCCTGTACAAGAAGTACTTCACCAACCGCCGCCAGATCCGCGATCTCACCGCGGGGCGACCCGATGGCAGGACCGGTCAGGGACTCTCACCCTACGACGATGCAATCCGCCGCTATGCCGAGCAATACGGTTTCGACTGGCGCCTGATCGCCGCCCAGGTGTTTCAGGAGAGTCGCTTCGATCCGGACGCCGAGTCGTTTGCGGGGGCACAGGGGCTGCTGCAGGTGCTGCCGCGGACCGCGCGTTCGATGGGTTTCACCAGCCTGGAAGTCCCGGAAGACGGCATCCACGCCGGGGTCAAGTACCTCGACTGGGTTCGCAAGCGATTCGAGACCGACCTGCCGTTCAGTGAACGCATCTGGTTCACGCTGGCGGCGTACAATGCCGGATACGGACATGTGGCGGACGCGCGCCGCCTGGCGCGCCAGCAGGGCCTCGACGGCGACCGCTGGTTCGACAACACCGAACAGGCGATGTTGCTGCTGTCGAAGAAATCATTCGCCAGCAAGGCGCGTTATGGTTACGTTCGTGGCATCGAGCCGGTCAGCTATGTGCGCGACATCCAGCACCGTTATCGTGCCTACGTGGAGATCGCCGGCCACCGCCTGTCACAGACATCGTCTGCCGAGGGGCGCAGTACAGCGCAAGACCGCGAATGCTGCGGCACGTTCGCGTTGGCGCAATGATCGGCAAACACTCGATGGCAACCCGGGACCTGTAGCGTGATCACGATCGACTATTTCTCCGACGTGCTGTGTATATGGGCGTACGGTGGGCAGATCCGGCTCGCGGAACTGCAACGCGAGTTCGGCGACCGCATACGAGTGCGTCATCGGTTCATGCGCCTGTTCGCCGACACCGCGACCAAGGTGGGTGAGGGCTGGAAGGATGAGGGCGGCTACGAAGGATTCGGCCGGCATGCCCGGGAGGTGTGCGCGCAGTGGCCGCACACCCGCCTGCATCCGGATGTCTGGACGCGCTGCCGTCCGTCCAGCGCGGAGACTGCGCACGTGTTCCTGCGGGCGGCCGGCCTGTGCCTCGGGATCGATGCCGACGATACGGTCGATGACGAGGCCCGTGCGCGTTTTGACGACCTGATCGTGCGCACGCGGTGTGCGTTCTTCGAACGAGCGCAGGACATCTCGCACCTGGACGTCCTCGTCGGCCTGCTCGGGCCGGCCGGCATCGCGGCGGACGCGGTGCGCGCAAAGATCGACAATGGCGAGGCGTACGCGGCCTTGCACCGCGATGCCGAGGCAATGAAGACCTACGGCGTGCTCGGCAGCCCGACTTACGTTTTCAACGAGGGACGTCAGCTGCTGTACGGCAACGTGGGTTACCGCATCGTCGAGGCCAATGTGCGAGAGCTGCTCGAGCACGGGCACGTCGCCGGCGCCCCGAGCTGGTGTTGAACGCCTGAATCGCCGGCCGTATGCCAACGCATGTCAGCCGCCTGTTCGCCTGGTTGAACGTCTGGCGCGCAGACGAACTGCAAGGCCGTTTGATCGATATCTTCGTCGCACCGCAGGCCGGCGCCGCGATGCGGCGCGTGACAAGCGCGGACTGCATCGCCGGTGCGGGGCTCGATGGCGACCGCTATGCGCTGGGTCGCGGGCACTGGATCAAGACGGACGGCTGCGAGGTGACGCTGGTTGCACGCGAGGACCTCGAGCGTGCGACCCGACGCGGGGGGCAGTCGTTTGCCGAAGGGGAACACCGGCGCAACCTCGTGATCGAGGGGATACCGCTGGATGCCCTGCGCCGTCGTCGAGTGCGCATCGGCGAGGTGTTGTTCGAATTCCACCGGCTGCGCCCGCCCTGCGGTTACCTCGACCGATTGCTGCAACCCGGTGCGGGCAAGGCCCTGGGAAGGGGTGCGGGGGTCGGTTTGCGGGTGCTCGAGGCGGGCCGCATCCGGGTCGGCGATCCGGTGCAGGTCCTGCAGCCCGATGGTGCGTCCGGCGAAACGCCGGATCAGCGGTAGATCGCGGTCTCGCGCGCGTGGCGCAAGGGATCGGGGTCGGCGACCGTGTCCACCGCCTCGATCGCCGCGATGTATGCATCGGGCAGGCCGGCCTCGCGGGCCCCGTACAGCACGTGTGCCTTGTACCAGGGGTAGGGTTTCAGCGCCGGATCGATCAGGACGGCGGCGTACAGAAAAGCCTCCGTCGAGGATCCGTCGGCGAGGTGGACCCTGACCCGGCGCTCGACGTAACCACGGCCCAGGTCTTCCCAGGCATCGAGCCGCGGCTTGTCTTGTTCACGGATGCGATAGACCACGCCATGCACCGCGGCATGCTCGGTCGGTATCGCCTGCACGTTGCACTTGCCCGAACCGTCGCGCCCGATCTTGTGGAACGCGAGGCGATACCCGGGCAGGGTGGCGGTCGACAACACCGTGGCATCGGGAACGCGCGCACGTATCCGTCGCAGCGACATGTTCGAACCATAGGCGAAGTAGTGCACGCGTTGTCCGGCTGGCGCTGGGGAGCGCGACCCGGTCCGCGGCTATTCGTGGGCGATGGTCTTCTCGGTGAACAGGTAGTCCTTGAGTTCTTTGTCGAAGGTCGGGTCGCGACGCCGGATCCATTCGAGCACCATCGCCGCATGCTCTTTCTCCTCGTCGCGGTTGTGCGCGAGGATGGCCCTGAGCTCGGGATTCTTGCAGGCGTCCACGCGCTGGTTGTACCAGTCGACGGCCTCGAGTTCCTCCATCAGAGACACGATTGCGCGATGCATGTCGCGGGTTTCGTCCGAGAGTTCCTCGATCGACTCATGGTAGCCTTCGTTCGACATCGGTCGTTCCTCCAGATTGCTGTTGCCTCTGGTTTCGATGATACCCGGATTCGCTGTCCGGATCGCACCGCACGCGGCGTGGTTACAGCGAATGCGCCATCACGTCGCCGTCGCTCAGCAGGGCGTCGTAGATCGCGCGATCGGCCGCCGAGAAACAGCAGAACACGACCCGTTCGACCGATCCGGATTGTCGCGCCGCCGCACGCACCGTGCTGACCGCGGTGCGTGCGGCGGTCTCGACCGGGAAACCGTAGACCCCGGTGCTGATGCCGGGAAATGCGATCGAGCGGATCCGGTGTTGGGCCGCGAGTTCCAGCGAACGCCGGTAACACGATGCCAGCAGTTCGGCCTCGCCGTGGCCGCCGCCACGCCATACCGGCCCGACGGTGTGGATCACGTAGCGGGATGGCAGGTCGAAGCCGGCAGTCAGCTTGGCATCCCCGGTCGCACAACCGCCGAGGTCGCGGCATGCCTGCAGCAGGCGCGGCCCGGCCGCGCGGTGAATGGCACCATCGACACCGCCGCCGCCGAGCAACGAGTTGTTCGCCGCGTTGACGATTGCATCGGTGGTGAGGGTGGTGATGTCCGCGGTCAGTGCCAGCAGCTCGCAGGTCGTCCCGTCAGTCATGCCGTTTCCAGAAGTCCATTGCGCCCTGATGGACATTATGCGCTCGCGGCATCGGAGAACGCGGCGCGTAACCAAGGATGTCAGTGACTCAATGGCCGGGTGCGAGCGCCGCATCGAAATCGGATTTGGGGCCGCGGTCGCCGCTTGCCGCTGTGAAAGGCAGGCACTGACGCACAGACGACGCCTGTTCCAGGCTGCCGATCAGCCCGTGGCTGCCCGTTTTTGTCAGCGGCTGTATTTCTGGGTGGTCACGGCCGGGGCCGCGGAGATCGCCGGGCATGCAGCGCTCGACGAGTAGAGAGATGGTGCCGAAGAGAGGACTTGAACCTCCACCGGGTTTCCCCGACATGGACCTGAACCATGCGCGTCTACCAATTCCGCCACTTCGGCAGCGACTGGGGCGAAGCCCCAAAACGGAAGCGCGGACTCTACAGCGACACCCGGGGAGTGTCAACGCTACAATAGGGCCCAGGACATCCGAGTCAAGAACCAAGGGAATCCCCGTACGTGTCGAAACGCAAACCGCGTCGCGCCGGTCGCGACCGCGACCCCTACCAGGCCCGTGAGGCCCGCAAGTACGCCAATCCGATCCCGAGTCGCGAGTTCATCCTGAGCGTGATGCAGGAACACGGCGCGCCTTTGCCATTCGACGATCTCGCGGTGGCGCTCGGGCTGCAGGATCCTCAGCAACTCGACGCGCTGTCGCGTCGCCTCAACGCGATGGCGCGCGACGGCCAGGTCGTCTGCAACCGGCGCGGCGGCTACTGCGTGGTCAACCACGAGGATCTGATCCACGGTCGGGTGATCGGGCACCCGGACGGTTTCGGTTTTCTGAAACCCGACGAGGGCGGCGACGACCTGTTCCTGAGCCCGCGCGAGATGCGTCGCCTGTGGCACGGAGACCGCATCGTTGCGCGCGTCGCCGGCGTCGATCGACGCGGTCGCCGCGAGGCCGCGGTGGTCGAGGTGCTCGAGCGCGCCTTCGAGAACATCGTCGGCCGGGTGCAGATCGAGGCCGGCGTGGCCTTCCTGTTGCCGGACAACAAGCGCGTCACCCAGCAGGTGTTGATCACGCCGGACCGGCTGAAGGGCGCCCGCCATGGCCAGATGGTGGTCGTGCACATCACTGAACAGCCCGAGGCGTGGCGACAACCGCTCGGCGAGGTGATCGAGATCCTCGGTGACCACCTTGCGCCGGGCATGGCGACCGACGTTGCGATCCGCGCGCACGACATCCCGCTGGATTGGCCTGGCGAGGTCGAGCAAGAGATCGCCGGGCTGGCGGCCGTGGTGCCGGAATCGGCCAAGCACGGACGGGTCGATCTGCGGAGCCTGCCGCTGGTCACGATCGATGGCGCCGATGCGCGCGACTTCGACGACGCGGTGTTTTGTGAACGCACCAAGAAGGGTTGGCGCCTGCTGGTGGCGATCGCCGACGTATCGTTCTACGTCGGCAGCGGCAGCGCGCTCGACGGGGAGGCCTACAAGCGCGGCAATTCGGTGTATTTTCCGGACCGTGTGATCCCGATGCTGCCGGAGGTCCTGTCCAACGGACTGTGCTCGCTGAATCCACACGTCGACCGTCTGTGCATGACCGCGGAGATGTACTTCGATGCCGACGGCATCCTGTATCGCTCGCGCTTCTTTGAAGCCGTGATGAACTCGCATGCGCGTCTGACCTACGACCAGGTCGGCGCGATGCTGCTCGACGGTGATGCGGAACTGTGTGCCCAGTATGCGACGCTGCTGCCGCATCTGCATGACCTGTACGGTCTCTATCGACTGCTCCATGCAGCGCGCGAGGAGCGCGGTGCGATCGACTTCGATACCGTCGAGACACGCTTTCGCTTCGACGAGCAGGGCAAGCTGGCGGCGATCGAGCCCTTGGTGCGGCATGACGCGCACAAACTGATAGAGGAATGCATGCTCGCGGCCAACGTGGCCGCGGCCCGCCACCTGTTGCGCAACAAGATGCCGGCGCTGTATCGCATCCATGAGAAACCCAGCGCCGAGAAGCTGTCCGATCTGGCCGAGTTCCTCGCCGAACTCGGACTGCGCCTGGAAGGTGGCACGAGTCCAACGGCGAAGGACTACGCGAACCTGCTCGATCAGGTGAAGGACCGTGCGGACTTCCATGTAATCCAGGTCGTGTTGCTGCGTTCGATGATGCAGGCCGTGTACTCCGACAACAACGTCGGCCACTTCGGTCTGGCGTTTCCGGCGTACGCGCATTTCACCTCGCCGATCCGACGCTATCCCGACCTGATGGTGCATCGTGCGCTCAAACACCTGCTGACCAGCGAACCGCCGGAGGCCTTCGAGTACACCCACCAGCATCTCGCGGCGATGGGTGAGCACTGCTCGGCGACCGAGCGACGCGCCGACGACGCGACCCGTGATGCCGGCGATACGCTGAAATGCGAGTTCATGCTCGACAAGGTCGGTGACAGCTTCGACGGCGTGATCTCAGGGGTCAACAGCTTTGGCATCTTCGTCGAACTGGTCGGGATCTACGTGTCCGGCCTGGTACACATCACGGCTCTGGACTACGACTATTTTCATTTCGATCCCGCCGGCCATCGCCTGCGTGGCGAGCGCACCGGCAAGGTCTACCGACTCGGTGACAGTCTGCGTGTCACGGTTGCGGCAGTGAACATCGACGACCGCAAGATCGACTTCGTGCTTGCCGACAAGGTCGCCGGCCCGGGCAAGCGCCGCGCCGATCCGGACGACGGCCGGTCGAAACGGTCGAAGGCGGGACGACGCAAGGCGCGCGCCGGACGAAAAGGCTGAACGATGGCCGGGCAGTTGATCGTGGGCATCCATGCCGTGCGCGCTGCGCTCAAACACGGTGCACAGCAGGTCGAGGCCGTGTGGTTCGATGCGGCCCGCAACGATCGACGGCTACGGCAGCTGCTGGACGAGGCGCGCAGCGCTGGCGTCAAGGTCCAACCGAGCGACAAGGGTGCCCTGGATCGCATGACCGGCGGGGCAAATCACCAGGGGGTGGTCGCGCATGGCGAGATGCCGACGAGCCTTGGTGAGGCGGCGCTGGAACGGCTGCTGAACGCACTCGACGAACCGCCGTTCCTGCTGGTGCTGGATGGCATCACCGATCCGCACAACCTGGGCGCCTGCCTGCGCAGCGCCGAAGGCGCGGGCGTGCATGCGGTGATCGCACCGCGCGACCGTGCCAGCGGCCTGACCCCGGTAGTGTGCAAGGTGGCGAGCGGCGCTGCGGAGACGATGCCGTTCGTGCAGGTCACGAATCTCGTGCGTACCCTGCGCTACCTGCAGGATTCGCATCGGGTGTTCGTCGTGGGTGCCGATGGTGCCGCGGATGACGAGTTGTACCGGCTGGATCTGACGGGGCCGCTGGCACTGGTGATGGGCTCGGAAGGCGAGGGCATGCGTCGCCTTACACGGGAAAGCTGTGACCGGTTGGCGCGTCTGCCGATGCGTGGCCAGGTCGAGAGCCTCAACGTTTCGGTCGCTACCGGGGTCTGCCTCTACGAGGCGCTGCGCCAACGCACAGGCAGCCCCATCTAAGCGTTTGCATTGTTTCGTTTTTTCCCATAGAATCCCGCGCCTTTCCGGTTGGCCCTGACGGCCGACCCTCCTTGCCTCACCGCAGCACGCGGGAGGCTGCTTAAACCGTAAGGAGTAACAATGCGTCACTACGAAGTAGTGTTTCTGGTCCATCCGGACCAGAGCGAGCAGGTGCCCGCGATGGTCGACCGTTACCGCGCGACCATAGAGGGCAGCGGCGGCACCATCCATCGCCTGGAAGACTGGGGTCGTCGGCAGCTCGCTTACCCGATCAACAAGATCCACAAAGCGCACTATGTGATGATGAACATCGAGTGCGGTGCGGAAGCACTGGCCGAGTTGGAGAGCGCGTTCCGCTTCAACGATGCCGTGCTGCGCAACCTGGTGATCCGTCGCAAGAATGCGATCACAGAGGCGTCGCCGTTGGCCAAAGACGACGACAAAGAAGACAGCCACACCCCGGCGCCCGCGCGTGAAGAAGCGGCTGCCGGGCAAGAATCCGCCTGACGCCTCGGAGGTATCGCCATGTCACGTTTTTTCCGTCGCCGTAAGTTCTGCCGGTTCTCAGCCGAAGGCACGGTCGAGATCGATTACAAGGACCTGAACCTGCTGAAACAGTACGTCAGCGAGTCGGGCAAGATCGTGCCGAGCCGGATCACCGGTACCAGTGCGAAGTACCAGCGTCAGCTGGCGGACGCGGTCAAGCGCGCCCGTTTCCTGGCGCTGCTGCCGTATTCGGACAGTCACTGAGCGCGATGAGCCGGACCGGTCGTCCGGCTCATTGGTGAAGGGCCCATGAAGGCATTTGCCCACTGGGTGATGAAGGGCCGCATGCAGGCGGTCATCGCGGCCAGCGTACTCGCGATGCTGGGCCTGTTGGTCACCCCGGCAGTCCTGTTGAGCGCGGCAGTGATCATGCTCACGGTGTTGCGCCAGGGCTGGCGGGAAGGCCTGCTGGTGCTGGCGTCGGCACTGTTGGCGATCGCGGGCCTCGGCGGTCTGGTGTTCCAGATGCCGATCGCGCTGGCCGTGCTCGGTGCGATGCTGTGGGTCCCGGCGGCAGTGCTCGGCGGGATTCTCGGCAAGACGGGTTCGCTGCGCCTCGCGATCGAGATCGCGAGCATCGGAGCGGGGCTGATTGTCCTGGCGCAGTATGCGTCGCTCGGCGATCCTGCGGCATTCTGGTCCGATGCGCTGAACGCGTTTCTCAGCCTGCGTATCGACGCCGAGACATTGGCCAACGCGGACCTCGGTCCGCTGGTCGAACTGATGGCGGGCTGGATGGCCGGCGGGGTTGCCGCGACCTGGTTGCTCGGCAACGTGCTGTCATTGTCGCTGGCACGTTACTGGTCGGCATTGCTGGACCGCCCCGGTGCGTTTGGCGACGAGTTTCGCGCACTGCGTTTCGGCCGCTGGCTGCTGATCCTGGTCCCGGCGTTGCTGGTGTTCGGGGTGATTCTGACCGGTGGCAGACCCAACCTGGTCGGTCAGCTTTACCTGGTCGGGATGGTGGTGTTCCTGATTCAGGGGCTGAGCTTCGCGCATTGGCTGGTCGCCGAGTTCAGTGGCTCGGGCGCCTGGATCGTGGGTCTGTATCTGTTGTTGATTCTGGTCGCGCCGCAGAGCGCGACGATGGTCGCCCTGGCAGGTTATGCCGATGGGTGGCTGGATTTCCGGACTCGTGTCCGGGCGCGCCGGCCGGGTGCCGGCGGCAAATGAATTCGCAAGACGAGGTTGAATAACGATGGAAGTCATTCTTCTGGAAAAAGTGGCCAACCTGGGTGGCCTGGGTGAGCGGGTCTCGGTGAAATCCGGTTTCGGTCGGAACTTTCTGATTCCTCAGGGCAAAGCGGTTTTCGCGAGCGCCGAGAACATCAAGGTCTTCGAGGAGCGCAGGGCCGAGCTGGAACAGCAGGCCGCTGACAAGCTCGCGGCGGCAGAGGCTCGCAAGGCGCAGATCGAAGCGCTCGGCAGCGTTACCATTGGCCACAAGGCCGGTGAAGAAGGGCGCCTGTTCGGCTCCGTCGGCACCAGCGACATCGCCAACGCGTGTGTTGCCGCCGACGTCGAGGTCGCCAAGTCGGAGGTGCGTCTGCCGGAAGGTCCATTCCGGGTCGCCGGTGAGTATCAGGTCGAGCTGCATCTGCACACCGACGTCGATGCGACGCTCACCGTGAAGGTCGTCGCCGAAGACTGACCGACGCGACGCATTCGCGCCGTCGCGGATGCTTCGCTCCATCAGAAGCCGGGGTGAGCCGCAGGTGCCCGCCCCGGCTTTCGTCTGCTCGCGCCGGCCGTTCGGTCGCGAGGGACATATCGAATCTGTGGTGTAATGGGGCCTTCCCGACGAACCTCTTCTGGGTAGCCGCATGGTCGACGCAGTTCACGAGCCTTTACCCGATCTGATGACCGAGCAGGCCGGCGACCCTCAGATGGAGGCGCTGCGTCTACCGCCGCATTCGACCCAGGGCGAGCAGGCGGTGCTCGGCGGTCTGATGCTCGACAATGGCGCCTGGGACAAGATCGCCGACCTGATCGTGGAGCAGGACTTCTACCGCCGGGAACACCAGCTGATCTTTTCGGCGATCTCCAGCCTGGCCGATGCCGATCAGCCGTTCGATGTCGTCACGCTGGCCGAGGAACTGGATCGCAAGGATGTGCTGCAGGACGTCGGTGGACTCGCCTATCTCGGCATGCTGGCCAACGACACGCCGAGCGCGGCGAACATCCAGGCCTATGCGGCGATCGTGCGTGAACAGTCGGTGATCCGCCAGCTGATCCGGGTGGGCGGCCTGATCGCCGATGCGGGCTACCGGCCGAAGGGCCGCAAGGTCCACGAGTTGCTCGATCACGCCGAGAACATGGTGTTCCAGATCGCCGAGCAACAGGCACGTGGCGGCGGTGGGTTCCGCTCCATCTCACGCCTCCTGACCGAGACGATCAACCGCATCGAAGAGCTGTACGGCAGCGACGACGCTCTGACCGGTGTCTCCAGCGGCTTCACGGATTTCGACGGCAAGACCTCCGGCTTGCAGAAGTCCGACCTGATCATCGTTGCGGGCCGGCCATCGATGGGCAAGACCACATTCGCGATGAACGTCGCCGAAAACGTCGCGCTGACGTCGGGCCTGCCGGTCGCGATTTTCTCCATGGAGATGCCGGGCGAGGCGCTGACGATGCGCATGATCTCTTCGCTCGGTCGGGTGAATCAGCAGGCGGTGCGTTCCGGCAAGCTCGAGGACGATGATTGGCCGCGCATCACCTCGGCGGTCAACCTGCTCAACAACACCAAGTTGTTCATCGACGACACACCGGCGCTGACGCCGACCGAGCTGCGCGCACGCTGCCGCCGTCTGACCAAGGAGCACGGTACCCTGGGACTGGTGGTGATCGATTATCTGCAGCTGATGCAGGCGCCCGACGTCGGCGAGAATCGCGCGACCGAGATCTCCGCGATCTCCCGCGCCTTGAAGGCGCTGGCCAAGGAACTCAAGGTGCCTGTGGTCGCGTTGTCGCAGCTCAACCGTTCGCTCGAACAGCGACCCAACAAGCGTCCCGTGATGTCGGATCTGCGCGAGTCGGGGGCAATCGAGCAGGATGCGGACCTGATCGTGTTCATCTACCGCGACGAGGTGTACAACGAGGACAGTCCGGACAAGGGCAAGGCCGAGATCATCATCGGCAAGCAGCGTAACGGCCCGATCGGCACCGTGATGCTGACCTTCCAGGGGCAGTTCACGCGCTTCGACAATTTCGCCTATGACGTCTATGGCGACGACCAGTATTGAACGACGCATTGGGTGGCATAGGACTTCGGCCACCGCGCGCTGCGCACGCATAAGGCGCACGGTTTGAGCAAGGCCGCGAAGACCGTCTACGTCTGCGGCGCCTGCGGCGCCCAGTCACCCAAGTGGGCGGGGCAATGCAGCGAGTGCGGCGCCTGGAACACGCTGCAGGAGACGCTCGCCGCGCCGTCGGCCAAGGCCGACACACGGTTCTCCGGTTATGCAGGGGATGGCGATGGCGCGCGTATCCGCAGTCTTTCCGAGATCGCGGTGCACACCACCGAAAGGCTGTCGACCGGCCTCGATGAACTTGACCGGGTGCTCGGCGGCGGACTGGTGCCCGGTTCGGTCGTGCTGATCGGTGGTGACCCCGGTATCGGCAAGTCGACGCTGCTGATCCAGGCGCTGGCACTGCTCGCCGAACGTCTGCCGGCGCTGTACATCAGCGGCGAAGAGTCGGGAGAACAGATCGGCCTGCGCGCGCGGCGCCTCGGCCTGCCGACCGAGGGGCTGCGCCTGCTGACCGAGACCTGTGTCGAACGCATCCTCGCGCTGCTCGCGAAGGAGCGGCCGCGCGTACTGGTACTCGATTCGATCCAGACCTTCTACACCGAGACGCTGCAGTCGGCGCCCGGCTCGGTGGCCCAGGTGCGCGAATCGGCGGCGCGCCTGGTGCGCTTCGCCAAACAGACCGGCAGCGCCCTGTTCCTGGTCGGTCACGTCACCAAGGAAGGCGCCCTGGCCGGTCCGCGCGTGCTCGAACACATGGTCGACACGGTGCTGTACTTCGAGGGCGAGAGCGGCGGGCCTTTTCGGCTGGTGCGTGCCATCAAGAACCGTTTCGGGGCGGTCAACGAACTGGGCGTGTTCGCGATGACCGACCGTGGCCTGCGCGAGGTCAGCAATCCGTCCGCGATCTTCCTGTCGCGTCATGAACAGCAGGTGGCGGGGAGTTGCATACTGGTCACCCGCGAAGGCACGCGGCCACTGTTGGTCGAGGTGCAGGCCCTGGTCGATCAGAGTCCCCTGGCGAATCCGCGTCGCATTGCGCTCGGTCTGGAACAGAACCGCCTGTCGATGCTGCTCGCGGTGTTGCACCGACACGGTGGCGTCGGCATGTTCGATCAGGACGTGTTCCTGAACGTCGTCGGTGGCGTGCGGGTCACCGAGACCGCGGCCGATCTGCCGGTGCTGCTCGCAGCGCTGTCGAGCTTCCGCGACCGGCCGCTCGCGGGTGATCTCGCGGCCTTCGGTGAGGTCGGGCTGGCCGGGGAGATCCGTCCGGTACCGAACGGGCAGGAGCGCCTGCGCGAGGCGGCCAAGCACGGTTTCACCCGGGCGATCGTGCCCAAGGCCAATGCGCCGAAAAAGAAGATCGCCGGGTTGGAGGTGATTGGGGTGAGCCGGGTCGGCGAGGCGATCGAGGTGATCGAGTGATCGGGGTCATCCACCAAGCCGCACCTTCGAGCGAAGCGGGCGGATGCCGTTGCAAATAAATTAGATACTTCTAATATGGAAACAGCGGCGCCGAGCCCGGTTCTCGGCCCCGACGTCGCGCGATCGGAAAAGCAGCGACGGGGGGGCAAGCAAGATGAAAACGTCAATCTTCCGCAGGGTGTTGGGCATCGCCATCGTCGGAGCAGGGATCCTGTCGTCGGGATCGGTGGCCGCCGGCTGGTACGGTGATCCCTGGTCCCGGCCATACGGCTCCGGGGCCGTGACCTACCAACGCCAGACCGTGATGCGCGACCACGGGTACGTGATGAAGCAGCTTTCGGACATGTTCGACGGCCGGCGGTCGTTCAACCGCGACGAGGCGGCCCGCCTCGCCCGGGAACTGCAGCAGGGCTTCGGCGACAATCTGATCAGGAATTTCCCCCCGGGGACCATGGTCGCCGGGTCACGCACACTGCCGGCAACCTGGCGGCACTTCGACACCTTCGTGGCCTATGCCAAAGGGGCCGAAGGTGCGGCATACAGGCTTGCCGAGGTACTGGCGCAGCCGCCGAGCGGGGACGACGCGGATAACGCCGGCACCCGGATCCCGCCGATGGGCATGGGGCCGGGCCGCAGGGGGCCCTGGCAGCCTGGCTACCGGGGACCGGCGGGCGCGGGTCAGCGCCCCGGCGAACGCATCCCGCTCGATGCGGTCCGCGAGTTCGGCGAGCTCAACGCGAACTGCCATTCCTGCCATATGCTGTTTCGCGGCGGTCGCTGGTAGTCAATGGCGATCACCGGTTTCCGGTGATGCATGTCGCGAAAGCGCCGGCCTCTCTGCACAACGGGGTGGCGGGCGCCGCACCTAACCGGCGATCAGCTCGGCGAGATCGCGTTCCAGCAGCTGTTCGTCGGCGAGGTTCAGTTCCACCATCCGTCGCAGACGACTGGCGCTGTCCAGATCGATCGCGGTGCAATGCATGCCGACGTGGTTCCCTTCGACGTGCGCGACCTCGCCTTCCATCTGGATGCAGCACAACTCGCCATCGAGTTCGAGCAGCGCGCTGATCGCCGTACCGCTGGTCGGCTGCCAGTCATCGGCGACTTCGAACAGCAGGCCGCGCAGAGACAAGTCGAGCACGGTACCGGGGTGCACTGCGGACCCGGCAGTGATCTTCACCGGTTTGTCGGTGGCGATGCGATGGAAGCGGCGGCGCTCGTCGGCAGGGTTGGACATGTCGGGCTCCTTGCGGTTACCCCGCATAGCGGCCGCAGTGGCCGCTTCCTGAACGGTGTTCAATCGTCGGCGGTGCCTGGACGGCGCTCCTGCGGGCGGATGCGCGCGGTCTTGACCGCGTTGTCCTGCGTCTGCACCACCTCGACCGGATAGCCGGCGATCAGTAGCGAGGTGCCGGGTTCGGGCAGGCTCTCGAGGTGCTCGACGATCAGCCCGTTGAGTGTCTTGGGGCCGTCGGTCGGCAACTCCCAGTGCATGGTACGTACGAGTTCACGCAGGTTCGCGCTGCCATCGACCAGGAAGCTGCCATCCTCCTGCGGCTGGACGTCGGCGATTGCATCCGACGGATCGGTCGCGAACTCGCCGACGATCTCCTCGAGCAGATCGGCCATGGTCACCAGTCCCTGCACGTCGCCATACTCATCGACCACCAGCGCGGTCCGCCGTCGGTTGCGCTGGAAGTTGATCAGCTGCCGGTTCAGCGGCGTGCCTTTCGGGATGTAATAGGGTTCGCGGATCAGCCCCTCGAGGACCTCGCGCGTCAATTCACCGTCGAGCTGGGCCTGCATGACCCGGCGTGCGTGCACGAAGCCGGCGACCCGGTCGATGCTGCCGCGGTACGCGAGCACCCGGGTGTACGGCAGCTTTTCCAGTTGTTCCAGCAGCACGTCGAGCGGGTTGTCGAGGTCGATACCGTCCAGTTCGTTGCGCGGCACCATGATGTCGTCGACCGTGACCTTTTCCAGGTCGAGGATGTTGAGCAGCATCTTCTGGTGGCGCTTGGGGATCATCGCGCCGGCCTCGTTGACGACGGTGCGCAGTTCTTCGCGACTCAGCGCAGTCCCTTCGGCATCGTCCTCCGGGTAGGCGCCGAGCACACGCAGTACCGTGTTCGCCACCAGATTGACCGCCCACACCAGCGGGAAGAGTACGCGCAGCAGCGGCGTGTAGACCCAGGACGCCGGGAACGCGATCCGTTCCGGATGCAGTGCCGCGAGGGTCTTGGGGGCGACCTCCGAGAACACCAGGACGACCAGGGTCAGCAGGCCGGCAGCCGCTGCAATGGCGCCTTCGCCGCCAAGCCGCAGCGCGATCACGGTCGCCAGCGATGACGCCAGTATGTTGACGAAGTTGTTGCCGAGCAGGATCAGGCCGATCAACCGGTCGGGCTTGCTGAGCAGGCGCTCGGCGAGTCTCGCTCCCGGATGCCCGGCCGCCGCGAGGTGGCGCAGCCGGTAACGGTTGAGCGTCATCAGCGCGGTCTCGGAACCGGAGAAGAAGGCCGACAGCAGGAGCAGGAAGCACAGGACGCCGAACAGGACGGCGAGGGGTAGATCGTTCAAACAGGCATGCCCAGGCTGCTTCAGAAGCCCGGTCACTTTCCAGGTTCGATGCCGATGCTGTCAAGCGCCGTTGCCCGGGCAGATGGGGCGAGATTTTGCTGGCTGACGTTTTTTTGACATATTGAAACCAGCATGCTTAACTTGCATACGAAATACAATCGTCTTTGTAAACCGCACAGACAGCCCCGAGCCGGCGCGTCACGGCAGGGGGTGGTGCAACCCGGGGTCGACCGATGAATACCTTCACCGCGATGCTCGTAACGTCGGACCCCGGTTCGCTCGATTACCTCAAAAACATCCTGCAGTTTATCGACTGTGACACGCATGTGCCTGAGTCGCCGGAGGATTTGCGTCGTCTGGTGGAACGCTTCAGTGACCGTCCGGTGGCCGTCTTTCTGAGTGGGCAGCTGCCGGATCAGGCGCGCAGCGGCTACCTGGGCGCGCTCAACGAATGCACGCCGCGGCCGGCCCTGATCCAGGTGCAGGAGCGTTCGGGCGACGAAATGCTGGTCAGCGGCGATGTCCTGGGTACGTTGCGGCTGCCTTGTCACTTCGACGCAATTTCGGCGCTCATGCACAAAGCGCAGGTCTACAGTGAATCGCAGCAGCAGGGCGAGGGGCCACGCCGGCCGCTGGAACTGTTCCGCAGCCTCTCGGGCAACAGCCGCGCGACCCGCGGTATCAATAAAATGATCGAGCAGGTCGCCGACACCGAGGCGACCGTGCTGATCCTCGGCGAATCCGGTACCGGCAAAGAGGTGGTGGCGCGCAAGCTGCACTACCACTCGAAACGTCGCGGTAGACCCTTCGTGCCGGTCAACTGCGGGGCGATTCCCGGGGACCTGTTGGAGAGCGAGTTGTTCGGCCACGAAAAGGGCGCGTTCACCGGTGCCATTACCGCGCGCCAGGGGCGGTTCGAACTGGCCGAGGGCGGCACCCTGTTCCTCGACGAGATCGGTGACATGAGCATGCACATGCAGGTCAAGCTGCTGCGCGTGCTGCAGGAACGGACCTTCGAGCGGGTCGGCAGCAACCGCACGATCCACTGCAACGTGCGCATCGTCGCCGCGACCCATCGCAACCTCGAGCAATCGATCAAGGACGGCACCTTCCGCGAGGACCTGTATTACCGCCTGAACGTGTTTCCGATCGACGTGCCGCCGTTGCGCGAGCGGGTCGAAGACATCCCGGTGCTGGTCAATGACCTGATCCAGCGCATCGAGCACGAGAAGCGCGGCTCGGTGCGCCTGACCCCGGCGGCGGTGACCGCGCTGACGCATTATCGCTGGCCGGGCAACGTGCGCGAGCTGGCGAACCTGATCGAACGCCTCGCGATCCTGTATCCCTACGGCGTGGTCGACGTGGTGGATCTGCCGGAAAAGTTTCGTGTCGGGATCCCGGTCTCGGCGCCGGCCGACATCGTCGACGACGAGGCCCTGCCGGTGATCAGTACCCACGGCGACCAACCGAACACGGTATCGACGATGCCGCGTCTGCCGGCCGAGGGAATCGATCTGAAGGTACACCTCGCGAACATGGAGCAGAGCCTTATCCGCCAGGCGCTCGAAGAGGCCAACGGCGTCGTCGCGCACGCCGCGAAAAAACTCAAGATGCGGCGTACGACGCTCGTCGAAAAACTGCGCAAATACGGTCTGCAGCGCGGCCATGAGCTGACGGGCCTTTGACGCAATCGTTTAGTTCATTCCGTAACCAACTGATATAAAAGCAATTCACGTGGTGGCACGCGTTTTGCCTGATCTGTCCGCAGACAGAATGGGCAACGGGAATCAGCCACATGGGCGAATTGCAGAGATCCGCTTTCAAGACCCCTCAGGAGCTGGAGCACGCGTTCGGCGTGTTCAATGAACTGTCGGAGCGGCTGACCGACGCCTATGGCCGACTCGAGACCCGGGTTGCGGCGCTCAGTCAGGATCTGGCGCGCTCGCGGCGCGAACGGCTGACCGAACGGGCCGAAAAGGAACACCTTGCCGACCAGCTCGGCGTATTGCTCGAGGCGCTGCCGGCAGCGATCGTGCTGGTCGACGCGCGTGACCGCGTCGACCGATTCAACCCCACCGCCGAACTCCTGTTTCCAAGCCTGGCCTGGGGACGGCGCTGGAGCGAGGTCAAGGCCGAGGTCGTTGCCGCCGAGCCGGCGCCGGGCGACTGGCGACTGCGCGACGGGCGCCGGGTCAGCGTCTCGCAACGTCCGCTGAACGACCGCGGGCGCATCCTCGTCGTGGTCGACATCACCGACCAGCGCCGCCTGCAGGAACGTCTCGAACGCCAGGACCGCCTGAGTGCGATGGGCGAGATGGCGGCGCAGCTGGCGCATCAGGTGCGCACCCCGTTGTCGAGCTGCGTTTTGTACGCGGGACAGTTGGCGAAAGGCTCGCTCAGCGACCTGCAGCGTGGCCAGTTCAGCGCCAAGCTGCTCGACAGCCTGCGGCATACCGAGACCCTGGTGCGCGACATGCTCGCATTCAGCCGAGGCGGCAGTTTCACCGCGACCCCGGTCCTGATCGAAGACGCCTTGAGTACCGCGCTGGTCGGGTTGCAGCCGCGCCTGCGGCAGCTCGAAGCGACCGTCGAGATCGACCTGGACGCCACGCCCCGGCGGCTGATCGCCGGCAATCTGGATGCGCTCGCCGGCGCCTTCAGCAATCTGATCGACAACGCCCTCAACCATGGCGGCCAGGGGGTCGGTATCCGGATCCGGGCGTGCGGCGGTTCCGAAGAACTCCTGTTGCTGCAGTTCGACGACGATGGCCCCGGTATCGAACCCGGTGTGATGCCGCGCATCTTCGACCCCTTCTTCACCACCCGCGAACGGGGGACGGGGCTCGGTCTCGCGGTCGTCCAGGCGGTGGTACTGGAGCATGGCGGTGCCGTTCGGGCGGCCGCCTCGCCGCTCGGCGGCGCACGTTTCGAGATTCAGCTGCCGTTGCTGTCCGATCCGCGACCGGCAGTGTCAACATCGAGGAAGCCATCGTGATGAATGCATCGCGCATCCTGGTCGTCGAGGACGACAGCGCCCTTGCGCAGGCGCTGACCGACACATTGATGTTGTCGGGCTACGAGGTACTGACGGCGACCGACGGTGAACAGGCGCTTGCGCGTCTCGATCGCGACCCGGTCGATATGGTGCTCACCGACGTCCAGATGCGGCCGATGGACGGCCGTGCGCTGTTGCGCAACCTGCGCGCGCGTTTCCACGAGTTGCCGGTGCTGATCATGACGGCCTACGGCACGGTCGAGCAGGCCGTGGAGGCGATGAAACTCGGCGCGGTCGATTATCTGGCCAAGCCGTTCGAGGTCGACGACCTGCTGGAGAAGGTCGAGCGCTATCTCCCGCAACGCTATCGTGACGAAGGGCAGATGATTGCCGAAGACCTGCGCACGCGCGAGCTGGTCGAACTGGCCGGGCGTGTGGCCGCCAGCGACGCGACGGTGATGATCGGGGGCGAGTCGGGCACCGGCAAAGAGGTGCTGGCGCGTTTCATCCACAACCGTTCGGCGCGTGCCGATGGCCCGTTCATCGCGATCAATTGTGCGGCGATCCCGGACAATATGCTCGAGGCGGTGCTGTTCGGCTACGAGAAGGGCGCCTTCACCGGCGCGCTGCGCGCCAGCGCCGGCAAGTTCGAACAGGCGCAAGGTGGCACGCTGCTGCTCGACGAGATCTCCGAGATGAGTCTGCCACTGCAGGCCAAACTGCTGCGGGTACTGCAGGAACGCGAGGTCGAGCGGCTCGGCGGACGCGAGGTGATCCAGCTCGACGTGCGCGTGCTGGCGACATCGAACCGCCTGCTGCGGGAAGAGGTGGCCGCCGGACGTTTCCGCGAAGACCTGTTCTACCGTCTGAACGTGTTTCCACTGACGCTGCCGCCGCTGCGCGAACGTCCGCGCGACATACTGCCACTGGCCAACCATCTCATGCGCCGCCACCTGCGGGGCGGTGAGACCTTGCCGGTGCTCGAGGCCGAGGCGCAGGCCGGCCTGTTGGCGCACCGCTGGTCGGGCAATGTGCGTGAACTCGACAACCTGATGCAGCGTGCGCTGATCCTGTGTGACGGTGAGCGTATCCGCGCGGCCGACGTGCATTTCGAGGCGCTCGATGGCGAGGTGCCGTCGGCGGCACCGACCGCAACGCCCGCCTCCGCGGCGATCGATGAAGCGGCCAAGAGCCGGCTGACCGACGATCTGCGCAATGTCGAGGAACAGATGATCCTGGATGCGCTGCGCAGCGGTCACGGCAGCCGTAAACAGGCCGCCGAGATCCTCGGCATCAGCCCTCGCACGCTGCGCTACAAGCTGCAGAAGCTGCGCGAGGCGGGGGTCATGATTCCGCGCTGAGGTGGCGCGAAATCTGCAGTAATCCGCGAAGCGGCAAACAAGCGTCAAAAACTGAACGGACCGCAGGGGCAAACAGCTATGAGCACACCGGAGATCAACCAAGTCCTCGCGCAGATGCGCGTAGCGCGCGCCCAGGCCATGGGGGTGCCGGCCGTCGAACAGCCGACCCAGGACAACTTCGGCGACCTCCTGAAACGGTCGATCGATGCAGTGAACGAGACGCAGCAGCAGGCCAATTCGCTGCGCACCGCGTTCGAGCAGGGCGAAGAGGGACTCGACCTGGCACAGGTGATGATTGCGGTACAGAAATCCAGCCTGTCGTTTCAGGCGATGGTCGAAGTCCGCAACAAGCTTGTCGACGCGTACAAGGACGTCATGAACATGCCGGTCTGACCCGGTACTGGCGGCAGGCGGTAGAACACTCGAAATAACAGGTCGCAGACATGGCGGAAGCAGGCAGCGCGAAAAATCTCCCGATGACAGGCTCGGCCGGCGGCATGACCGCGATCGTGGCAAATCCCTGGATGCGACAGCTGGCGGTGATGGTCGGCATCGCGGCGAGCGTCGCACTCGGTGTCGCGGTGGTGCTGTGGTCCCAGGACCCCAGCTATGCGCCGCTGTACGGCAACCTCGCGGAGAAAGACGCCAGCCAGGTGATGGAGGCACTGCAGCAGGCCGGCGTCGATTACCGGGTCGACGAGGCCACCGGCATGGTGATGGTACCGGCCGCCAAGCTCAAAGAGATCCGCATGCAGCTTGCCGGCCAGGGGTTGCCGAACAGTGTCGGCATGGGCTTTGAGCTGCTGCAGCAGGAGACAGGGTTCGGCACCAGCCAGATCGTCGAGAAGGCGCGTTACCAGCAGGCGATGCAGGGTGAACTGGCACGCACCATTGCGACCATTGGCGCGGTACACAGTGCGCGTGTGCACCTGGCGATCCCGAAACAGTCGGTATTCGTCCGCAAGCGCCAGCCTGCCAGCGCCTCGGTTACGCTGCGCCTGCACAACGGTCGCGTGCTCGAAGACGGGCAGGTCGAGGCGATCGTGCACCTGGTCGCATCCAGTGTGCCGGAACTCGAACCCAGTCGCGTGATCGTGGTCGACCAGAAAGGTCGGCTGCTGAGCGGCGACCCCGGCAGTCAGGAGATGAAGCTCTCGGCGACCCAGTTCGAACATACGCGGCGTATCGAGCAGCACTACCGTGAGCGCATCGAGGATCTGCTGGCGCCGATCGTCGGGCGCGACAAGGTGCGCGCACAGGTCACAGCGAATGTCGACTTCACGGTCACGGAGCAGACGCAAGAGCGTTACAACCCGGACCAGCCGGCGCTTCGCAGCGAGCAGGTCAACGAGGAATCGAGCCGCGGCGCGGGTGCCGGTGGCGTACCCGGTGCATTGTCCAATCAACCGCCGGCGGCGGGTGCGGCGCCCGAGACCGCAGCCGGCGCAGAGGGCGAGCAGACGGCTGCGGTGGTCAATGCGAGCACCCAGGCCACCCGCAACTACGAGCTCGACCGGGTGATCAGCCACACCCGTATGTCGCCGATCTCGCTGCGCCGCCTCTCGGTGGCCGTGGTCGTCGACGATATCGCGGTCGCGGCCGCCGACGGCACGGTCACGGTCCGTGAGCGCACACCGGAAGAGATCGAACGCCTGACCGAACTGGTTCGTGAGGCGATTGGCTTCGACGCCCGGCGCGGTGACAGCGTGCGGGTCATGAACAGCGCCTTCCTGGCACCCGAAGCGGTTGCGGAGATGCCTGAGATCCCGATCTGGGAACAGTCCTGGTTCGTCGACATCATCAAACAGGTCGGCGGCCTGCTGCTGGTCCTGGTGCTGATCTTCGTCGTCCTGCGGCCGACCATGAAACGCCTGACCGCGACCCATGTCGAGGTGCCGGGTGTCCAGGGTGCGCGCGTCGAAGGTCCGCTGGGGCAGGCCGAAGGGGGTGCCGTGGCAGAAGAGGACCTGATGCTCGGCAGCGACGGCGAACCGATCCGTCTGCCAGGCGGTGGACGCTACGAGAACATCATGGACGCGGCCCGCGAACTGGTCGACGAGGACCCGAAGCGTGTCGCGCAGCTGGTCAAGACCTGGATGAGCGAAGAAGCCGCCTGATATGGATGCGAACTCCGACGCACAAGTCGTCAAGAATCTGACCGGGCTGCAGCGCTCGGCCCTGCTGATGCTCGGTCTCGGCGAGAAGCACGCCGCCGAGATCCTGCGTCACATGGGACCCAAGGAAGTCCAGGAGATCGGACTGGCGATGGCCAGCCTGACGCACGTCACGAATTCGCAGATGGAACTGGTGATGCAGAATTTCGTCGAGGCGATCGGCGAACAGACCTCGCTCGGGATGGGTTCCGACGAGTACATACGCAATATGCTGACCTCCGCGCTCGGCGCCGACAAGGCCAGCGGCATCATCGACCGCATCCTGCTCGGGCGCAACAGCAAGGGCCTGGAGCAGCTCAAATGGATGGATCCCCGGGCGATCGCCGAACTGATCCGCCTCGAGCATCCGCAGATCATCTCGATCGTGATGTCGTTCCTCGACCCCGATCAGGCTGCCGGCGTGCTCAGCGAATTCCCCGAACGGGTGCGTACCGACGTGATCATGCGCGTCGCGGCGCTCGAGGGGATTCAGCCGGTTGCGTTGCAGGAACTCGACGAGATTCTGGAGAAACAGTTCTCGGGCGGCGCGAACGTGAAATCGTCGGCGCTCGGCGGTGTCAAGAAAGCGGCGGATATCCTGAACTTCGTCGACGGTGCAATCGAGAGCAAGGTGATCGAGCAGATCAGCGAGGCCGACGAGGAGCTGTCGCAACAGATCCAGGACAACATGTTCGTGTTCGAAAACCTGATCGACGTCGACGATCGCGGCATGCAGACGCTGTTGCGCGAGGTCTCATCCGACCAGTTGCTGCTGGCACTGCGCGGTGCGCCCGAGGCGCTGCGTGAAAAGATCTTCAAAAACATGTCGTCGCGCGCCGCCGAGATGCTCAAGGACGACCTCGAGGCCGCGGCGCCGGCCAAGATCAGCGACGTCGAGGCGGCGCAGAAGGAGATTCTCACCGTCGCGCGGCGGTTGTCCGATGCCGGCGAGATCAATCTCGGTGGCAGCGGTGGCGACGAGTTCATCTGATGTGGCGCTACCCCGATGAATGAGCGCAAGAAGGCCGGTGCCCAGGTCATCCGTTCCGGCGACATCGAGGTCACCCAGTGGTTGCCGCCTCATGTGCATCGCCAGGGCGAGACTCCGATCGATGAGGCCGGCGGACTGCTGACCGCCGGGCAGCTCGACCAGATTCAAAAGGCCGCGCACCAGGAAGGCTTCGAGCAGGGGCGCCGGGAAGGGCAGGAATACGGTCACCGCGAAGGTCTCGAGCAGGGCCGTGCCGACCTGCAGGCGCGAATCGCGCGACTGGATCAGCTGCTGCACAGTCTCGACAAGCCGTTCGAGGAGCTCGACCAGCAGGTCGAGGACGAGGTCGTGACCCTGGTCATCAACATGGTGCGCCAGCTGATCCGTCGCGAGGTCAAACTCGATCCGGGGCAGATCGTCGGTGTGGTGCGTGAGGCGCTGGGCATCCTGCCGGTCAGTGCGCGCAGTATCCGCGTCGCGTTGCATCCGGATGACGCGGTGCTGGTGCGCGAGGCGTACGCGCTCGGTGAACACGATCAGAAGTGGCAGATCGTCGAGGACCCGGTGATTCAACGCGGCGGCTGTCGTATCCACACCGACACCTCGCAGGTCGACGCGACGCTCGACTCGCGGTTGAGCAGTCTGATCGCCCCCTTGCTCGCCGGCGAGCGGGTGCGTGACAGCGAAGGGGGTGACTAGCATGGTCACACCGGTCGGCCGCAATGACATCTGGTCGGCACGTATACGCCGGCTCGGTGACCGCCTCGGCGGGAGCCGTGGCCTGGTGGTCGAAGGCAAGCTGACCCGCATGGTGGGACTGACGCTGGAAGCGGTCGGTTGCCGCGCGGCGATCGGTGGACGCTGCGATGTGATCAACAGCAACGGCGAGCGGATCGAGGCCGAGGTGGTCGGATTCTCGGGCGAAAGCCTCTACCTGATGCCGACGGGCGATATCCGCGGGCTCGAGCCGGATGCCCGGGTGGTACCGACCGGCCGGATCAGCGAAGCCACGGTCGGCGACGAACTCCTCGGGCGCATCATCGACGGCAGCGGTCGGCCGCTGGATGGCAGGGGTCTGCTGCACGCAAACAAACGCTGGCCATTGAACGGCGGCTATATCAATCCGCTGGCGCGCGCACCGATCCGCAAACCCCTGGACGTCGGGATCCGGGCGATCAATTCGCTGCTGAGTGTCGGCCGGGGACAGCGGCTCGGCCTGTTCGCCGGGTCCGGTGTCGGCAAGTCCGTGCTGCTCGGCATGATGACGCGCTACACCGATGCCGACGTGGTGGTCGTGGGGCTGATCGGCGAGCGTGGCCGGGAGGTCAAGGAGTTCGTTGACAATATCCTCGGCGAGGAAGGGCTTGCGCGTTCGGTGGTGGTCGCCGTGCCGGCCGACCAGCCGCCGTTGCGGCGTATGCACGGGGCGATGCTGGCCACCGCAATCGCCGAATATTTCCGCGATCAGGGCAAGCACGTCCTGTTGCTGATGGACTCGCTGACACGTTTCGCCCAGGCGCAGCGCGAGATCGGTCTGGCCATCAACGAACCGCCGGCGACCAAGGGATATCCACCCTCAGTCTTTGCCAAGCTGCCGCAGCTGGTCGAACGCGCCGGCAACGGCGACCGGGGTGGTGGTTCGATCACTGCTTTCTACACGGTGCTGGTCGAGGGGGATGACCAGAACGACCCGATCGCCGACGCGGCCCGCGCAATCCTCGACGGGCACATTGTGCTTTCCAGGCGCCTGGCCGAATCCGGTCAGTATCCGGCGATCGATATCGAGGCCTCGGTCAGTCGCGCAATGAACGAAATTACTGACCGTCAGCATCAACAGGCAGCGCGAGAGTTCAAACAGCTCTATAGTCTGTACGAGCAGAACAGGGACCTGATCTCGGTCGGTGCCTACGAGCTGGGCTCGAACGACCAGATCGATCTGGCGATCGGTGCCATGCCATCGTTGCGGGAGTTTCTGCATCAGGACATGCGTACGCGATTCGACCTGCGAGACAGTCTGGACGACCTGATGACCCTGTTTCCACAGGAACAGTTGCCGGTCGCGAGTGGTACGAGGTAGAGGTAAGGGATGTCGCCGTCACAACGATTCAAACCGATCCAGAAGATCGCCTCGCATCACGAGCGCAAGGCGGCAGCCGCACTTGGTGAGTCGCTGAAGCAGCGAGAGGCGGCGATGCAGCGACTCGATGAGCTCAGGCAATACCTCGCGGAGTATCTCGAGCGGTTCTCGCGTGCGGTGGCGAGCGGCCTGTCGGGCAGCCAGGTGATGGAGTACCAGGTGTTCATCGGAAAACTGGAGACCGCGATCGAACACCAGGAAAAGGTGGTCTTGCAGTCCCAGCAGGCATGCGCCTCCACCAAGGAGCAATGGCGAGGCCGCTATACCAAGTCCAAGGCCATGGAAAATGCGGTCGACCGCCTGTCTCAGGCGGAGCGTCGGGACGAGGAACGCAAGGAACAGTCCGAGAGCGACGACCGTGCGCAGCGTAAGCGCTAGTCGGCCAGGCACACGCCAGGCGCCCCTTCATATCTTTCGCGGCAACCGGGCGATGTTTGGCTGCAGTGCCTGGTCAACCAGCACGTGCTGCAGGTCCGACGCCGACATCGGTCTGTACAGCAGGTAGCCCTGACCGAACTGACATCCCTCGTCGACCAGGAACCGACGCTGCGTCTCGGTTTCGACACCTTCCCCGACCAGATTGAGATTGAGACTCTTCGCCAACGCGATCACTGCGCGGGTGATCGCAATGTCGTTGGGGTCGTCGGGTATGTCGCGGATGAACGATTTGTCGATCTTCAGCCGTTGTACAGGCAACGACTTCAGGTAGGACAGAGACGAGTAGCCGGTCCCGAAGTCGTCGATCGCCAGCACGACGCCCAGTTCACGTACCTTCCTCAACACTTCGATCGCCTGTGCCGACTCGCCCATGATGAAACTCTCTGTGACTTCGAGCTCGAGGTTCGCCGCGGGTAGGCCCGTTTCGAGAAGCACGCGTTTGACCAATTCCGCGAGATCACCGCGTCGCACCTGTGTGCCGGAGATGTTCACCGCGAGCGTGCCGCTCAGTAGCCCCTGGTCCAGCCACTCTCTCGCCTGTCGGCACGACTCCCTCAGTACCCATTCACCGATCTGCAGGATGGCACCGTTGTCCTCCGCCACCGGTATGAAACGGTCCGGGGAGACCTGGCCGAGGTCCGGGTTGTACCAGCGTGCCAGCACCTCCACACCGACGATCTCGCCGCTGGCCAGATCGACCTGGGGCTGGTATCGGAGGTCGAATTCGCCTTTGCGGATGGCATTGCGCAACGCGCTGTCCACCAGCATGCGTTCGAACGCCTGGCGCGTCAGATCCTCGGTATAGAACTGGTAGGTATTGCGTCCCAGTGCCTTGGCCCGATACATCGCCGCGTCGGCGTTGCGCATCAGGGTGTTCGCATCCTTGCCATCGTCCGGCGATACCGCGACGCCGATACTTGGCGTCACCCGGACCTGGGCAGCGCCCAGGACGAACTCCCGGTCGAATGCATCGATGACCTTTTCGATCACCGATGCCAGCGAGGTGCGCACATCGAATTCCTCGATCAGCACCGTGAACTCGTCGCCGCCAATCCGCGCGACGGTGTCCTCCTGGCGCAGTACAGAGGCCAACAGCCGGGCGACCTGCACCAGCAGCTCGTCACCGTATTCGTGGCCGAGGCTGTCATTGACGTGTTTGAAGTTGTCCAGGTCGACGAAGATTGCCGCGACTTGACCATGACGCCGTGCGGCGCGCTCGAGTGCGTGTTGCAGGCGCTCGTTGAACAATGCCCGGTTGGGTAGGCCGGTCAGGGCATCGTGATGCGCGAGATGGGCGAGCTTCTGTTGCGACTCCTTGAGGTGACTGATATCGGTATAGATCGCGACATAGCTGGTCACTTCGCCGGCTTCGTCGCGCACGGCGTTGATCGCGACCAGTTCCGCGGTCAGTACGCCGTTCTTGGACCGATTGATGAGTTCCCCGCGCCAGGCACCGGTGTCGATAATCGAACGCCACATCTCCTCGTAGAATGCATCGTCATGTCGGTCGGACCGCCACAGGTTCGGTGTCTTGCCGATCACTTCATCACGCGTGAAACCCAGAATCCGGGTGAAGGATTGATTGACGTCCAGCACGACGCCCTGCGGATCGGTAATCACGATCGCCTCTGTGGACGAGTCGAACACGGTGGCCGACAGTTTGAGGCGCTGCTCGGATTCCAGGCGAGCGGAGATGTCGTGGAATACCGCGATGTAGAACTCCTGGTCGTCGAACGCGAGGTGATTGGCGTGTACCTCGATCGGGAATTCCTCGCCATCGGCGCGCCGGTGGCTGCTCTCGAAGCGCAGGCTCCCGCCCTGTTTCAACGCCTGCCAATGTGTATTCCAATCGGCTTGCCGGGTGCCCGGCGCGATCTGGGCCACCGAGAGGCCCACTGCTTCGCTTGTGTCGAAGGCCAGCGCCTTGCGTGCGGCGTCGTTCAGGTAGATCAGACGACCATCGGCGTCTGCCCAGTACACACCGATGCTGACATGGTCGACAGTGTTCTGGGTGAGCGCGAGCCGGTGCTCGATGCGCTTGCGCTCGGTGATGTCCGTGGCGATGCCACAAATGCCGTTGACCTTGCCTTGCTCGTCGAGGAGCGGAAACTTGGTGACCAGGAAGTCTTGGATGGCGTCTCCGGTCGGTGGCTTTTCGTCGACGGTCACCGCGGCACCGCTGGCAAGGACTTCGCGGTCGGTGAGTCGGGTCGATGCGGCGAAGTCCTCGGCAAACAGCTGGTGGTCGAATTTGCCGACGATCTGTCCCCGTGGCCGGTCGACCAGACGCTCGTAACTGCTGTTGACCAGTACGTACCGGCCGAGTGGATCCTTGATGTAGATGATTTCCGGTGCGTTGTCGATGACTGCCTGCAGCCTGGATTGGTCGGCCTTGATGGTTTCCAGCAACTCGGCGTTGCGTCCGAGCAGGTCCTGCAGCCGGTGGCGTTCGGCCGAGATCTCTGCGACGAGTGGGCTGGTCGCCAGGCGTGTCAATGCGATGCCCAGCAGAGCCAATGCGAGCACCGCCAGGGCCGCTACGACAGCCTGGCGCCTCGCTGCCGCGAAAAACACGTCGTGCTCCGACTCGAACAGGATCAGCCAGTTGGTGTGGCTCAGTGTGCGGAAGGCCAGCAGTAGCTCGCGGCCGTCAACGTCGTCAAGTGTGAAGGTCCCAGTGGCATCGCCTTCGGAACGCGACTCGCCGAGCCGTTGCGACAGCAGGTTTTCGTCGGTCCGATGCGTTCTGAGGCCGGTGCGGTACAGGTCGACCAGACGGTCGCCCTCGAGCGCCACCACCCGGATGTCACCCACTGCCTCGATATGATCGAGAAATCCGCGCAGTATCGCCTGCAACCGGTCGTCGCGGAGCATCACGAGATCGGTGCCCAAGGCGCGTTGCGTGTTGTCCCGGATCGGCGCCGACACGACGATGCGGCCATCGGTCGGCCTGCCGACCCCTGTCACGACGGTGGAGGGTTCGTCCGGCCAGGCGGACCTTGGAATCGGCGCACCGACACTCAGCAGGGGTTCGCCGGCTGTGCCCAGCCGTGTGATGCCGAGGATGCCGCTGTCGGAGACCATCGCATCCTGCAAGGGGGGCGCGGTGAATTCCTGCACCGCAGACAGGGTCGTTTCCCCGTGGAGATAGTGGCCCAGCTTTTCACGGATGTGGCTACGGCTGGCGATCTGGGAGGCTATGTCTTCCAGGCGCCCGAGTTCCGCCTCGAGCGCGGTCGTCTGCAGTTCCAACGCAAACGACAGCTGGTGCATCAGGTTGTCCGTTTGAGAGCGGTACAGCAGCACCGTCGCAATTCCGCCCACCAGGAAACTCGTCAACAGGATGCCAAGCACCGTCAGCAGCATGACGCGCCGTTCGGTCGTGTTGACCGGAGCGGGCTCGGGGGCCGGCGTTGTTCGGGCGGGTGGCGGCATAGCTGGAGACGGACACTGGAACGTCCACCGTTAGCGGCTGGCGCACCGATTTGTGAAGGTGCACAGGGTGTGGGTACTCCACTCAGCCGGTGTGTTTGCGCTCCGCCGCCTCGCGCAATCGCTTGATCTGGAACAGCGTTCCGCGCTCTTCTTCCTCGAGCGCTTCGGCGATCTGTTTGATCTTGCTGCGATAAGAGGGAATTATGTTGTATTTCAGCGCGTTGACGCGCTTTTGTGCCTTTCGCTGCTCGCTGATCAGACGATACAGCGCCATCTCCACCGTGGCCAGTTCGGACAGGTGGACCGCCGCGCGGGCAAACGCCTGGCGGGCCTCGTCGAAGCTCGGGTCCGTACCCAGCAGGCCGACCGGCTGAGGGGCGACCACCTCGGCCTCGACGGAGGGATACTGGACACCGAGCGACCGGCGCGCCAGGACTTTCATTCGCGTCGAAGGCGATGCCCCCAGGGAGGCCTGGGCAATCGAACGATCACCCATGCGTAACTGCGCGATGCTCAACCAGCGATAGGCGGTTCTCAGCGTCTCGTGCGCAGCGCGTTTACGGTCCTGGTACTCCTTGATGTGCTGATACACGAGGCGGGTCAGCAACTCGCGCTTGCGTTCCAGCAGGGCATGTCCGTCTTCGAGGAAGCGGACCTGTTTGCGCAGGTTCAGCAGCGCACTCTTGGTGGGTGCCGTGCGCAGCCGGCTCATGCGGCCTTTTCTCCGCTGCGGTGGTAGTGCGCGAGGTCGGTCTCGCTGACGCGCGTGAGCGCCTCGCGCGGAAACTGCGAAAGCAGCTCCCAGGCCAGGTTGAGGGTCTCGATGATGCTGCGGTTCTCGTCCTCGCCCTGGCCGACGAAATGGCGGTCGAACTGCTCGGCGAATTCGAGGTAGCGTTGATCGCGCGCCGAGAGTTCCTCTGCACCGATGATCGAGGCCAGGTTGCGCGCCTCCTGGGCCTTGGCGTACAGCGCATACAGTTGATTGGCGACCCGCGGATGATCGTCGCGCGTATCGTCCTTGCCGATGCCGTCCTTCATCAGGCGCGACAGCGAAGGCGCGATGTCGACCGGTGGGTAGATGCCCTGGTTGTGCAGTTCGCGCGACAGCACGATCTGACCCTCGGTGATGTAGCCGGTCAGGTCGGGGATCGGGTGGGTGATATCGTCGGACGGCATCGACACCACCGGAACCATCGTCACCGAACCGTGGCGCTCGCGGATGCGACCGGACCGCTCGTAGATCTCGGCAAGATCCGAGTAC
Source organism: Chromatiaceae bacterium (assembly GCA_024235395.1). Lineage (NCBI taxonomy): Bacteria > Pseudomonadati > Pseudomonadota > Gammaproteobacteria > Chromatiales > Chromatiaceae > Chromatiaceae bacterium. The sequence goes on from JACKMK010000002.1 coordinate 879,552, forward strand.
AGGTAGCCCGGGTAGCCCTTGCGCGCGGGGACGTCGCCCTTGGCGGTCGCGACCTCGCGCAACGCCTCTGCGTAGTGTGTCATGTCGGTCATCACGACCAGGACATGGCGGTCGAGATCGAATGCGAGGTACTCGGCCGCGGTCAGAGCGACACGCGGCAGCGCCAGCCGCTCGACCGGAGGATCGTCGGCGTGGTTGATGAACATCACCACATTGCCGAGCACGCCGGAGTCGGAGAATGATTCGCGGAAGAACCGCGCATCGGTGTACGAGACGCCCATCGCCGCAAACACGATCGCGAAATTGCTCGCCTCGCCGGGCAGGCGGGCCTGGCGAACGATCTGCGCGGCCAGTCGGTTGTGCGGCAGGCCGGATGCCGAAAAGATCGGCAGCTTCTGTCCGCGTACCAGTGAATTCAGGCCATCGATCGTCGATACGCCGGTTTGGATGAACTCGCGAGGGTAGTTGCGCGCCGCCGGATTGATTGCCGAACCATTGATGCCACGTTCCTCACCGTCGACGATCGGCGGCCGGCCGTCGCGCGGTTCGCCGATCCCGTTGAACACGCGACCGAGCAACCCGGGGCTGACCGCTAGGGTGAGCGGCTTGTCGAGGAAACGCACCCAGGTGTTGTCCAGATCGATGTCATCGGTGCCCTCGAACACCTGGATCAGGGTCTCGCGCTCGGCGGCCAGGATCACCTGGCCGTTGCGCTGCCTGCCGCGGTGGTCACGGATGCGCACACGATCACCGAACGCGACCTCGTCGACCCCCCTTACGATCAGCAGACCTCCCTGCGCGGCCTCGGCGCGACGGTACTCGACATCACTCATGAGGCTTTCTCCTGACTCGATGCGTACTCGCTGTGCAGTGCCGCAAACGCCTTGTAGACCTCGCCGGCGAACTCGGCGAGCTGGTCGGTCTCGTCACTGCTCCAGGTCGACTTGGCGCGGCGTATGCGCGCCAGCACCGGGTGCTCGGCGAGTTCCTGGACCGGCGCACCCATTGCGATCAGTTCGCGTCCGCGATCGAAGACCTGCATCACCAGTTCCAGGAGTTCGAACTGCTTGTGCGGCGAGCAATAGCTGTCGGCGGCATCCAGCGCGCTCTGCTGCAACACCGCCTCCTTGATCAGCGAGGCACCTTCGAGTTCCCAGCGCTGGGCCGATGAGAGTGCCTCGGGCCCGACCAGATTGACGATGCGTGAGAGTTCGGCGTCGCGCGCGAGCAGCGACAGCGCCTCGGTACGACGTTTGTTCCAGGCGCCACTGATGTTCTGCGCCCACCAGCCGGCCGCCGTCGAGACATCCTGCGAGAAACTGTCGACCCAATCCACCGATGGGTAATGCCGCGCGTCGGCGAGTTCCTTGGACAGTGCCCAGAAGGTCTGGATGATCTCCTTGGTGTGGCTGGTGACCGGTTCGGAGAAATCGCCTCCCGGCGGTGACACCGCGCCGATCAGGGTCACCGAACCGCGTTCGCCGTCCAGGGTTTCGACCCGGCCGGCGCGTTCGTAGACCGCGGCCAGCCGCGAACCGAGGTAGGCCGGATAGCCTTCTTCGACCGGCATATGCCCGAGTCGTCCGGCGACCTCGCGCAACGCTTCGGCCCAGCGTGAGGTCGAATCCGCCAGCATCACGACGTCGTAACCCTGGTCACGGAAATACTCGGCCATCGTCATGCCGACATAGATGGACGCCTCGCGGGCGACCACCGGCATGTTCGAGGTGTTGGCCACCAGCAGCGTGCGTTCCATCATCCCGCGCCCGGTATGCGGATCCTGCAGCTGTGGAAAACTCTCGAGTACGTCGACCAGTTCGTTGCCGCGTTCGCCGCAACCCACGTAGATCACGATGTCGGCGTTCGACCACCGCGCGACCTGCTGTTGGACCATGGTCTTGCCGGCGCCGAACGGGCCCGGCACCGCGCCCTTGCCGCCCTTGAGCAGTGGGAAGAAGGTGTCGAGGATGCGCTGGCCGGTGATCAGCGGTTCGACGCCGTGGTCACGTTGGCCATAAGGACGCGGCGTGCGGACCGGCCAGCGGTGGTACAACTTCAGCTTGTGCACCTCGCCGTGCGGGTCGCGGACGCGCGCGATGGTCTTGTCCAGCGTGTATTTTCCGGCGGGGGCGAGGTCGATCAACTCGCCGGACACATCCGGTGGCACCAGTATCCGGTGCTCGATGGTCTCGGTTTCCTGCACCATGCCCAGGCGTGCACCGGCGATGATCGGGTGACCCGGTTCCAGACCCTGTGTCGGGGCGAACGGCCATTCCCGTTCGCGATCCAGGGAGGCGATCCGCAGGCCGCGCGGGATATTGTCCCCGGCGACGCTGGCGATCTGCTGCAGCGGTCTCTGCACGCCATCGAAGATGCCCTGCAACAGGCCGGGACCGAGTTCGACGGTCAGTGGATGACCCAGACCCTCGACCGATTCGCCTGGCCGCAGCCCCTCGGTGGATTCATAGGCCTGCACCACCGCATCCTCGCCGTCCAGGGCGATGACTTCGCCGACGATGTCGAGACTGCCGATGCGGACCTGCTCACCGTTGCGCGCACCCGAGAGGCGGACGCGCAGAATCGGGCCGTTGATCTCACGAATGTGTCCAGTGCGTGCGTCGCTCACTGCGGTCCTCCGCTACGTGCGCTGGCGTTGATGCCGGCCGGGAACAGCTGCTGCAGGATGGAGCGCTGGATGTTCGCCGCGAAGCGCGCGGCGCGACCCTCGAAGCGATTGTCGACCTGGGCGCGATTGTCACTGGTCCGCAGCCTGATGCCGCCGCTGCCCCAGGTCGGGTTCTCGGCCAGCGTTATCTGCCTGTCGGGCGCGGCTTCGCGGCTCAGCGCATCCCATTCGGCCGCCAGCCAGCCGAGATCATCGGCATTCACCTCGGCGGTCAACTCGCCGGCCGGCAGGCGTTCAACCGCGTCTGCGATCATCGTGGCCAGCCACTGCCTGTAGCTGTCACGATCGGAGGTCAAAGATCGAATCCGTTCTGCGAGACGTGCCTGGACGGTCTGCACCATTTCCCAGCGCAGCTGGTCGAGGCGCGCCTGCATCTTCAATTCGCTGGCCTGGGTGACACGGCGAAAGTGGCGTTCAGCATCGGCCTTGGCGACCAGCACCTCGCGTTCCTCGGCAATGTGCAGGCGTTCGGCAGTGTCACGCAGGATGCTGTCGCGCTGCCGACTGGCCTTGTCGGTGAACTCCTGGGCCAGTTCCCCGGCGCGCGCCATGATCGCCTGCTCAAGCGAACGCAGTTGGTCTTCCCCGGAATCACTCATGTCGCTTCACCATCGAGGCCTAGCAGTAGTCGGATGTGATCGTCGATTGCGCTGTGCATCTGATCGGGTTGGGTGAGCGGCGGGACCTGGGTCAACAGTATCCGTCCGCCTTCGCGGCGAACCTCCTGCAGCCGCCGGCTGCCGCACTGCGCCAGCTGCTGGTCGATGACCACGAATGCCGGGGTACGTGTGGTCTGCAGATGCTCGAGCAGCTGGTCCAACTGTGCCTCGTTGGCATCCGGGTAGACCTCGAAGCCGGCCAGGTGGAACCCCGTCGCCAGCGACGCTTCGCCCAGGAACAGCTGTCGGGTGGCCTCCATTTCGCCGGCTCAGACGCGGTTCAGCAGCAGAATCGAAAGCACCAGGCCGTAGATCGCGATGCCTTCGGCCAAACCCAGGTAAACCAACGTGCGGCCGAACATCTCCGGCTTTTCCGAAACGGCCGCGAGGGATGCAGCGCCGATCGGGCCGACGGCGAGGCCGGCGCCGACGGTGCTGAACGCCGTCGGCAGGGCAATGCCAATAAAGGCCAGGCCGAGTCCAACGCTGATCTCTCCGCTGGCTACCGCCGTTTCGACCTCGGGTGCGGCGAGGGCATCACGCACGCCCAGAACGGCGAGCGCGAGCTGGGCGCCAAAGAACAACACCAGATTGAACCCGATCGTCGGTCTGAACAGGCGACGGGCGCGCGCGGCTTCGAGCGGCCGGTAATGCAGGTAGACGCCGCAGGCGATCATGCCCAGCAGGGCGAGGGTCAGCAGGGTGATGATGGTCGTCATAAGTGCTCCTGAATCAGCGGGTGACAGAACGGCCGACGCGCAAGGGACGGAACGGCGTCCCGTCACCGTAGAAATACCGTGAGAAACCTTCGTAGTACTCGAGTCGCAGCGTCTGGATGGTCACGATGGTCCCTTCGAGGACGATGATGAAGACATTACCCAGCACCAGCGTTATCCAATGGCCGACCATGCCCATGCCGTCGGCCAGTGTGAACACCGCGAGCGACAGGGCCACGTGATTGAGGCTGAATGCGGCCACGCGCAGAAACGACAGCGAGCTCGCCAGGTAGCCGTTGACGATCTCAAAGGTCTCTATCAACGTGGTGAAGATGCGTTCGCCCGCGGAACCCTCCGACGAGCGCCACTGGTAGACGACCAGTACCAGCAGGGTCAGCACGACCAGAACAGTGGCCACCAGCGGGAAACTCCCGCGTTGGACAAGATTCGCCAGGCCGCCGAGCAGCGCGAGATACAGTACCAGGGAGATCAGTCCACCGGGGCCGAACAGCGCACCGAGCTGATCGCCGGAACCCAGCCGGTTGGTGATCGCGATCGCGGAACCCAGGGTCAGAAACGCTACGCCCCAGACCAGTGCGACCGTCAGCATGTAGAGCGGATCCGACATCGGGGCGATCCACAGCGGATGCAGCCAGTGTTCGACACCGAACACGCTGCCGTACAGCCAGCCGAACAGCATCGACGAAAGGCCGGCCAGGACGAACAGCGTCGTGAACGCCTTGAGCCGTCGGCGCAACAGCAACCCGATCACGAGGATGACTGCGCCGTGCCCGACGTCGCCGAACATCATCCCGAACATGCCGACGAAGGTGATGGCGAACAGTATCGTCGGGTCGAACTCGCCGAAGCGAGGGACCCCGTATTGCTGCACGAGTACGGAGAACGGTTTCAACAGTCCCCGGGTTCGGGTGGGCACGGGTACCAGATGACGTTCCTCGGGCCGCGGCCTGCGCGACTGCAGCACGAACGGCAGGCTCATCCGCTCGTGCAGCTGCGCCTCGACCTCGGCAATCTTCCTGGCCGGAATCCAACCCTGCAATGCAGCCAGCTGCCCTCGCGAGCGCGCGGCGCCCCGCAGATTGACGTACGGCTCCGCGCTTTCGAGCATCTGCCGGGCTCGTAACATCTCGCGGCGGTTGCTGTCCATCCAGTTCGCCAACTGGCCGTTCAGTTCCCTGGCGTCGTCCTCCAGCTTCAGCCGGCGCGCGGTGAGATCAGCGCGGAGCGCTTCCGGGTTGTCGTTGAAGCTGCTCGGGATCGTTATCTGTTGAAACGCGGCTGCATGCAGCACACTGTCCAGCACGGTCGCGTCCTCGCGCCGCCCGGCCACCAGGATCCGTACGATCTCCCCCTCGCTGGCGACGTCCAGCACGATGTGATTGGACAGCGCGAGGATGTCTTTCAGTCGTGGCAGGTTGTCCGCCGGTACTGCCCCGATGCGCAGATCGAGGTGCATGTGTTCGCCCTGCAACTGGCCGAGGTCGACGTCCAGGCCGGCGAAGTCCTCCAGCGATTGCTCGAGTTGGCGTAGTTCGCGGAATTCATCCTCGATGCGATGGAGCGCCTCCTCACAGGGTGCGCATTGACGCCAGGCTGCCGCCAGCCACTGATCGATCTCGATCAACTGCTCACGGCGCAGCACCAATAACGGCATGTCACTGGTATCGCGGGGCAGGTCACCGAGCAAGGTCGTGAGGCGGTCGAGATGCCCCCACGCACGGCGGATCCGCGCACGAAAGGTCGTCCCGGGCACTTCGGGCAGCTCGGATTCGAGCAGTGGGCGCTCGTCCGGCGCGAAGGTCTCGGTCTCGGCGAGTATCAGGCTGGCGAGCGCCAGGTCTTCCCGCATCAGAGTCAACGTGATGTGGCGGATATCGTAGCCTGCGCGCATTACGCGGCTACCTCGTGCAGCGGGTCGAGTGCCTCTCTCAATACTTCGCTGGTCATCCCGTGCAACCGCGCATGGGCGATTGCATAGAGCGTCTGGATCTCGAAGTGTCGCACCACCAGGTAGGCCAGCACGCTGGTCAGGACGGACGGGCTGCGGCGCATCACGTGCAGCGCGTGTTCAATCAGATCGCTGCGCATTGCCGCCTCGATCAGCGTGATCTCCCGCGGCGTGGGTCTGCCCTGGAACAGGCCGGCTGGCACACGTTTCAGCGCGTCCTCGAGCGTGTCCGCATTGACGATCTGTAGCAATACATCGCGATTGACCACGCGGCCGCCATCGATCGCAAGGTACAGCACCTCGCTCGGTTGCAAGCGGTAGTTGTAGCGGTAGCGCAGACTCCATACCAAATTGTGCCGATCGACGATACGTCCAATCAGATTGAGGATCTCTTCGCGGTCGGTGCTCGCCAGCTGGCGTGCCCGATCGCTGAGTTCACTGTAGAACTGCTGGTCGAGCGTGGCATCCAGCAGAAACGGATCCGGCCTTTCCTCGTAGCGCCGCAGTGCCTGGGTCGCAATTCGTTTGTAACGGGTCTTTTGCAGATGGCGGAGCAGTTCGGGCACGCTGTCGGTGTTCAACAGCTCGTCGTGGTTCAGGCTCAGGAACCCCGGCAGCCGGAACAGATTGCGTTCGATGTCCTCGTTCGGCAGCTGTCCGATCTTGCCGCGTACCAGTGCTTTGATATTGAGCAGCTCGTAACGGCTGGCCCACTGCATCAGCAACCGTCGCGCCGGACCACCGAGCGGCCGCAGCAAGGCGCTGAGTTCGTCCAGCCAGGTCTGCATCAGCGCGCGCTCGAATGCCGCGAGGCGTTCGCTGTTTCTGCCATCCTTGATTTCGTCCAGGCCGCTTGCCTTGGCCATTTCATCGAGGGGTAGTTCGGCGAGGCCATTCAATCGCTGGCGACCGAGCAGATGGGTGCTCATGATCGCCAGCCGAGTGCGCAGATATGCCTGGTCGGCCAGCCTGCTCACGGGCGACCCGCGCTGTTCTCGCCGAGCAACTCGCGGAAACCCGCCTCGAGTGCCGCGTCTTCATGCGCTTCGGCGGCATCCCGCAGTTGTACCAAACGCTCCTGGAAGCGTCGTTCCATTTCCGCGACGGTCTGCTCTGCTCGCTGGTCGGCCTTTTCTAGAAAGGCCGCGTGCAATTCGGGGATGCGTGCCTGGAACCGCTCTTCCTGCTGGTGCGCATCGTGCAGAGTGGTCTGCACGAGTTGTTCGCTTTCTGCCTGGGCCTTTGCAACCATATCCCTGGCGGCACCCTCTGCAGCAAGCAGACGCTTCAATGTGTCATCCACGGCCTGGGTCACCCTGAAAGTGGGGAATGACTTTTTTGGCCCAAGTCTAGTCGACGTCGCGGGGTGCCTGAAACAGAACCCCTTTTTTGTTGACTTGGGTCATAGCCCCAGGACGCGTTCAATCGGCTTCGCTCGCGAACATCAACGCAAGCGCCGCGCGCCGGTCTTCGGCGAGCAGCACGTTGAAGGTGCGGCAGGCCGCGGCGTTGGCCATTGCCTCGACCCCGATCCCGCTGTCGATGAGGCTGGTCAGCAGCGCAGGATCCGGGAAGGCCTGCGCCTCGCCGGTGCCCAGGATCAGGACCTCCGGGCGGTAGCTCACGATGGCTTCGAAGTGGCTCGAGCGCAGTGTCTCGATACGGTCCGGTTCCCAGTCGGTGATCAACCGGTCGCGCAGGATGATCAGGCTGGTGCTGTAGCTGTGTTCGCGGATGCGAACCCTGCCGGGCTCATAACTGCTGACCATGTTGACGTTGCCGGCATTGTCCAGGGCCATTTTCATTCGCATCTCCAGCGCGGGCCGGGTCATGGGTGGTCCGCGAGTTGGTGGCTAATCGGTTAATTTCATTGACATTTTGACAAACGCTGCTGTAGCGTACGAGGTTTGATTTTTGCCGCCCTGTGCGCCCGAGGTCTCGTCGTGTCGTCGCCCGAAATGGAAGATTTCCCCAGAATCAAACGCTTGCCGCCGTACGTGTTCGCGATCGTGAACGAACTGAAGGCGGCTGCGCGTGCGCGCGGCGAGGACATCATCGATTTTGGCATGGGCAACCCGGATCAGCCGACGCCCAAACACATTGTCGACAAGCTGGTCGAGGCGGCGCAGCGCGGCGACACCCATCGCTATTCGGTGTCGCGTGGCATTCCGCGCCTGCGCCGCGCGATCTGCCGGTGGTACAAGGACCAGTACGACGTCGATCTCGATCCCGACAGTCAGGCGATCGTCACCATCGGTTCTAAGGAGGGGCTGGCTCACCTGGCGCTGGCGTGCATGGGACCGGGCGATTCGGTGCTGGTGCCGAACCCGGCCTATCCGATCCACCCCTACGGCTTCATCATCGCGGGTGCCGACGTGCGCCATGTGCCGATGACCCCGGAGCATGACTTCTTCGAGGAACTGCACAAGGCGATCGAGGAGTCCTGGCCACGACCGAAGATGCTGGTGGTGAATTTCCCGAGCAATCCGACTGCCGAGTGCGTCGACCTGCCATTCTTCGAACGTATCATCGAGATCGCACGCGCGAACAATATCTGGGTGGTGCACGATCTGGCGTACGCGGCGATCTCGTTCGATGGCTACAAGTCACCTTCGATCCTGCAGGTCAAGGGCGCCGACGAGATCGCAGTGGAGTTCTACTCGATGTCCAAGACCTACAGCATGCCGGGCTGGCGTGTGGGCTTCATGGTCGGCAACAAGACATTGGTCGCGGCACTGGCGAAGATCAAATCGTATCTCGACTATGGGATGTTCACGCCGATCCAGGTCGCCGCGATCGCCGCGCTGGAAGGTCCGCAGGACTGTGTCGCAGAGATCCGCGACATGTATCAGCGTCGCCGCGACGTGTTGTGTGACGGCTTGAATGCGATGGGGTGGGTGGTGAAACGCCCCAAGGCGACCATGTTCGTCTGGGCGCCGATTCCCGAGCCGTACCGCCAGATGGGTTCGCTGGAGTTCTCCAAAAAGCTGTTGCGCGACGCCAAAGTGGCGGTGTCGCCGGGAATCGGATTCGGGTCTTACGGCGACGATCACGTGCGGTTTGGATTGATCGAGAACGAACACCGCACGCGTCAGGCGTTGCGTGGCATCAAAGAGATGTTCCGCCGTGACGGTGTGATAAAGGTGTCCGGCTGAGTGTCGGGACCGAGAAGTATCAGAGTGGAGTAGTTAGAGTGTTGAACCCTGTCAAAGTGGGCCTGCTGGGCCTCGGCACCGTTGGCGGTGGCACGTTGAACGTGCTTGTGAGAAACGCGTCCGAGATCGCGCGCCGCGCTGGTCGGGCCATCGTGGTCGCCCAAGCGGCCGCGCGCGACTACGATCCGCAGTCACTGGAGGGTCTCGACCAAGTCGAGGTCGGCGACGATGCCTTTGCGGTGGTCAACAGTCCTGATGTGGATATCGTGGTCGAGTTGATCGGCGGTTACAGCCCGGCGCGGGAGCTGGTATTGCAGGCGATCGCCAACGGTAAGCACGTGGTCACCGCGAACAAGGCATTGATCGCGATGCACGGAAACGAGATCTTCGCCGCCGCACAGCGCAAAGGAGTCACGGTTGCGTTCGAGGCGGCAGTTGCCGGCGGGGTGCCGATCATCAAGGCCTTGCGCGAGGGACTGGCGGCGAACCATATCGAGTGGATCGCCGGCATCATCAATGGCACCGGCAATTTCATCCTCACCGAGATGAAAGACAAGGGTCGCGCGTTCGCCGATGTGCTTGCCGAAGCGCAGGCACTCGGCTATGCGGAGGCCGATCCGACGTTCGATGTCGAAGGGATCGATGCCGCGCACAAATTGACCATCCTGGCGTCGCTTGCGTTCGGCATCCCGCTACAGTTCGACCGCTGTTACACCGAGGGCATCAGCCGAATCGAGCCGCAGGATGTCGTCTATGCGGAAGAGTTCGGTTACCGAATCAAGCACCTTGGCGTGACGCGACGCACCGAGCGGGGGATCGAGCTGCGCGTGCATCCCACGCTGATCCCGGAGCGTCGCCTGATCGCCAACGTGGATGGCGTGATGAACGCGGTCCTGGTCAAAGGGGACGCGGTCGGGCCGACGCTGTATTACGGCGCCGGCGCCGGCGCCTATCCGACGGCCTCGGCAGTGGTCGCCGACATCATCGATGTCACGCGCACCCTCACGACGGACCCGGAGAACCGCGTCCCGCATCTCGCCTTCCAGCCCGGTGAGCTGTCGGATCTGCCGGTACTGCCGATGGCCGATGTGGAGACCGCGTACTATCTGCGGATGACCGCTGTGGACAAGCCGGGCGTGGTGGCCGCCGTCGCCGGCATTCTCGGCGATGCGGGCATCAGCATCGAAGCGATGCAGCAGAAGCAGCCGCCGGACGGAGAGGTCGAAGTGCCGCTGGTGATGCTTACCCATCGAGTTCGGGAACAACAGATGAACGACGCGATCAAACGGATCGAGGCGCTCGATACGATTCGCGCGGGCGTCACCCGGATTCGCGTCGAAGACCTCGACTGACGGTTTGATTCGCCACCTTTTCGTGCCCGGCCTGCTCGGCCCCATGGCGGGGCTCGAGCGCGTGGACCGACAGGCCTTTCCGCACCTCGAGTTGTTGTTGGCGCGCGCCGACCGGCTGGTCGAGCCCGTCGGCTATGCCGCGGGCCTGTTTGCGCTGTTCGGCGTCGAGTCATCGGCCGGGGGCGATCTGCCGACTGCGGCAGTCAGTTTCCTGGCCGACACCGGGGAGACGCCGGCCGGGTTCCTGCTGCACGCCGATCCGCTGCTATTGCTCGCCGACCGGGATCGTCTGCTCGCCTTCGCCCTCGACGACGATCCGCTGGACGCCGACGAGATCGCCGGGCTTGTGGAGACCTTCAACGCCCATTTCTCCGACGACGGCGTGCGTCTACATGGCAGTCGCGCGGGACGCATGTATCTGCACTGCGATAGCGCACCATCGATCACGACGCACCCATTGTCGGCGGTGCTCGGCCGCAGTCTCGACCGTTACCTGCCGGATGGCGAGGACCGGCGCTACTGGCGCGGCCTGCTCAACGAGACCCAGATGCTGTGTCATGCGCTGGCATTCAACCGCGAACGCGAGTCCCGGGGCCGGCCGACGCTCGGTGGCCTGTGGTTCAGCGGCGGCGGCCGCCTGCCGGAACGGGCGACGGGGCCGTTCGGCCGGCTGGTTGGGGATTGCGCGCTCGCACGCGGACTGGTCGCGCTGCGCCCGGGAACGGGTCGCGATGAAATGATCGTCGAGCACGCACCGGGCAGGGCGGTGATACACGCCGACCCCGGCCGCTGGCTGCAGGCGCTTGCCGAACTCGAGGTTCGGATCGCGGGCCTGATGCGGGATGGTGGGGAGTTGCATGTCCACCCCGGCAACGGGGCCGTCTACCTTTGGCACGCGCGCTCGGCACGGCGCTGGTGGCGCAGGAGGCGGCCGTTGTTCGCGAGTCTGGACGCACATCCCGATGCGTCGCACGGTCCCCGCGACGACAAAGGGCTATAATGCGCCCCTTTGTTGAACACGCAGTAAGCACCATGGACTTCATCGAAACCCGCGGCAACGATGGCATTCGTCCGTTGTCGGTGAGCTTCTCGCACGCGATTCTCAGCCCGATGTGCTCCTTCGGTGGTATCTACGTGCCGGAGAGCCTGCCGGCACTGGGCGAGCCCTTTCTGCGTGCCCACCTGGGCAGCGACTACAAGACGCTGGCGCGCGCGGTGCTCGATGCCTTCGAACTGGACATCGACCCGGCGGTGATCGACCGCGCTCTCGCGCTATACGATGGCTTCGACGACCCGGCGCATCCAGTGCCCGTGACGAAGGTGCGCGAACAGCTGTTCGTCGCCGAGCTGTACCACGGGCCCACGCGGGCATTCAAGGACATGGCCCTGCAGCCCTTCGGCGTGCTGTTGTCCAGCCTGGCTCAGGCCCGGGGCGAGCAATACCTGATCCTTGCGGCGACCAGTGGTGATACCGGGCCTGCGACCCTCGAGACGTTCAAGGACAGGGCCAACGTCAAGGTCGCGTGTCTGTACCCCGATGGCGGGACCTCCGACGTGCAGCGCCTGCAGATGGTGACCGAGGATGCCGCGAACCTGAAGGTGATCGGTATCCACGGCGATTTCGATGACGCACAGTCAGCGCTGAAGACCCTGTTGTCGTCGGATGCCTTCCGGGCCCGGCTGCGCGAGCGCCACACCCACCTGTCCGCGGCCAACTCGGTCAACTTCGGTCGCATCATCTTTCAGCAGATCTATCACATCCACAGTTACCTCGAGCTGGTGCGTCAGGACGCGATCGCGCTCGGCGACCGGGTGTATCTCAACGTCCCCAGTGGCAACTTCGGCAACGCGCTCGGCGGCTATTACGCGATGAAGATGGGGCTTCCGGTGGAGAAGATCCTGATCTCCTCGAACAGCAACAACGTGTTGACCGAACTGATTCGCACCGGGCGCTACGATCTGCGCGACCGCAAGGTGGTCGCAACCAGCTCGCCAGCCATGGACATTCTGAAGTCGTCGAACGTCGAGCGCGTGCTCTATGACCTGTTCGGCGCACAGCGCACACGCGAGTTGATGACCGAGTTGGACGAGAACCGCGTCTACCGTTTGACGGACGATGAATTGGCCTCGCTGCAGGCGGTGTTCGCCGCCGACTATGCCGACGATGCCGAGGTCGATGGCTACATACGCGACACCTTCCGCAACGACGGCTACCTGATGGATCCGCATACCGCGACCTGTTTCAAGGCGCATGACAGTTGCCGCGAAAAGCCGTTGCCGGGCATCGTGTATTCCACGGCGGAATGGACCAAGTTCTCACCGACCATCGCTCATGCCCTGACGGGCGAGGTCGACAGTCACGATATCGATGCCCTGAAATCGATTTCCGCCACCGCGAACACGCCCATCCCGCCCATGATAGAGGCCTTGTTCGACAGACCGGTGGTGCAGGACACGGTGATCGACAAGCGGGACATAGAGGAGCAGGTGCTCGCGTTCATCTGATGAAGGCGGGCAAAGAAAAACGGGGTCCGGCCCCGCTTTTCCGCGTCTCGCGCTATCGGCCCTTCACGTTCAGACCTTGTAGTACTCGCGGTACCAGGCGACGAATTTTGCCACGCCGTCTTCGACCGAAGTGGCCGGTTTGTAGCCGAGGTCCGCGACCAGGTCCTCGACGTTGGCATAGGTATCGGGCACGTCGCCCGGCTGCAGCGGCAACAGATCCTTCTCGGCTGTCTTGTCGAGGCATTTCTCCAGCGTTTCGATGTAGTGCATCAGCTCGACAGGGCTGTTGTTGCCGATGTTGTACAGGCGATACGGCGCCCGGCTGGTGGCCGAATCGGGCTCGTCGCCATCCCAGTCCGGGTTGGGTTTCGCCGGTTGGTCCAGCACGCGGATGACCCCCTCCACGATGTCGTCGATGTAGGTGAAATCACGACGGTGCTTGCCGTAGTTGAAGACCGGAATGGGCTCACCGGCGAGGATGGCCTTGGTGAACTTGAACAACGCCATATCGGGGCGTCCCCAGGGGCCGTATACGGTAAAGAAACGCAGGCCGGTGGTGGGTACGTTGTACAGATGACTGTAGGTATGCGCCATCAGTTCGTTGGCTTTCTTGGTGGCCGCGTACAGGCTGACCGGGTGGTCGACGTTGTCGTGCACCGAAAACGGCATGTTGGTATTGGAACCGTATACGGAGCTCGAAGAGGCATAGACCAGGTGCTCGACGGCATGGTTGCGGCAGCCCTGCAGGATATTGCCGAAACCCACGACATTGCTGTCGATATACGCCTCGGGGTTCTCTATCGAATAGCGCACGCCGGCCTGTGCCGCCAGGTTCACCACCCGCTGTGGCTGGTACTTGGCGAATGCCTCCGCCATCGCCTGTCGATCTTCGATGCGTTCCCTGACCTCGGTATAGCCGTCGTAGGCCAGTGTGCGCGCCAGGCGGGCTTCCTTGAGCGAGACGTCGTAATAGGGATCGAGACAGTCGACGCCGATCACCTCGTCGCCCCTTTCCAGAAGTCGCAGGGAAAGCGCCGAGCCGATGAAGCCCGCACTGCCGGTAATCAATACACGCATGCTTTCGAATCCAGATGACTGTAGTTAGAGGCGACCGTCGGTCTCGGACCTTGGGAACAGATATTTGACATCGAACAGAACGGCATCGGGGGCACCGAACTCGCGGATCTTTCGGCTGCCGAGCTCGGTGAACTGGTGATGTCCGACAGCGATGACGATGGCCTGATACGAACCCGTCTCGGGCTGTGCAATCGGCGTAATGCCGTACTCGTGTTCGGCCTCTTCGGCGCTCACCCAGGGGTCCCAGACATCCACCTGCATCCCGTAACTCTTCAGCTCGTCGATGATATCGGTGACGCGGGTGTTGCGCAGATCAGGGCAGTTCTCTTTGAACGTGAGGCCCATGATCAGTGCGCGCTGACCGTTCACCGCCAGCCCACGTTTCAACAGCAATTTGACCAGGCTGCTGGCCACGTGTGAGCCCATACCGTCGTTGATGCGCCGACCCGCGAGGATCATCGCGGGATGATAGCCGATCGCCTGTGCCTTGTGCGTCAGGTAGTAGGGGTCCACACCGATACAGTGCCCACCTACCAGACCGGGGCGGAATGGGAGGAAGTTCCACTTGGTGCCGGCTGCCTTGAGCACCTCTTCGGTGTCGATGCCCATCTTGTCGAAGATCAGCGCCAGCTCGTTCACCAATGCGATGTTCACGTCGCGCTGGGTGTTCTCGATCACCTTCGCGGCCTCGGCGACCCGGATACTGCTGGCCTTGTGGGTGCCGGCAACGATGATGCTGGCATACAGCGCATCGACGAAGTCGGCGATTTCCGGTGTGGAGCCTGAGGTGACCTTCTTGATCGAAGTGACGCGGTGCTCCTTGTCGCCCGGGTTGATGCGCTCCGGGCTGTAGCCGGCAAAGAAGTCCTGGTTGAACTTCAGGCCCGAGACCTGTTCGATGACCGGAATGCAGTCCTCCTCGGTGGCACCGGGGTAGACCGTGGATTCATAGACCACGACATCCCCTTTGCCGATGACCTGGCCGACCGCGCGGCTCGCGGCGATCAGCGGGCGCAGATCGGGGGTCTTGTACTCGTCGATCGGCGTTGGGACAGTGACGATGTAGATGTTGCAGTGGCGGATATCGTCCAGTTCAGCGGTGAACTTCATCGCGACCGCTTTCAGTTCTTCGGGTTCCACCTCTAAAGAACTGTCTCTGCCTTGCCGCAATTCAGCAATACGCGGGACACTAATATCGTAACCGGTGACCGGGAACTTCCTGGCGAACTCGACGGCCAGCGGAAGTCCGACGTAACCGAGCCCGATCACGGCGATGTTGGCGTGTTGAATGTCCATGGTGGCGAACGGCTTTCCTGAATCGTGCTGGCGGGCATGTCGCTCCGCGGCGCGAATGATACCTCAGCCTTGCTGGCAGAGGCGAGGTCGTCGGCTGTATATAGTGAGCAGGACGTGAATTTTTCGATTCCTTGGTTGATCAGCCGGGTGTGGTTTGTCAGGCTCGGCACGCTTACTGGCAGCGAGGTCAGGTACCCCGAATGATGATCCGGCTTTTTGGTCACTATGTGTCCAAGCTCTACCTGCTGCTCGGCGGGGTCGAGTTCCTGGTCATGTTCTACTCGTTGCTGGCCGGGTTCTACATGCGGTTGCCGCCGGAAGAAATGAATCTGGCGGCGATGCCGGAGACGCTGTCCTACACCGCGCTCGCCTATGCGTCGGCGATGACCATCGCGATGGTTTCCGTCGGCCTCTACCAGCGTGGGTTGCCATTCAGCGCCGGTCTCCTGGTGCGACTCGGCCTGAGCTTCCTGATCGCCAGCGTGGCGATGAGTGCGGTGTTCTACACCTTCCCCGATCTGGTCGTCGGTCGTCGCACCATGGCGTACGCGATGTTGTTCACCTTCGTCGGCGTTTTGGGGCTGCGCAGTCTGTTCTTCCGGCTGACGCACAGCGAGCTGCAGTCGACCACTGTCCTGGTGCTGGGTACCGGCAGGCAGGCGCAGATGATCGCCGACCTGGCGCCACGCCAGGCCGGTTTCCGGGTCGTGGGCTACATCCCGGTCAACGAGCAGGAGACCAACATCCCGCGGGATCTCTGGTTGCCGCACGATCGGCGCCTGATGGATATCGTGCTGGCAAACGAAGTGGACGAGATCGTGGTCGCGCCCGACGACCGCCGGCTTCGGCTGCCGGTGGACGAGATTCTCGATTGCAAGATGTCGGGCACCATGGTGCTGGATCTGCTGAGTTTCTTCGAAAAGGAGACATCCAGGATCAAGCTCGACGTGCTGCACCCGAGCTGGATATTTTTCTCCGACGGTTTCCGCCTCAGCGGTGTCGCGCAGTATTCGAAGCGCGCCCTGGACCTGTTGGTGGGACTGCTGATCTTCCTGCTATCCTGGCCACTGATGGTGCTGGTGGCGTTGGCGATCGTGGCGGAGAGCAGGGGTCGGGGGCCGATCCTGTTTCATCAGGTGCGCGTTGGCCTGAACGGGCGAACCTTCCACGTGCACAAGTTCCGTAGCATGCGCACCGACGCGGAGGCGGATGGCGTCGCGCGTTGGGCAACCAAGAACGACAACCGGATTACCCGGGTGGGCGCACTCATCCGCAAGACCCGGCTGGACGAACTGCCGCAGGTCTTCAACGTCCTGCTCGGTGAGATGAGCCTGGTGGGTCCACGTCCGGAACGTCCCGAGTTCGTGGAACAGTTGGAAAAGGAGATCCCGTTCTATGCCGAGCGCCACCGGGTCAAGCCGGGCCTGACCGGCTGGGCGCAGCTCTCGTACCCCTACGGCGCAACGATCGATGATGCCCGCAACAAGCTCGAGTTCGATCTCTATTACGTCAAGAATGCAAGCGCCTTCCTCGATCTCATCATTCTGCTCGAGACCGTCGAGGTCGTTTTGTGGGGCAAGGGTGCTCATTAGCGGCTGGCATCAACGGTCACGTCAACGGGGCAGCGCCTGGTTTGGCGGGACGGATACCCCGCGGTGGTAAAGGAACTCGCGTTTTTCAGTTACGGCCTGGCGGCGCTTGCGTACCTGTTTCTGCTGGTCCTGCTGCTGACCGGCTGGCGGGCGCGTTTCCAAGGCTCGCAGCTGATGGTCTCAGTCGCGGGATCTGCGGTATGGGCCATCGCAGCGGCCACCCAATCGCGATACGGGGTGCCCGATTTCAACCTGGTGCTAGCCGCGGAAGTCGTACGCAATCTGCTGTGGATCTTCTTCCTGCTCTATCTGTTGCGGCCTTTTGCGGAAGGCAACGCCCTGTACACACGGATGCTGGGCCACGTCAGACTCGGTTGCCTGGTCCTCGGTTTGTTGATGCTGTTGACGCTGGTCGAGATTCCGGCGCTCACCGACTGGTTGCGGCCCAGCGCGTTGCGCGGCGAGTTCTCTTTGATGGGGCAGTTGTTGTTCGCCGTGCTGGGCATGGCACTCGTCGAGCAGTTGTTCCGTAACACCCCGATCGAGCAGCGCTGGGGTATCAAGTATTTGTGTTTCGGACTCGGCGTGCTGTTCGTGTTCGACTTCTACCTGTACACCGATGCGTTGTTGTTCCATCAACTCGATGGGGCCATCTGGTCGGCGCGGGGTTTTGTCAATGTAACCGCAATTCCGCTGATTGCCATCACAGCGGCGCGAAATCCGGATTGGAATCTGCCGGTATTCCTCTCGCGTCGCATGGTGCTGCATTCGACCACGTTGTTCAGCGCCGGGCTGTACATGCTGCTGATGGCCCTCGCGGGCTACTACATCAAGCTGTACGGCGGTGAGTGGGGCGGTGTGTTGCAGATCGCGTTTCTGTTCGGCGCGATCACCGTGTTGGTGGCCCTGTTGTTTTCCGGGCAGTTCCGTGCCCGGACAAAGGTTTTCCTCAACAAGCACTTTTTCAGTTACCGGTACGACTACCGCGAAGAGTGGCTGCGGATAATAGGCCTGTTGGCAGGAGTCCGTGGTGATCTGCCGTTGAACGAGCGCGTGATCTGGGCCCTGGCGGAGATTGTCGAAAGTTCCGGCGGGCTGTTGTGGACACGTACCGAAAAAGGCAACTATCGCTTCAGGGCGCGCTTCAATGCCCAGTACGCGGTGGAGCACGTGATCGAGGCAGAAGAACCGATGGCGCCGTTCATGGAGCGACAGCGCTGGGTGATCGATCTCGACGAATACCGATCCGCACCCGACGTGTACGGTGATCTCGGGCTGCCGGAGTGGATTCTGCAGAATCCGGATGCTTGGCTGATCGTGCCGCTGATCCACGACGAACGCCTGCTGGGTTTCGTAATGTTGTTGCAGCCGCGGGCGCCGCAATCCATCAACTGGGAGAATCTCGATCTACTGAAGACGGTCGGTATGCAGGCAGCCAGTTACCTGGCACTCAGCCAGGCGGCCGAGGCGCTCGCCGAGGCACGCCAGTTCGAGGGCTTCAACCGCTTGTCCGCATTCGTGATTCACGATCTGAAAAACCTGATCGCGCAATTGTCGCTCGTCGTCAAGAATGCCGCCCGCCACAAGCACAATCCCGAATTCATCGAAGATGCGGTACATACCATCGAG
Source organism: Chromatiaceae bacterium (assembly GCA_024235395.1). NCBI lineage: Bacteria > Pseudomonadati > Pseudomonadota > Gammaproteobacteria > Chromatiales > Chromatiaceae > Chromatiaceae bacterium. The sequence goes on from JACKMK010000002.1 coordinate 898,188, forward strand.
AACGCGGTTAACAAGATGAACCGGTTGATGGCGCAGTTGAAGAGCGCCGATGTGACCGGGGAGCGCCGGCGTATTGATTTGGTCACGGAGGCGCAACACGTGGTGGCGGCGAAGGCCAGTGGCAAGCCCGTTCCGGTCTTCCGGGCCGATGTGCCATCAGCGCATGTGTTGGCGGAACCTGATCGATTGTCGTCGGTGTTGGGGCATGTCGTGCAGAATGCCCAGGATGCGACGCCACCGGACGGCAAAGTCGAGGTGGTGCTGCGGGTTTCCGGCGACCAAGCTATAGTTGAGGTTCGCGATACCGGATCGGGAATGGATGCAGATTTCATAAAGACGCGCCTGTTCAGGCCGTTTGATTCCACCAAGGGCCTGACCGGCATGGGGATTGGTGCGTACGAGTGCCGCGAGGTCATCTCGGCGTTGGGTGGTCAGGTGGTCGTCGAAAGTGCCCCTGGGCGTGGCACGACATTCCGCATCATGCTGCCGCTGGTCGACCATTCGTCGTCGAGCTGATGCCGCATATCCTGTTGTGAGACTGATTTGAGGACCGATAGACGTTGGCAGAGAGCAAAGATAAGCTGCTGATAGTAGAGGACGACCCGGGTCTGCAAAGCCAGCTCAAGTGGAGCTTTGCAGATTTCGAGGTGGCGGTGGCCGAGGAGCGCGACAGTGCCTTGGCCCACCTGCGCCGGCTGGAGCCGCCCGTTGTGACACTCGACCTCGGGCTTCCGCCGGATCCCGGCGGCGTCACCGAAGGCTTCGGTCTGCTGGAGAAGATCCTGGCCCTGGCCCCCGATACCAAGGTGATCGTGGTGACCGGGCACAACGATCGCACCAACGCAATGCGTGCCATCGCCATGGGCGCGTATGACTTCTACGAGAAGCCGATAGACCCCGACCTGTTGGGGATCACCATCAAGCGTGCCGCGCGGCTGTATCACATCGAGCAGGAGAACCGGCGTCTGCAGACGGCGACCGGCAGTTCGGTTCTCGAAGGCCTGATCGCATCCAGTGCGGAGATGTTGAAGGTCTGCCGGACCGTCGAGAAACTTGCACCTACCGACGTGTCGACGCTGATTCTCGGTGAAAGCGGCACCGGCAAAGAGGTCCTGGTCAAGGCACTGCACAACCTCAGCGACCGCCACGACAAACGATTGGTCGCAATCAATTGCGCCGCTATTCCTGAAGCGCTGCTCGAGAGTGAACTGTTCGGTTACGAGAAAGGTGCATTCACCGGCGCGGCGAAAACGACACAGGGCAAGATCGAGGTCGCGAATGGCGGCATCCTGTTTCTCGACGAGGTCGGCGATCTGCCGCAACCGTTGCAGGCGAAGCTGCTTCGATTTCTCCAGGAGCGCGTGATCGAGCGTATCGGCGGCCGCTCGGAGATTCCGGTCGATGTCCGCGTGATCTGTGCCACCCATCGCGATCTGCCCGAGCTGATTCGCGCCGGCGACTTCCGCGAAGACCTTTACTACCGCATCAACGAGGCGACGATACGCGTTCCACCGCTGCGCGAGCGACCGGGCGACAGTCTGTTGCTGGCACGGGCCTTCCTGGAAAAGTTCGCTGCACAGTTCAAGCGGCCGCTGAAGGGATTCAGTCCGCAGGCGATCGAGGGGATCGAGGCCTACCCATGGCCGGGAAACGTCCGCGAACTGGAGAACCGTGTCAAACGTGCGGTGATCATGGCCGACGGCAATCAGGTCTCGCTCGAAGACCTGGAACTGCCGACACAGGAGGCCGACGAGCCGGCCGAGCCCTTCAACCTGCGTGAGGTTCGTGAGAAAGCGGAATCCCAGGCGATCCT